>DDSR01000222.1 GCA_002343455.1 Deltaproteobacteria bacterium UBA2385 | reverse complement strand
CGCCCCGGGCAACGACACGATCATTGGCAGCACGCGCGCTTCCGACAAGTATGCCGATGCGCTCTACGGCTGGGACGGCAACGACGACATCGCCGGCCACGAAGGCGGCAACTACATCGACGCCGGCTCGGGGGCGGATCGAGTGTGCGCGGGGCAGGGGAGCGACCAGGTGAACGCCGGTCCGGGGGCGGATGATGTGTGTGCCCAGAGTGGTACGGACACGGTGAACGCGGGGACGGGAGTTGACCAGATCCATGCTGAGGGGACTGGGGACTCCATCGATGGCGGGCCGGATTCGGACTACTGCAACCCAGGCGGATCCAGCTGTGATACCGATTTGACCCTTGAGTGCGACGGGTCATCGCTTCACACATGTCCGTCCTGATCCTCCTCCTCCTGTCCTGCACCGTCAAGCCCCCGCCTGCCGGCACGGACACAGCCGAGGACTGCACGCCGACCGCTTGGTACGCCGACGCGGATGGTGACGGCTTCGGCGCCGGAGCGGAGGTGTGGGCCTGCACTGCCCCTGCTGGCCACGCCGCCGTGGACGATGACTGCGACGACGCCGATCCGGCGGTCCACCCCGGCGCGGAGGAGGTCTGCAATGGGGTGGACGACGACTGCGACGGAGTGGTCGATCCCCCCGAGATGCTGCCTCCGATCACCTGCTACCGTGACATAGACGAGGACGGCTGGGGCATCGAGGACTCGACCTTTGAGTCCTGCGCTTGCCCGGAGGGCTACGCGACGCAGACCGGCGACTGCAACGACGACGACCCGACCATCCATCCCGGGGCCACCGAGACCTGGTACGACGGGGTCGACCAGGACTGCGCCGGGGAGGACGACTTCGACGCGGACGGCGACGGATGGCGGGTCGACGAGGACTGCGACGACAACGATCCGGCGGTCCACCCCGGAGCGGAGGAGATCTGCGGCAACGGCATCGACGATGACTGCGACGGTCTTCCCGGCGCCTGCGGCATTGACGCCGAGTGGGACGTGACCGAGGCGCGGTTGGAGATCCTTTCGATGAACGCCGCAGCCCGCGCTTCGCCGCTGGGATCCGTGGCAGATGTGGACGGCGACGGTCAGCCGGAGCTGGCCCTGGGCTGGTGGACGCCGTCGGATCAGGGCTGCGGGCCAGGCGAGACCTTCTTCGAGGTCCATGTCACCAGCCTGGCAGCGTCGGGAACCGAGGCGGCAGGGGACCGCAGCCTGGCTACGCTGGTGGCGCCGGTGGATTGTCGTGCTTGGTCGGCATCCGCTTGGGCCTCAGGCACCCACGATCTCAATGGTGACGGATCGCACGACACCTTGGTTTTGGTTTCCAACCAATCACCCAATGACACAAGGGTCCCTTCTCGAGTCTACCTGGTCGATGGAACTCTGGGAGGCGAAATCGATCTGTCGACAGTGGACAAGGTAGAGCAACCCGCGGCTTGGGGGACCTTCGGCAACCTTGGGATGGCCGTGGCGAATACCGACCTGGATGGCGGAGCAGTGATCGTTGTTGCCTCATCCTGGTCTGGGCCTATGGGGTCTACGGTTGTGTTCATTGGGGGGGACCACTTTCTTGATAGTAGTGGTGTTGAGGATGCCCCGGCCCTGACCTTCACAGAAGGGTGGGCGATGTCTGGGCAGTCGGTTGCAGACATCGATGGAGATGGAGTTGCGGATCTCGTGGTTCTACACAGCAGTGACGGGTCGGACTCGTTTGTTGGAACGTATCTTGGTCCATTGGTTACAGATATTGTGATGGGTGACGCCGATGGTGAAATTCGAACGGGGGGCGATCCCGCCTTCAGTCTATACAATCCGATTGTTTGTCCAGTTTCCAGTGGTGATCGGATGATTGTAGCACAGACCCTCTGGGACGATTCGCCGCATCCGGGTGACTCAGGGGAAGTCTTGTCCCTCTACGGTTGGGACTGGACGAGCACCTCGCAGGACCTGTCCGACGCAGTGTTTCAGATCTTGAACGACGACGCCATCACCCCCATGGTGAGCTCTTGCACGGGCGACCTGGACGCCAACGGCGAACCCGAGTTGATACTGACAGCCTCCGACGACATCGGAGAGGTCGACACCTCGATCATCAAGTTCGCAGACATGCCCGATCCTGGGACATGGTACGTCGACGAGTTGGTCCGAGGTCAGGTTCTGGCCCCTACGGACCGTGCGTGGAGCAGCGCCTACGACGGCAGCCCACGACTCATCGCCGACATCGACTTCACCGGCGACGGCGCCGACGACCTGGTCTTCGGACTGGCCATCCAACCTGCCTGGTACGAACCCGAAGAGACCGGATCTACTCGCACCCTTATGTTCCCCGGCAGCCCTGCAGGGCTATGAGCGTCAATGGTCCTGCTGAATTCCCGGCGCCTCGGGCGCCACGCCGGCCGGCAGGCTCTTCCAGGCGGGGACCTCCTCCAGCCGCTGCGAGGTGAAGAGCCCATCGGCGAGGCCGACGAGGCTGTCGAGCACCCGGCCTCGCACCCAGGGCAGGCGGGAGAGGNNGTGGAAGAGCAGGTCCCGGGGCGGTCCCAGCCAGGACAGGCGGCTCTGGAAGATGGGCGTCAGCCAGCGGCTGGCGAGCTGGTAGTAGCGGAGGTGGGCGCGGCGGCGCTGCTCGAAGGTGAGCAAGGCTTCGGGGAGAGGTGCGGCCGACAGGGCCTCGGCGAGGGCCAGCGCGTCGATCAGGGCGAGGTTGGTGCCCTGCCCGAGCTGGGGGCTCATGGCATGACCGGCGTCTCCGATGAAGGCCAGCCCCGCGGAACCGACCATCCCGGTCAGGCGAGGCATTCGCACGTCGAAGTAGGGGGCCAGCAGCAGATCGTCCAGCTCGCGCAGACCCTGGAGCAGGGGCGCGGCCGCCGGCTCCAGCTCCAGCACCCCGGCCTTGAAGGCCTCGAGTCCGCGGGCGCGCAGGGCCTCCACCTCGCTCAGCTTCACGCTCCAGAACAGGCTGTTCAGCGGCTCTCCGCCCTCCGGCCCGCGCCCGGTCGGCAGGAAGCCGAGCATCGTCCCGGTGCCTCGGTAGACCTGGTGCAGGTGGTCGCCGAAGACCGCCGTCGGATCCGGCAGCAGGGCCCAGAGCGCGCCGAAGGGGAAGGGGTCCACCCGCCGCGGCAGCAGGCCCTGGCCTCGCAGCCGCGAGCGGGCCCCGTCCGCACAGACCACGAGGTCGAACTCGCCCAGCTCCCGCCCGTCGGCGAAGGGTCGCAGGCCGGTCGGCCGGCTGCGCAGCTCCTCGACCTCGACCCCTGCGCGCAGCTCGACGCCGGCGGCCAGGGCCCGGGGGGCCAGCGCCTGGAAGATGTTGCCGCGGTGCACGCCCAGCCCGTACAGCCCCGGCGC
>DDSR01000020.1 GCA_002343455.1 Deltaproteobacteria bacterium UBA2385 | reverse complement strand
CGTGACCCGGACCCCCTTCTTGCCGCCCGCCGCCTCCTTGATGTGCTGGCGGCGCGTCGTGTTGCTGTAGTACTTGGTCAACGTGCCGTTGCTGATGACGAAGACCTGCACGTAGTCGAACAGCCCGGAGCCCGCCCAGAAACTGTCCCGCTGGTAGCGATTGATCTGGACCAACCCACCCTGCCCGCAGTTCCGCATCCGCGTTGAGGCGCCCGAGGTGAAGCCGACGAAGGGCTGGACCCCACCGGGTGAGGAGAAGCCGGCCACGCCGAAGCCCACGCGCACCGAGCCGGGGGCACGGGCCCGCGCCTGGCGGCGGATGCTGGACGAGGGGGTCTACGCCAGCCAGTCCGAGCTGGCGCGGGGCGAGGGGGTGTCGGCGGCGGCGGTGAGCAAGGCGCTGCGGAGGTTGGGCGGCGGGGAGGACGTTCGCTGGCCGTGCAAACAGGGCCGTTGTGGTCGGTCGCGTTGAGGTCCCAGGCGCCCACACAGGGTCGGGGCATCCTCCGCCCTGGGAATGGCCCCGACCTCAGGCTCACCACACTGCAATGCTCTCGACGTTTCGTTCCTTGCGGTTAGGGAGGAGTCTGTCGTCACAACGACTCACTCCAGTACCGTGAAGAAATAGGGCTCCTTACCCTCTCGTGCGTCGCAACTCCAGCCGCCGTTCAAGCGCAGGGCGTCCAGGACAGTGAGAAAGGTACCTTCCGCGCGACCTCGGGAGTCAGTGGTGGTGGTTGCGCCTTGCCAGCCGGTGCCAATGTCCACAAGGAAGTTTGTCTCCAATGGAGTATCTACCGCAATCAGGTAGTTGACCAGCGCCATCTGGCTCCGACGGGCCTCGTTGGCGACTCGCTGTGACGAGTCCGTGTTGAGCGCTGCCTGAGGAGCCATCCTGACAGCGTTGGAGTTCAGCCACGCGCAAGAGAGCGCTGCAAGCCGACCCACTTCCCACTGGTGGTATGGCATCAGGCCTCCGTGCCAGGTGACCGTGCCAGTCCCGGCGATCTCGCCGAGGTGCAATTCACCTACGAGCCGGTGGTTGGACCCATCGAAGAAGTGGGTCACACTCTCGATGTACGAAGAGTTGTCGACAGCGAGCCGGCGGCGGCACTCAACTGGCTGCCAGATCCGGGAGAACAGGTGATCGAAGAATTCGCCTCGTCCCTCTGTGGTTTCGTCCGCTTGCGTCTTCTGTACGTAGAAGGCCGTGAAACCCAACATGGCCTGAATCGGCTCCCGCTGTCCAGACAAGTCGTTTGCAAGCATTGACCGGTACCAGGGGATCATCGCAACGTATGATGGAAAGAGTGCCAGCGAGACCTGCGTAGTGTCCACACTTGCACATGTGGAAATCCAGGGAAGCCCTGCAACCGCCGAACCAGACAGGACCAATGGCCCAGACCAGTCGTCCTGCCGGCTCTGCTCGCGAGCTTCCTCGTCGGGTACATATTGGCGTCCTCGGTACTCGACCCAGTTAGCTCCAGACGCGAACTCCCAGATGACGGTGGAAGAGGCTGACTGCGGCTTCTCCGCGTCTCCATCCTTCTGTGTGGCACAGGAGGATGCCACCAGCACGGCGATGGTCGCTGAGTACATCGACATCTCCTCAAAACCTACGCATGGTCCAGCCGGGGATGGGCTCCACCGATGGTGTTCTCCTTGCTGTCCGGCGATCCGGCAGGTCCATACGGCCCGACATCATGCCTACAGATAGCGAGTTCCCCATGGATCGGGTTGAATCCAACACCGACCTGTCTGTCAAAGGGGCACCCGTACCAATTGCCCGCAGGTAGGCATCGTGGGCGTTGACTTGCGCCGAATCTTTCAACATCGCGGCCTTGCTGGTTGGGGTTGAGCCGGTTCGAACCATCATGGTTGCCAGCATGTAGTCTGGGCCTGGACTGTCCGCGCCCTTCATCGCCACGGCAAGCATGAAGCTGTCGCCTGAGTTCAGGAATGAACCGATGTCTCCCTCCGAGAACATCGCTCCGGCATGAGTCGGATTGCGACCTGGATGCGTGTGCATCGACCCCAGCCTGCTCGCCCCTTCAGGGATCGGCGTGTCTTTGAGAACACTGCCCATGGAGCCCTCGGACCCCGCCGGCGCCAGGGTCACGCCGAGCGCGCCGTCCTTCTCCCAGGCTACGAACCCGTTCTCACGACCCGTTTCCAGCGAGTTCGCCGCCCGGTCATTCACCGCCTGCTGGAGTACCGGGGGCAGGTCTATCGACTCGACCTCGCCCCCACCTCGTACGGCCTCGATGAAGCGGGTCGCGGCAGGAGATGTCTCGGAGTATGTCGGCGCGTTGAAAGTGGACTGCGCGCCAGTAGCAGGGTCCGTGTAATTCATCTGGAGCGACTGACCCGCCTGCACAACGGTTTCCGGGGCCGCCGCAGCAGCACCCGAAGCCGGGGTCTCTTGGTACCCTCCCGGGTCCAACATCCGGACCGGGTTGCACGCCGCATACGCGAAGGGGGACCTCCCCGAATTGGAAGGGGCTGCAGGATCCCCCTCCAGAAACCTCCCC
>DDSR01000298.1:8826-23786 GCA_002343455.1 Deltaproteobacteria bacterium UBA2385 | reverse complement strand
CAGCCTCCTACTCACTCCAAGTGGGTCAAGGGCCTTGTTCGACTCGGCCATTTTGAATGTGCGCAGGTTGCCCTCCAGGGCTTCTACGAGAATCAAGGAGGCACCTTCGCCGTGGACGCCGCCCGACTGGCTCTGGCCGTGTCCCCGCCGGACGGGCCCATCGACCCCATCGAGCATGCAGTACAATGGTGGCCCGAACTTCAGCTCGACGAAGCCTCCATCGAGGTCCTCATCGACGCCCTGATCGCCCGAGCCGCCACCGCTCACCTCGAATACCTCCGCCTCCCGAACGAACAGAACGCGATCCTCGCCCGGCAGGAGTACGAGCTGGTGCTCGACGTGCTCGCTCGCATCGAGACCAGCTCCGACCCCCGCCCCTAGCCCCGCGCCTTCCGCCCCAGCGCCTGGATCGCCGTGTAGGTCGCGGTGTTGACGATCTCGTTGACGCTGGCTCCCACGGGGATCACGCTGATCGCCCCGTCGATGCCGGTCAGCATCGGCCCCAGGACCTCGACGTCGGTGAGCTGCATCAGCAGCTTGTACGAGATGTTCGCCGCGGTCAGGTGCGGGAAGATCAGCACATTGGGCGGCGCCGTCAGCGTGGTGAAGGGGTAGTTCTGCCGCATCTTCTCCCACTGGACCGCCGTGTCGGCCTGCATCTCGCCGTCGATCTCGAGCTCGGGCCGCCGCTGGCGAACGATCTCGACGGCGGCCTGGATGCGCTCGACCTCGGGCTCGTGGCGGCTCTGTCCGAAGTCGGAGTAGGACAACATCGCGATCCGGGGGACCTGCCCGAAGGTCTCGGCGACCGAGGCGGTGTTCAGGGCGATCTCGGCCAGGGTGGCGGCGTCCGGCGCGATGTTGACGGTGCAGTCCCCCAGGAAGAGCAGCTTGTCCTTGAAGAGCATGGCGTAGGTGCCCGAGGCCGAGCGGTGCCCGGGCGCGACCCCCAGCACCTCCAGCGCGGGGCGCACGGTGTCCTGGTAGGGCTTGTCCAGGCCGCCGACCATGCCGTCAGCGAGGCCCAGCTTGACCATCATGGCGGCGTAGTAGGGCCGGTTGCGCAAGGCGGCCCGCGCGGCCTGGAAGGTCATGCCCTTGCGCTGCCGGGCCTTCCAGAGGGCCTCGACCATGCGCTCGGTGGCGGGGGTGTACGGCAGGCACTCGTCGATCTCGATGCCCTCCAACGAGATGTGGGCCTCGGCGGCGCGCTCGGCGATCGTGGCGGCGGGGCCCAGCAGGACGGGGGCGCAGAGGCGCTCGTCGCGCAGGATCTGGGCCGCGCGCAGGATCTGCAGGCTGGGGCCGTCGGGGAAGACGATGCGCTGGCGAGGGGCCTGCCGGACCCGCTGGTTGAGCGGGGCGATCAGCCCGCGGGCGCGCTCGACCAGGGTGTGCAGGCGCTCGCGGTAGGCCACGAGGTCGGCGATGGGGTGCCGGGCGACGCCGCTCTCTTCCGCGGCGCGGGCGACGGCGGGGGCGACCCACAGCAGGACGCGGGCGTCGAAGGGCTTTGGGATGATGTACTCGGGCCCGAAGGTCATCCGGTTGACGTTGTAGGCGCGCAGCACCTCGTCGGGCACGTCCTGCCGGGCCAGCTCCGCCAGGGCGCGGGTGGCGGCGACCTTCATCTCCTCGGTGATCTTGCGGGCCCGGCAGTCCAGGGCGCCGCGGAAGACGAAGGGGAAGCCCAGGACGTTGTTGACCTGGTTGGGGAAGTCGGACCGCCCGGTGGCGATGATGGCGTCGGGCCGCGCGGCCCGAGCGACCTCGTAGGGGATCTCGGGATCGGGGTTGGCCATCGCGAAGAGGATGGGCTTCGGGGCCATGGCCTTGATCATCTCGGCGCTGACCACGTTGGCGACCGAGAGGCCGACGAAGCAGTCCGCCCCGACCAGGGCCTGAGCCAGGTCGCTGAGCTCGCGGGCGGTGGCGTAGGCCAGCTTGCTGGGGTCGAGGCCGGGACGGTCGGCGCGGATCACCCCGCGCGAGTCGCACATGACGATGTTCTCGCGAAGGGCGCCCAGCTGCACGTAGAGGTTGGCGCAGGCGATGGCTGCCGCACCGGCCCCCGAGAAGACGATGGTGGTCTGCTCGATCTTGCGGCCGCTCAGCTCGATCGCGTTGATCAGGGCCGCGGCCGAGATGATGGCCGTGCCGTGCTGATCGTCGTGGAAGACGGGGATGTCGAGCTCGGCCTGCAGCCGCCGCTCGACCTCGAAGCACTCCGGCGCCTTGATGTCCTCGAGGTTGATGCCCCCGAAGGTCGGCGCGATCGCCTTGACCGCGGCCACCATCTCGTCGGCGGTGCGCGCGTCGAGCTCGATGTCGAAGACGTCGATGTCGGCGAACTTCTTGAAGAGGTTGGCCTTGCCCTCCATGACCGGCTTGCCAGCCATGGGCCCGATGTCGCCCAGTCCCAGGACGGCCGTGCCGTTGGTGATCACGGCCACGAGGTTGCCCTTGGCCGTGTATTTGTAGACGTCCTCGGGGTTCTTGTGGATGCGCAGGCAGGGCTCGGCGACCCCGGGAGTGTAGGCCAGGGCGAGGTCCCGCTGGGTCCGCAGCCGCTTGGTCGCGACCACCTCGATCTTTCCGGGGCGAGGCTCGGAGTGGTAGGTCAGGGAGGGTTCGTCGAATTCGGACATGGGGCACCCGGGGGTGGGGACGTGGACTATTTCGCGGCGGCGCCTCGCTCGGCCAGGCGCTGCAGCCTGCGGAGCTGCTCCTGTATTGCGCCCAGCTGCTCGCTGAGCTGCTCCATCTCCTCGTGCAGGGCCAGGTCGGTGGAGCCCCGAGCGTCCCGCCGCTCGTCGTCGGACTCCTGGGTGGCCTCGGTGATGCCGTTCATCATCACCGCCACGAAGAGGTTGAGCACGATCATGGTGGCGAAGAGCACGAAGGAGACGAAGAACAGGGCGCCGAAGACGGGCATGGCGTTCGACGCCGTGCAGAGCGCCTCGTTGCCGCCGTAGCCATAGTTCTGGCAGCCGAACATCTGAATGTACATCAGGTCGGTCCAGTCCTCCAAGGTCGCCGCGCGGAAGAGCGAGAGGATGGAGATCTGGAGCGTGCCGAAGTGGATCGGGTCGTTGCCGCCGAAGACGAAGGTGGCCGTGACCCCGTAGAGGTAGAAGAGCATGAAGAGCAGCAGCGAGACGTAGCCCATGCTGGGGATGCTGTTGATCAGGGCACCGACGATGATCTGCAGCTTGGGCAGGGCGCGGACCAGCTTCAGCGTCCGCAGGATGCGCACCAGCCGCAGGACGACCACGAACTGCGAGTCCAGCGGCAGGAAGCAGGCGACGACGATGGCGAAGTCGAAGACGTTCCACGGGTCCAGGAAGTAGCGCCAGGGTTTGCTGCCGTGCGCGCCCATGCGGACGACGACCTCGGCCACGAAGACGCCGAGGATCAGCAGGTCGAGGGCGTGCAGCATCCCGCCGTAGCGGGCGACGATGTCGGGGTAGGTCTGCGCCCCCACCAGGACCCCCGCCAGCAGGATGACGATGGTGATGAAGCGCTGGAAGGACACAGAGTCGGCGATGGTGCGAAGGGTCTCTGCCACGGGGTCTCCACGGGTCCCAGAGAGGGGAAGATGAGGCGCGCGCTCATACCGCGGGGCCAGGACTACGCTGGTGAATTGGTGGAAAAGCCAGCGGGTCGAACGAGGACAGGGCTAAGCTGGCGCCGCTTCGACCGGGTGAGTTACCCGGCCGACCAACCTGGAGGGTCCTCATGGATGCAGCATGGGAAAGTGCGTGGAGCTCGGTCGCCGCGCTCTCAATCGGCGGGATCTCCGCCATCCTCGGCCTGTGGGTCGGCCGCGACACGCGGCGCCCGGCCTACTTCGCCGCCGCGATGAGCGTGCTGGTCGCGATCGCGGTCGGCGTGGGCATCGCGCAGAGCGTGCTGGACGCCGACGACGCGATCAAGAAGGAAGCCGACCTGGACCGGATGGTCGAGTCGGTCACCGAGATCGCCATGGCCACCGGCGATGAGGGTCTCGCCAAGCTGATCGAGGACCAGCTCGGCATGAAGGTCGAGCTGCCCGCGCCCGAGCCCGAGCCCGAGGCGATCGAGGGTGAGGGCGTCGAGGGTGAGGGCGTCGAGGGTGAGCCCGGCGCGGACCCGGCCGCCCCCGCGGGCGACGCAGCCCCCGAAGGCGACGCAGCCCCCGAAGGCGACGCAGCCCCCGAAGGCGATGCAGCCCCCGCCACCGCCCCCGTGCAGGAGTAGACCATGGACATCGGACTCATCGTCTCGTTTGCGGGCGTGACCGTCGCAACCCTGGCCGGCGTGCTGGGCGTCTGGATGGAGCGCGACCCGGACTCGCCTCGCCTGTGGGGCTTCGTGTTCTCGGCCTTCATCCTGGCTTCCAGCGGTGTCGAGCTGGTCAACACCATGGACTCCACCACCGAGGCCGCCAAGACGGACGCCAAGCTGGCGACCGTGCTGCTGGCCATGTCCGACCTGGCCGCCAAGGGGGGCAACCCCGCGCTGGAGCAGTTCGTCGGCGCCGAGCTCGCGGTCCAGGCCCGGGCCAACCCCGACGTGGTCAAGAAGATGGAGAAGGAGGTCACCAAGAAGGGCGGTGACGCCAGCGCCATCACCCGCCGCGCCTCCGAGGGCCGCCGCCTCGCCTCGGGCCTCCCCGCCGACAAGCCGGCCGCCGGAGAGCGTCCTCGCCTCGCCCGTCCCGGTGAGGCGGGAGCGTCCCGCAGCAAGGTCAGCCGCGCGGGAGCCGCCAGCGGCGCCCGCACCCCTGGCGAGCGCGCGCCGGGCGAGCGCACCGGTCCGGTCTCTGGCCTCCCCGGTGGGGCCGGGAAGGCCGCCGGCAAGGCCGGCAAGGCTACCGCCCAGGCCGACCAGGCCACGCAGAAGGCCGGCAAGGCCGCCGACAGCGCCGCCAAGACCGTCGCTGGCGCCACCGGTGGCGCTGTGGACGCCACCAAGCAGGTCGGGGCAGCCACCTCGGCGGCTCGGGGGGCGACCGGGACGGCTGCCAAGGCGACCGAGGATGCCTCCAAGGCCGCCGACGACGCCAAGAAGAAGGCCGATGAAGCCAAGAAGAAGGCCGACGACGCCAAGAAGAAGGCCGACGACAAGGCCAAGGACGCGCTCAAGGGCATCGGCAGCTAGGCTTCAGCCCCCGACAGCCCACCAGGCCCCCGCCGCCACCTCTTCCGGGGTGGGGCGGGGGTCTCGCAATTGCAGCGGCCGGCGTCGGCAGGGCAGCTCCCCTCCGCTCCCGCGCGCCCGGACGATGGCCCAGGCGGCGCCGACGATCTCCACCCGCCCCGCCGTGTCCGTGCCCGACCGGAGCCTCTGGGCGAGCTGATCCTGAACCGCGAAGCGCCAGTCTCGCTCGATGCGCTCGGGCAGGACCAGGTCGACCCCGGCGGCGTCGAGCTCGCTCCGCAGTCGATCCGCACACTCGACGCTGGCCCTCCCCTGCGGGCAGCACTGCTCGGGGCTCAGCACCAGGCCCGGAGCTCCTGCCAGCGTCGCGACCGCCGCGACCTGCGCCCCGCGCTCGTCCTGCAGCGGCGGGCTGGCCCAGGGACGCGCGGGGGCACCCACCAGCGTCCAGAGCTCCGCGGCCCCGTCGACGGCCAGGGCGTGGGGCTCCGAGCCGACGGCGCTCCCGTTGAGGGTGAACAGCCAGGGCTTCACCTGCGGAAGCCGAGGCATGGCGATCCCCGCGCCGACCGAGACCTCCTGGGCGGAGGTCCAGAGCCCATCGAGGGTGTCGCGGCCCAGCGTGCAGGCGAGCACCAGCGGGGGCGCCCAGGCCAGCGGTCCCGCGCGCCGCAGCAGCCAGGAGCACCACCCGGCGCCCACCCCGCACAGCAGCACGACGCTGAGGCTGCCGACCTGGAGGTAGCGCAGCCGCAGCCAGCCGGTCGGGAAGGCATCGGCCAGCAGGCCCGTTCCTACCGCCGCCAGGGCCAGCAGACCCAGCCGCGCCGACCACTGGCGACCCGGGATCGCCCCAACGACCAGGGCAGGCACCGCCAGGAAGAGGAAGAGCGAGTGGCGCCCCAGGTCCGGGTGGTACAGGAGCTCATGGGTCCGAGCCAGGCCGGCCCGCACCGCCTCCGGCTCCAGCCGCAGGCTCAGCTGCTGACCCGGGCCCAGCGCAGGGTTGTGCATCCACTGGTCCACCAGCACCGGACCGTAGCGCAGGGCCCAGGCCACCAGCCCCAGCAGGAGCAGGAAGCGCAGCGGCCGCCTCCAGGCGAGCAAGGGCAGCACCGGGAGGAGCGCCCGCAGGGGGAGGGCGATCTCCCGCACCTCGCCGGCCACCAGCAGCCCCAGCACCGCCGGCACCACCAGCAGCACCCCGCCGGTCGGGCCCGCCGCCGCGGCCATCGCCAGCCCCAAGCTGAGCATCCCCAGCCCGATGGCGAGCGGGTCGTAGGCGATCCAGGTGCTGGCCTCCACCACCGGGAGACAGGTGGCAATCGCCAGGCCACAGCCGGTCGCCGCGTGCCGCCCCGGGCAGCCCCCGCCGGCCAAGGCGTGGCCGGCCAGGCAGGCCCCCAGGACCGCGGCGGTCGCGCAGAGCACGCCGAGCAGCCGCAGATCGGCCAGCAGCACCAAGGGCGAGAGCTCGGTCCAGGCCACCAGGGCGCGATCCACAGGGGAGAGCGGCGCCCCGGCCTCGATCAAGCCCAGCCGCAGGATCAGCTGGCCCGAGGCGGGCCCTTGCAGGGCCGAGAGGTCCAGGCGGGAGAGCAGCAGGCTCATCCCGATGAAGGCAAGCGCCGGCGGCCCCAGGAAGGGCAGGATCTGCCGGGCGATCTCCAGCGTTCGGGCGAGGGGGGGGGGGGCTGGCGGCATCGGCCGCGCACGGTAGCTCAGGGGAGGACCGGCTCGCTCGCGCTCGAGGGGTAGAACTGCCGCGCCCAGACCCGAAAACGCCCGATCGGCCCGTCGCCCTCGGCGAGGGCGGGCCTCGCCAGCCAGGACTTGTTCTTCCAGATCCGGAAGTCCCGCTCGACATCCGCCGCGTAGAACCGCAGCGCGATGCGCGAGACCAGCCCGCGGGCGATCCAGCGAGGGACGAAGCGCCAGGGCGCGCGCGAGGCCCGGTCAGGGTCCTGCACCGCGATGCCGATGGAGAGGCGGATCCGATCGTCCTCCAGCGGCGTCGGCATCACCATCAGGCGGAAGCGGGCGCCGAATGTGTGGTCCCGGACCTCCACCCGTGAGTACCCGAGCCCCCAGACCGCGATGTCGATCTCCTCGCGGAGGCGGCCCCAGGGCAGCGGCTTCTCGAAGCTGTAGCGCGCGCTGAGCAGCGGCCCCTGCGCCTGGGCGGCCTGCAGGGTCTGCACCTGGACGTAGCCGTGGACGTGGGCGAAGTGTCCGACGTCGACGCTGTTCTCGCTGGTCTCCTGGGGGTGGCCGCGCAGCTCCCAGCTGTGGATGCGGAAGGGGGACCAGCCGTCCACCTCGCCCGGATCGGGGCGCCAGTTCGGCTCGCCCGCGCCGACCCAGCCGAAGACCAGGCCGTGCAGGGCGACCGCCGGTCGAGACGGCAGGTGCGCCTGCCGCGGGGGCCGCGTGCCGTAGCCGTTCGCCACACAGCTGCCCTGTCCGTCGAAGGCGAAGCCGTGGAAGGGGCAGACCACCGTCTCGCCCTCGACCCGACCGCCGTGGCCCAGGTGCGCGCCGAGGTGCGGGCACCAGGCCGACTGCAGGTGGAGGCTGCCCGCCGCCGACCGCCAGAGCACCCACTCCTCGCCGGCCAGGCGCAGCGTCCGGAGCTGACCCGGCCGCAGCTCGACCTCGCGGCACAAGTAGTACCAGCCCTCGGGGGTGGGCCCGGGAATCGCGGCGCGGAGAGGGAGTGCGGTCATGGGCGGGTCTAGCCCGCGAACTGGCGCTCCACCAACCGCCGGTAGAGGCCCTCGTGCGCCAGCAGGTCGGCGTGGCTGCCTTCCTGCACGGCGCGCCCGCCGTCGAGCACCAGGATGCGATCGGCGGCCTTGACGGTGCTCAGGCGGTGGGCGATCACCAGGGTCGTCCGGCCTCGCATCAGCCGCTCCAGCGCCTCTTGCACCAGGTGCTCGCTCTCGGAGTCCAGGGCGCTGGTCGCCTCGTCCAGCACCAGGATGCGCGGGTCCTTCAGCAAGGCCCGGGCGATGGCCACGCGCTGCTTCTGTCCCCCGCTGAGCCGCACGCCGCGCTCGCCGACCAGGGTCTGGTAGCCCTCGGGGAAGGCCTGGATGAAGTCGTGCGCGTTGGCCGCCCGCGCCGCCCCCTCGACCTCGGCGTCGCTGGCGCTGAGCCGTCCGTAGCGGATGTTCTCGGCGATGCTGGTGGCGAAGAGGGTCGGCTCCTGCCGGACCACGCCGATCTCGGCCCGCAGGGCGTCCAGGTCGAGGTCGCGCAGGTCCTGACCGTCGAGGAGGATCCGCCCCTCCTGCGGATCGTAGAGCCGGGAGAGCAGCGCGGCGATCGTGGACTTGCCCGCCCCCGAGGGGCCCACCAGCGCCGTGACGGTGCCCGGGCGAAGCTCCAGGTCGAGGCCGTCGAGCACGAGCAGGTCGGGGCGCGAGGGGTAGGCGAAGCGCAGGCCCTGGACCAGGACCCGGCCCTCGACCTCGCCCAGCCGGGTCGAGCCCCCCACGATGCGGGGCTGCCGATCGATCAGCTGAAAGACGCGCTCGCTGGCCCCGACGGCCTTCTGGAAGTCCTCCCACAGGCCGGCGAAGGCCCCCAGCGAGAAGGCCAGGGTGAAGGTGTAGAGCAGGAAGCTGGTCAGCTCGCCCATGCTCATCTCGCCGCGGGAGAGCAGCAGGCCGCCGTACCAGAGCACGGAGGCCACCGCCGCATAGGAGAAGAAGCCGGCCACGCCCTGGAAGAGGGCGGCCACCCGCGCACGCGAGCGGGCCAGGCCGAAGCTGGTCTCCACCGCCGCGCCGTAGCGCTGCTTCTCGGCGTCTTCGCGGGCGAAGCTGCGCACCGTGCGGATCCCGCCGATGCTCTCCTCGGCCACCGAGGTCGCCTGGGCCAGGGCGTCCTGGTACTGCCGGCTGAGCTTGCGCAGGACCCGACCGTAGAGGGCCGCGCCCAGCACCACCAGCGGCACCGTCGCCAGCATCACCAGGGTGAGCTGGGTGTTCGTCCACAGCAGGATGACGAAGGCGCCCAGCCCCATCACGCCGAAGCGCAGGGCCATGCTGACGTTGACCGTGACCGTGTTCTGCAGCACGGTCGCGTCGCTGGCGAGCCGGTTGGTCAGCTCGCCGGTGCGCTGCTCGTCGAAGAAGGCCACCTCCTGGTCGACGATGGCCCCGAAGAGGCGGCGCCGCAGGTCGGCCACGATGCGCTCGCCGGCCAGGGTGAAGAACCAGCTGCGCAAGGCCGTCGCCACACTGCCCAGCGCGAAGAGGCCCAGCAGCACCAGCACGATCTCGTTGAGCGCCTCGCGGCCGTCCCCGGTCAGGACCCGGTCGACGATCTGCTGCACGAACCAGGGGTAGGAGAGCGAGGTCGCCGAGCTGAACAGCAGGGCGAGCGAGCCCAGGGCCAGCCGAGGGAGCTCGGGCCGAGCGAGCTGGACGACGCGCCGAAGATCGAGGCGGGAGGAGGGGGCGTCTACGCGGGCATCACCGTCGGGCAAGGGCACCTCGACCCGCCTCCTAACGGGCTACCACCAGGGGCTGCCCTCCCAGCCGACCAGGGTCGAGAAGTCGGTGCAGAGCTCGCCGACCTCGCGGCCGTTGACGAAGGCCCGGCCGCAGCCGTCGCAGCCCTCGTCCTTCAGGTCCACGCCGTCGAAGACGATGTCGACCCAGTGCCCCTCGCTCTCCAGCACCGAGACGGTGGCCAGGGGCTCCAGCTCGCAGCCCCAGATGGTCTCCTCCGAGATGGTCACATCCTCCAGCACCAGGACCTCGACCGGGCCGCCCATCCCGCTGAGCACGCCGTCGACGTAGACCGCGCCGGCGCCGTACTCCTCGGACCAGGAGGCCCAGGTGGTCAGGCCCACGTCCATGCTGTCCGCCAGCCAGGTGCCCTCGGCGGCGCTGTCCTCGAAGCCGTCCTCCATGAAGCTGTAGCTGACGGGCGTCCCGTCGGCGGTTCGAACCGCGAACAGGCTGGCGCTGCCCCCCGAGCGGAAGCGGCGCCCGTTGGGGGCTTCGATGCTGGCGATGCCCCAGACCTGGTAGCCGGAGTAGACGTTGCCCTCGCCGTCGTCGTAGTTCTCGTAGGGCGCCAGGGCGGCGTAGCCGTCGAAGACGGTCCCGTCCTCGCTGGTGCAGACGTCGTACCAGTAGGGCGTGCCCTCGGTCTCGTACCAGTCCGGGCAGCCCTCGTCGGCACCCTGCATCAGCTCGGCGTAGGCGGTGATGACCCCGGCGGCGTTGATGTCGATCACGCCGGCCAGGACCTCGGTCAGCGACTCCCCCAGGGCCTCCAGGTCGATGGCGGCCGGCTCGTCCTGCTCGGTCTCCGCCATGTACTCGCCCGTGTTGCCGTCCCACTCGCTGGAGCCCGTGTCGGCGCCGCCGATCGAGCCGGTGGCGCAGCCCATCATCCAGAAGACCAGGTTCATTGCTCCTCCCCCGTCCAGCAGCGGAGCCAGACCTCCAACAGGTAGCGATCGTCCTCGCTGACCCCGCCGCCCGGCGGCATGGTCGGCTCCTCTCCGGTCGCGACGGCCAGGATGGCGGCCGCCTGGTCCAGCACCTGCTCCTCGGTGTCGAAGCTGACCGACTCGGGGGCGCCGCGCCGGTTGCTGCTGGTGGAGGCGTGGCAGGACTGGCAGGACTCCTGGATGAAGCCCTCGCCCCAGTAGTCCCAGGTCACGACGGGGGCCTCCTCGCAGAGAGGATCGGGGGTGGGCTCCTCCTCCCCGCAGGCCAGCATGGCGAGCAGCAGGATCATCCCAGGATCCCCCGCAGCGGCTCGGTGCCGCTGACCCAGTCGCCCGGATCGATGCCCGCCAGCTCCAGCAGGGCCGCCCCGACCGCCTCGGCCGAGATCAGGCTGCCGCCCTCGTACAGATCGCCGCTGGCCAGGTCGACCGGCGCCCCGCCGAAGCCGCCGTCATAGCCGCCCAGTACGCGCCCATGGGCGAGGCCCGGGCCCAGCAGCATCATGCTGGTGTAGGGCCAGTGGTCCTTGCCCAGGGTGGCGTTGAGCTGCGGGGTGCGGGCCATCTCGGACATGACGACGACCACGGTGCGATCGGCGAGGCTGACCCCGTCCTCGCCGGGCGTGGCGTCCAGCAGGCCCATCAGCTCGCCCAGGCCGATGAAGAGCTGCTCGAAGAGGGGGCTCTGGGTCGCGTCGTTGTCGGCGTGGCTGTCCCAGCCCAGGCCGCCGCCGCCGGCGAAGCCGAGGGTGACGCTGCGGCAGAGGCCCAGCCGCAAGGCGTCGACCGCCACCCGCGCCTGGTCGGAGAGCGAGGTGCCCGCCGAGAAGTCCATGATGTACTGGTAGTCCTTGAGGCCCTGCGCCGCCTGGGTCGCCGCGGCGAAGGTGCTGGCCAGGGCCTGGTCGACCGGGCTGTGGCTGCTGCCGGCCCGGGCCACCGCCCGGCGACGCACGAAACGATCCACGGCGCTCTCCACCGGGGCCGATGGGCTGCCGATGTAGCGGTCGTTCCACTGCAGGATGTCGCCGGAGAGCAGGCCGGCCAGCTGGCTGGAGCTGCCCGTGCGCGCCACGCTGGTCACCATCTCGCCCGAGAAGCTGGGCCCGCCGACGACGAGGTGGGGCAGCGTGTAGCGGTCGGCCTGGGCATGGGCCAGGATGGTGGCCCAGTCGGGATCCAGGCCCGAGCTGCCCCCGGTCAGGGCCAGCATCGTGCAGATCTCGTGGGCGATGGCCCGCACCAGGATGCCGTTGACCACCACCATGCGGTGGGCGTTGCCGCGCATGAAGGCCGAGACCCGCGGCCGCTCGGGGTGATCGACCCAGGAGATGCCGCCCTCGGAGGCCGGCTCGGCCAGCCCCTCCATGTCGACGTCGGGGTTGTCGAAGACGGGGGCGAAGACCCGGGTCGTGTCCCAGCCGCCCGCGGCGAAGACGAAGACGAAGCGCAGCTCACCGTCGGCCGGGGCCGCCTGTCCACGCCGCGCGAGCAGCAGGGAAGGGAGGGCCATCGCCAGGGCGCTTCCGCCGAGGAAGGAGCGTCGGTTCACGGATCACCTCAGTAGAGCAGGAAGTCGGGGTCGCGCATCAGGGCGGAGAGCAGGCCCGCCCAGGCCACCGGCGGCGAGGCCCCCACCGAGCTGAGCTCGGCCAGCAGGGCGAGGCCGGCCTCGACCTCCTCCCCGTCGGCGAGGACGGTGTCCCCCAGCACCAGGGCGTGCAGGCGGACGATCTGCGCCCGGCTGGCGGCCTCGTCGGTGCTGGCGGGGGCGGCGAGATCGACCTCGCGGAAGATCGAGCGGGAGGAGCGCTCCGCCTCGACCTCCGAGGCGACCGCGTACCAGGAGGCGGCCTGGGCGAGGCGCTCCTGGACCAGGACCAGGGTGGCGTTGGGCCGGGTGGCGCTGGCCGCGACCGTCGAGCCATCGGCCCCGCCGGCCAGGGTGCGCAGCCCGACGCTGTCGGTGCCCATCATGTCGATGCCGGCGTACTCCCAGCGGAAGCCGGTCAGCGCCTCGACCTGGTCGGCCAGCAGCTCGGCGCTGACCATCTTGCGGGGCACGGCGCCCTCGGCGTCGGTCGCCCCCGCCCGGTAGTTCGGGTCGGCCATCACCGAGCGCATCAGCGAGCGCAGGGTCAGGCCGCCGTCGAGGAAGGCCTCGCGGTGCGCCGCCAGCCGATCGACGTCCTGGACCGAGACCGGCCGCCGCAGCAGCAGCTCGTAGGTCCGCTGGACCGCGCACTCCGGGTAGCGGGGATCGGCAGCGATCTGCGCGCCCAGGTCGGCCAGCGAGGAGCCCGGCTGGCCGTACCAGGAGGGCGCCACCCCGGTCACTGTGCTCCACAGCGGCTCACGCTCGGCGTGGTAGCGGCTGGCCTCCTCGACGCTGTCGGGCACGTAGGTCCAGAAGCCGTAGAGGTAGCTGGCGATCGGATCCAGGCTGACATGGCAGGCCACGCAGCCGGGGTTGTTGTTGATCGCGTCGAGCACGGCCTCTTCGTCGAGCAGGTCGACGTTGCGTTCGAACTCGATCGGCCGGACCAGGTAGTCGTTGCAGAGCAGGATCCGGCTGATCTGGTTTGCCCGCCCGCGGTTGGCGTTGCTGGTGGTCGAGGTGTAGCGCCACCACAGCCCGTTCGTGGCCAGCACGCCCGCAGCGGGTCGGCCGTCGGTGTACTGGGCCGGCCGCCAGCCGGAGCCCTGCTCGCCCTGCAGCGGCCAGGCGGCCAGCAGCGTGTCGTTGGCCATCGTCCAGTCCGCCGTGACCAGCTCGGTCCAGGGGCGGTCCTCGGCGGCGATGCGGGCCAGCAGGCGCAGCGGCTCGTCGCCGACCGAGGCGGCGAAGGTGGCCTGGTCCGGCAGCCCGTAGTCCTCGGCCCCGACGTAGAAGGTCTCGGTGCGGGTCAGGAAGACCTCGCTCCACAGATCGGCGACGCGCGCCTCGAAGGCCGGGTCGTAGAGCATCTCCTCGGTCAGCGCGTCCAGGGCCGCCGGATCGCCCTGGACCCGGTCGAGCTCCTCCGGCGAGGGCCGCCGCCCGCGCAGGTCCAGGCTGAGCCGGGTGAGCAGCTCCGCCGAGCTCATCTCGGGCATCGCCGCCGGCACCGGCTCGGGCTCAGAGGTACACGAGAGCAGTATGAGCAGCGTTACCATGGGCTTCCCTCCCAGGAGATCCAGGACGAGAAGTCGGCGCAGGCCTCGCCCACCTCTTCGCCATTCAGGCTGACCGTGCCGCAGCCGTCGCAGAGGCTGCCTTGCATCTCGCCCTCCTCGGGCGTGTCGAAGACCACCAGCCACCAGCTCCCCGCGCCGTCGCGCACCTGGATGCTGCCGGTGGGCTCACGCTCGCAGACCGCGCCGAGGCTGGCGGTGAAGAGCAGGTTGGACTCGAAGAAGACGGCGCTGGCCGCTCCCGGCAGGCCGCCGACGGCGCCCTCGATGAAGGCGCCGCGGCCGTCCCAGTCCGGGTAGTCGACCGCGTAGAGGTAGATGTCCGGCTGCAGGCCCTCACCCAGCCAGCCCTCGGCCTCGGTCCAGGAGAAGCCCCCCTCGATCTGCGAGAGGTAGATGCTGCCGTTGTTGTCCGGGTCGTAGCCCTGCAAGGTCTGCAAGCCGCCGCCCATGTGCAGGCGGGTCCCGTCGGCGGCCTCCACCGTCGCGACCCCGTAGAGGGAGTGCCCGTCGTAGCGCGTGGCGCTGTCGTCCAGGGGGACCTGCTCGTAGAGGTAGTAGAAGCCGTAGCCGTCGAAGCGGGTGCCGTCGTCGCTGGTGCAGTAGTCGTTCCAGAAGACGTTTCCGTCCTGCTCGTACCAGGTCGGGCAGTCCCCGTCGGAGCCCTCCAGCATCGTGAAGTAGCCGTCCAGCACCGGCTGCCCGCCCAGGCGCAGGGCCACGTCGATCGCCTCTTGCAAGCCCGCCTCGACCAGGGCGGCGTCGAACTCGGGTGCCGTCGCCTGGGGCGCCTCCCACTCGTACTCCGAGGGCAGCGGCTGCGACGGGACCGGCTCCTCGGTCGTGCAGGCAAACATCAGGATGGTCAGCATCGGGCGTCCTTGTGCTCTGGCAGGAACTCTCTGGCAGGAACTCTCTGGCAGGAACTCTCTGGCAGGAACTCTCTGGCAGGCGCTCTCGGTCCTCGGTCCAGGTCGGCGTCCGCTATGGTAGTGGCCGAAGCCGCTCCGGCGTTCACCGGACCGCCCCCCAGCCTGACACGAGATCTGCATGAGCGATACCCCTGTTTCTCCCCCTGCACTCTCTCGGCACCTGACCTGGAAGCGGGCCCAGAACATCCAGGTCGTCAGCGTCGCCGAGGCTGCCTTCGCCGGCCGGCTCGACGACTTCC
>DDSR01000298.1:0-8785 GCA_002343455.1 Deltaproteobacteria bacterium UBA2385 | reverse complement strand
CCGCCATGTCTTGCGCATCGGGCGGGACGTCGCCCTGGTCGACAGCGAGGCCAACGTGCACTGGGGCAGCGGGGCCCGCAAGACCACCGAGGGCCGGGCCTGGGCCAGCACCTACCGCGGCATCCAGGCCATCACCCGCCGCGGCCGGGCGCTGGGCGCCGTGCAGGACTTCGTCATCGAGGCCGACGGCAGCCGCCTGACCGGGATCCTGCTGCACGGCGACCGCCTGCTGCCCCTGGACGGGCGGGTCCACGCCGGCCCCTCGGCGGTGATCGTCGAGGTCGAGGAGCTGGTCGTCGAGCTGGGCAACCGCGACGAGGACGCCGAGGACACCCGCTGGTGGACCCGGCTGCGCGAGGCCCTGGGCGTGCGAGAGGACCGGCCCCCCGCCGGCGAGGGGCGGCTGGCCGAGGTGCCGGCCGAGGTGCTGCCGCACGAGGACGACGAGGACGAGGACCGGGTGGAGCCGCTGCCTCGTTGAGGCGGATCACCCCAAGCCCGGATCCGTCTCCCCGGTCTCCAGCCAGCGCCGCACCTGGTCGGCCACCGCGTTCGCCGTCCTCGCGCAGTCCCGCACCCCCGGTCCGTCCAGGTGGCTGCCCACCAGGAACAGCCCCGGGTGCCGGGCCATGGCCTGGCGGGCCACGGCCACCCGGCGCAGGTGGCCGCTGGTGTACTGCGGGATCGCCTTGGGATGACGCTGCAGGTGAACGGCAAGCGGCGCCCCCTTGGGCACGCCCAGCATCCGCGCATGGGCGGCGTGGCAGCGGGCGGCGATCTGCTGGTCATCCAGATCGTACGCGGCCGGGTCGGGCTGGCCGCCGACCATCGTGCGCAGGATGATCTCCCCCTCGGGCGCGTGCGAGGGGAAGGTGGAGGAGACAAACAGAGTCCCCAGCACCGGGACCTCGGCCCGACTGTCTCCGGCGACCAGGACGCCGAAGCCCTGGACGGGGCGGGGGAAGGCGTCGGCGGGCCAGACGGCGGTGAAGACCGCCAGCGGGGCGTAGGGGATCTCGTCGAGCGCCCGGGCGGCGTCGGGGTCGAGGCCCCGCAGGATGGCGGCCTGCGCCCCGGCCGGAGCGGCCAGGACGACGGCGTCGGCGGTGAAGCGCTCCTCGTCGGTGTGGATGACCCAGTGCTCGGCCTTGGCCTCGACGCCGCGGACCCGGACCCCGGTGCGGACCCGCGAGCCCAGGGCGTCGGTGAGGCCGCGGCTGAGGCTGCCGGCCCCTCCGCGCAGGGCTTGCAGGCCGGGGCGAGGGCCCTTGCCTCCCGAGCGCATCGCGCCCAGCAGCAGGCTGCCATGCTGGCGCTCCATCGCCGCCAGCGCCGGGAAGGCCGCCTTCAGGCTGAGCTCCCGCGGGTCGGCGCCGTAGATGCCGGCCACCATCGGGGCGACCAGCCGATCGACCACGCCGACGCCCAGGCGGCGGGCGGCGAAGTCGGCGACGCTCTCCTCGCTGGCCTCGTCCCCCCGGGAGACCAGCGGCTCCAGCAGCATCCGCAGCCGGGTCGGCCAGGAGATCAGCTTGGTCCGTAGCAGGGCTGGCGGCGACATCGGGACGGGGTGCAGCTCGCCGGCGGCCCAGACGTAGCGGGCCTTGGCGGCGGGGTTGGCCCCCAGCACCGCCGAGGTCTGCCCGGCCAGCTCGATCGCCCGGTCCAGGGCCGGCTCGCCGGAGAGCCAGCTGGAGGGGCCCTGGTCGATCACTCGGCCCTCGTGCAGCTCGCTCCAGGCGACCCCGCCGCAGCGGCTGTCCGCCTCCACCAGCGTCAAGCCGAAGGGGTCCCCGGCCTGGCTGTCCAGCGCCAACCGGGCCGAGAGCACCAGACCGCTGACTCCGCCGCCGACGACACAGACCTGGGTGTGCATCACTTCCTCCCAACCGTTTGCAGGGCCTCGCGCCAGGGGATGTCCCAGCCCGCTTCGTCTTCAGCCTGGTGGACCTGCGCCTGCAGGGCACGCAGGAAGGTCGGCCGCACAGCTACCGTGGGCGCCCGCCGGATGTGCGCGATGCCCGCGCTGCGCGCCAGCGCCGCCAGCTCCTGATCGAGCTCGACGCGCGTCTCGACGTGGTCGCTGGTGAAGCCCAGCGGCACCAGCACCAGGCAGCGCAGGCCGGCGCGGCCCCGCTCCTTGACCACCTCGTCCACGGTCGGGCCGGGGCCCGCCAGCAGGCCCGGCGCGCGGGTGAAGGCGAGGTGGTGCGGACGGGCCAGCGGGACCCGGGCCAGCAGCGCGTCCAGGGTGGCCCGCACCTGGGCGGGGTAGGGCCCGCCGGCCGAGGGCAGCCCACGCGCGCAGAACAGGACCTCGTAGGCGGGCTCGGGCAGGCCGACCAGCGCCTCGCGCAGGGTCTCGGCCAGGGCCTCGACGTACAGGGGCGCGTCGGGGTAGCCCGAGACCCGGGCGACCTCCGTGCGCGTGCCGTCCAGGGCCCGCAGGGCGCCGCGGATGGGCGAGATGGTCGTGGGTCCCGAGACGTGGGGCTCCAGGGGGAGGAGGATGACCCGCTCGCCCGGGCGGGTGTCCTTGGCCGCCTGGGCGGCGTCGGGGCCGGCGTAGCGCAGCACCGGCCGCACCGCGTAGTGGGGCCCCAGCATCCGGCCCAGGTCGCGGGCCTGCTGCTCGATCTCGGCCCAGCGCAGGGTCTCGGCGTCCAGCGAGGCGCAGCGCTGGGCCAGGGCGGGGGCCCGGACGCGGGCGACCAGCCAGGCCAGGAGCGAGCGCAGCCAGGGCAGGCGGTGGGGGATCGCGTCGGGGTCCGACCAGAGCGCGCTCAGCCAGGCGGCGGCGGCCTGGGGGCCAGCCGGGGCGCCCAGGGCGAGCAGCCAGACATGGGTCTTGGTCCCCACAGCCGCGCCTTCAGCCGGTCCATCGCCAGGCGCGGACCGCCTCGACGACCACCTCGACCGCATCCATCGGGGTCTCGGGCACGATGCCGTGGCCGAGGTTGAAGACGAAGCCGCGGGGGCCAGCGGCCTGGATGATCGCCCGGGTCTTGCGGACCAGCTCCTCGGCCGGGGCGAAGAGGGCGATCGGATCGAGGTTGCCCTGCACGGGAACGTCCGGCCCCAGCACCGAGCGGGCGTGGGCCACGTCGACCCGCCAGTCCAGGCCGATGGCCGAGGCGCCGGCCTCGTGCAGCCAGGGCATGAAGGGGCCGCTGTCGCGGGTGAAGTAGAGGGTGGGCGCGCCCTTGACCCGGGACAGCGCCCGGGCGGCGGCGGGCAGGGCGAAACGACGCAGATCCTCGACCGGCAGGGCGCCGGCCCAGGTGTCGAAGAGCTGCACGCCGGCGGCACCGGCCTCGACCTGGGCCTGGAGCAGGTCGCCCACGGCGTCGGCGAGGCGGTCGAGCAGGGCCTGGAAAGCGGCCGGCTGCTCCCACATCAGGCGCTTGGTGCGCACCCAGTCGCGGCTGCCCCCGCCCTCGACCGCGTAGCAGGCCAGGGTGAAGGGCGCGCCGGCGAAGCCCAGCACGGGCACCGGGGCGATCTCCTTGAGGATGCGCAGGGCCTTGAGCGGGGCGGGCAGATCGCGGACCGCGTCGACCTCGCGCAGGGCCTGGATGTCGGCCATGCTGCGCACCGGGTTGGCGATGGCCGGGCCGTGGCCCTTGCCGAAGCTGAGGTCCAGCCCCATGCGCTGCAGGATGATCAGGATGTCCGAGAAGACGATGCCGGCGTCGAAGTTGTAGCGCCGCAGCGGCTGCATCGTGACCTCGGCGCAGAGGTCGCCGTCGTCGCAGAGCTCCAGGAAGGAGAGGCGCTGCCGCAGCTCGCGGTACTCGGGCATGTAGCGGCCGGCCTGCCGCATCATCCAGACGGGGGGGCGCTCGGTGGTCTCGCCGGCGAGGGCGGCAGCGAGGAGGGTGGGGCTCATGGAGATCACCTCGGAGGGGGCCGACTGGTTAGCCCGGGCGGATGTCCGGCGCCCGCCCCTTCACGCTCTGTGCGGCCCCCGCCTTGCTGGCCGGGCTGTGCTGGGCGCTGGCCTGGCCGATGCCCCAGGACCGCATCGCCGGCCAGATCCTCCAGTCGGGGCTGCTCTCCTCCATCGCGCCCTTGATGGCGGTGGGCGCCCTGCTCAGCCTCGCCTGCGCCCTGACCCGCGCGCCCGTCTGGGTCTGGGCGCCGGCCCTGCTCTCCTACCTGCTGGTGCTGGGCCCCCCTCCTCTGGGCGAGGTCCCCCAGGGCGGCTTCGTGGTCGTCAGCTCCAACCTGGACGCCTTCAGCGAGGGCCCCCCCGGCGCGGCCGAGGCGCTAGCCGCCCTGCACGCCGACGTCGTGATCACGATCGAGCGCCGGGTCGAGGAGATCCCCGGGCTGCAGCGCGTGGCCGACAACCACGGCGTCCCGATGAAGCGTCCCTCGCACGGCACCGCCATTTTCTGCCGCCCGGGCCTGCCCTGCGAGGGCGCCGTCAGCCCCGAGTTCGGCAGCGAGACCTTCACCATGCCGCTCGGCCTGCTGCGGGTCCCGGTGCCCCGCGCGGGCGGCGGCAGCCAGCCGGTCTGCATCCTGGGGCTGCACGCCCCACCGCCGGCGCCGCTCGACCCCAGCGGGCTGTTGCCCTACGTCCAGCGTGTCGCCGAGGCCATCGTCGGGGGCCGGATGGCCCGGCAGTGGGGCCCCTGCCTGCCCGGCGACCCGGTCCTGGCGATGGGGGACTTCAACCACGTGCCCGGGACGCCGGCCAGCCGCCTGCTGAGAAGCTCGGGCCTCCGGCGCAGCGAGTGGGGGCGGGCGCCCTGGCAAGCCAGCTGGCCGGCGGGGGGAGGCTGGCCGAACCTGCCCTTCTTCGAGCTGGACCAGGCCCTCGCCGGCCCGGAGCTGAGGGTGCGCTCGGTGCGGCGCCATCGGATCCCCGGCGCCGACCACAAGGCGTTGCGAATCGTGATGGAAGTCCGCTGAACGACGGGGCTCGGAGCGCTTAAGATCACGCTCTTCAGAATGGAGCTCTCCTGATCGCCCTGCACCTTGTGCTCCCCCTGCTCCCCCTCCTGCTGCTGGGCTGCCCGACCGGTCCGGACGGCGGTCCCCGCGGCCAGGTCGAGGTCCGGCTGCTTGGCCAGCCCTCCCCCTCGACCCCGCCGCCCTGCCCCTGGCGAGCCCAGGCCATCGCCTGGACCGACGCTCCGGGAGAGGACCGGCTGCCCGACTCCCTGGTCCTGAGCTGGGACGAGTGCGGACCGCAGCCAGCGGTGGCCGTGCTCGGCTCCGCGTCGACCGTGGTGCTGCGCAACACCGGCTCGGCCGAGCTGCGGCTGAGCTGGAAGGGCGCCGGCGAGGGCGAGGCCAGCCTCTCGCCGGGCCTGGAGCGGCGGCTGGTCCTGGGAGGAGGCCGGGTGCTGCAGATCGAGGACGGCACGCGCTCGGCGGCGGTCGTCGTGGCCGCCCAGGGCCGGCCCCTGGACGCGGACGGCGCGGCGACCATGGCGAGCGTACCAGCGGGCGAGCGCACCATCGGCCTCACCCGGGTCGACGGCCAGACCCAGACGGTGCGGGTCCAGGTCCCCGCCGCGAGCACTGCGGTGGTCGACTTCCAGGCGGACGGGCGGGCCGACTGAGGCTCAGCCGCCCCGACGCCACTCCTGGACCCGACCGGTGCCCAGGTCCTCGTGCCAGAGGTGGTCCAGATCCTGGACGAAGCCCAGGCAGGGGCGCCCGAAGGGCCGGCCCAGGGCGCCCACGTTCATGCACAGGCAGTCGTTGAGCATGGCGGCGCCGGCGGACTCGTGGATGTGGCCGCAGAGCAGGACGCCGCGCATGGCGGAGGCCCGCTCGCGGATGGCGGTGGAGCCGACATGCCAGCCGTGGTGGGTGCGGTCGAGCGAGGTCTCGCGCGGCGGGGCGTGGCAGAGCAGCACGTCGGCGGCGGGCAGGCGCAGGCGGCGGATCTCGTCCTCCTGCCACTCGTAGGCGAAGCCGAAGATGTCGGGGCCCGCACCTCCGATGCCGCTGACGCGCAGGCCGGCCAGGGTGGTACCTCGCCCGTCGACGTTCTCGGGCTCGGGGAGATCGCGAAGATCGTGGTTGCCGGGCACGAAGGCGAAAGGACGCCCGCGCTGCCGGACGGCGGCCAGCACCATGGCGAGGTCCTCGCGGTACTGCTGGATCGACGACGCCCGTCGGGTCCGGCCATTGCCGGCGCAGGCGAGGTCCCCGACCATCAGGACCGCCTGGGGGTCGACCTCGTCGATGCGGTCGAGGACCTGCCGCAGCAGCTCCATGCTGGCGTGCACATCGCCGATGACGGCGAAGGCCGGTCGCAGCGCTGGGGGCGACACGGGCTCAGGGCCGCGCGGTCATCAGGCCGAAGATGGCGACGATGATCAGCAGCTCGACGACCGCGCCCACGAGGAGCCTGCCGCTGGCGCTGCCGCCGTCCCGAACCAGGGCCACCTCGGGCTTGACGAAGCGCTTGCTGATCACCTCGATCGGCCCCCACAGCAGCAGGCCGGCCCAGGCCCACCAGGAGCTGAGCTGCACCCAGGGCAGCACGAACATCATCGCCAGGCCGAGCACGATGTTGAGCCGACCGGCGCCGAGCACGCCGATGGCGTGGACCTTGGCCAGCACTCCGGCCACCCGCGCGTCGCTGCGGGCCTTTGTGAGGATCAGGACGAGATCGACCAGGGCCGCGATGAAGATCACATAGCCGAGGGTGCGGTGGAGGTGCAGCAGGCCGGTCTCCATCAGCCGCCCTGCCCGGCGCCGAGGGTGAAGTCCAGGCGGACCGCGACCTCGTCGGCCAGGTCATCGTGCATGCAGAGCTCCATCAAGAAGCCCTTCTGCTCTTCCAGGCCCAGGGAGGCGATCGAGACCTTGAACTCGTCGACATGGACGCGGTAGCTGTTGCCGGGCAGGCGCTCGATGCGGACCGGGGCGGTGATCGCCTGCTCGGTGCTGCCCCAGCGCAGCAGGCCGCGGGCGGTGCCGGTCGCCGAGGCGCCCTCGCCCATCAGGGCCGAGCTGGCCCCGTCGATGCCTTGCAGCTCGAAGCTGGGGTCGACCGCGGTCCCGACCTGCAGGAAGGTCTCCTTGACGCGCTGATCCCGCAGCTCGAGATCGCTGTTCCAGCTGGCCAGCGGGATGGTCAGGGTGCCCGTGCTCTTGCCCAGGTTGGCCGGGTCCAGGGTGATGTTGCCCTTGACCTGGTCGAAGCGGGCGGGGACCTGCACGCCGGCGTCTTTGACCGTGATCAGCGCGACGGTGCCCTTGGCGACCGGCAGGCCGCTGACCGCCACGGGGACGGCATCGGCGGGCGAGGCGGGGAGCTGGACCTCTTGCACGGTCGGGGCGTCCGAGCCGGTGCAGGCGAGGAAGAGCAGGAGCGAGGAGACGAGTGCAGACATGAGATCCCCGTGGAGGCAACGGCCGAGCCTATTGCGGTCGGCCTCGCTGGCAAGGCAGCGCCTCAGCGAGTGAGGCGCCGGTAGATGAGCGGGAGCCGCTGCGGCAGGGCCTCGATCCGGTTGATGACGGTGTAGCCGCCCTCGCCGTAGGTGCGGGCGAGGTACTCGCCGCCCTGCGGATCGACCGTGATGCAGAAGGGGTGGACGCCGGCCTTGCGGGCCTCGACCAGGGCGACCCGGGTGTCCTCCTGGGCGTACCGATCGCTGTAGTGATCGCAGCCGCAGTCCAGCGGCTTCCCGTCCGACAGCAGGATCAGCAGCTTGATCTTGCTCTTGCGCTCGCTCATCCGGCGAGTGGCGTGGCGGATGGCGGCGCCGTCGCGGTTCTCCATCTTCCAGGTCATGCGCCCGACCCGCTCGCGGGCCCGGTCGTCCCAGGCGTCCTCGAAGCCCTTGGCCTCGTAGAAGGCCACCTGGTCGCGGCCGTAGCCCGAGAAGCCCCAGATCGCGCAGGCGTCGCCGATGGCGTCGACGGCCTCGGCGATCAGCACCAGGGCCTGCTTCTCGACGTCGATGATGCGCTTGCCATCGCCGTTGGCCAGCTCGTTGGTCGAGCTGCTCATGTCGATCAGGAAGGCGACCGAGACGTCGCGCTCCCGCGGCTGGTGCCGGGTGTAGAGGCGGTCGCTGGGAGTGCCCCCCGCACGGCGCTCGGTGATCGCCTCGACCCAGCGCTCCAGGTCGATCTCGTCCCCGTCGGGCACCCCCCGCAGGCGCCGCACGCCCTCGGGGCGCAGGGCCTCGAAGCTGCGCCGCACCTGGGCGATCAGCGGGCCGTGCTCCTCGCGCACCCGGCGCACGAATTCGGAGCTGCCGGGCAGCAGCGTGTACTCGGTGACCCGCACCCAGGCCGGCTTGTGGTCCTCGATGCCGGCGTCCCACTCCGGGTAGAGGTGGCTGTGGGGGCGGGCCTCGACGTCGGGATCCAGGGCCAGCCCGCGGGTCTCGGGGCGCTCGCTGACGGGGATGCGCTCGGGGTCGCGGCCCTCGATGATGGCGCCCGAGGGGGCCTCCATCCGCTCCAGCATCGCGGCCATCTCCTCGTAGGAGCTGCCCTCGTCCCGGGCCTGCTGCCGGGCCTGCGAGAGCTCGGCCTCGCTGCCCTCCTGGCGAAGCTGGCGCAGCAGCTCCAGCGCCCGGCTCTCGACCCCGCGCTCGGGGCCCTCCATCTGGCCGGGATCGACGCTGGCGCCGAAGGGGTCGGCGGCCATCGGCTGGTAGCTGAGCTCATCCTCGGCCGGCGGGCGAGGCCGTCCCTCCCCGGTCCCCGGCATCGGCGTCGGCGTGCGTGGCGGGCTCTCGCCCTCCTCCTCGCCCGACCCGCCCGCCCCGGGGCCGTCGGGGCCGTCGCCTCCCAGGTC
>DDSR01000319.1 GCA_002343455.1 Deltaproteobacteria bacterium UBA2385 | reverse complement strand
GCTCCCGCACCCTGCTCCCCCCCCCCAGCTCCGCCGCCACGTCCTCGGGCACCCGATGCTCAAGGAGCAAGCTCACCTGCATCGGCCCCTCCCCGCTCGCGTCCCCGGCCCGAACCCTGCCCAGGTAGAGCGCCGCTGAGGCCGAGTCCAGCTGCACGAACAGGTGCAGCTCCACCCCCTCGGCCCCATGCTCCAGCAGGCGGCGGCCGGCCGCGTTGCCGACCGACATCTTGTTCTGCGAGGTCCAGAGGAAGGTCTCCCGGTCCATCAGCCGGTTGCTGTACTGGTGCTGGGCCTTGGCGTCGGAGGTGTCGAGCTTGCAGATGAGCACGCAGGCCTTGTCGAGCCAGATGACCCCTGTGTTGTGGCGGACCGGATCGAACTGCACGCCGAAGTGGTTGAGGATCACCGGGCGCCGGTAGCTGGCGTGCAGGTTCAGCTCGCCGGGGGTGCGCAGCTCGCCGCCGTGGCGGGTGCGGTAGTCCGACATCACCGTGTACAGAAGCCGCCCCTCCACCTCTTTCAGCAGCTGGTCGCCCAGCGCCGAGACCACCCGCGGGTCCAGCCGGTCGCCCTGGAGCGCGCCACCCAGCTTGCGCCGGACCGTCTCCCAGGTCCGGGTGCTGCCCAGGTCCACCTGCTCCACCCGCCAGTGCGGAAAGCGCTCGAAGAAGCGCGCGTAGCCGGCTTGCGGGTCCTCGGGCCGCTCGGCCAGGCCCCAGACCAGGGCGTATGGCGCCACCCGCTGGGCCTGCCAGTCGCGCTCGATCGCCCGCAGCAGCGTGAAGGCCGGGTGATCGGCGGCCAGGCCCACCGACCACGAGGGCGCGTCGTCGTGGGCGCGTTGCAGCTCCAACCAGCACCCGTGCGCGTCGCGGATCGGGCGCAGGTCGGGCACATCCGCACGATCCCACAGGTCGATCGGCAGCGGGCGGCGGCCCAGCTCCTCGCGCAGATCCGTGTACAGTCCGTCCGCCAGCTCGCGCCGGCTCGTGTAGCGCTCGATCTTCTCCAGGATCTGGCGGGTGCGGGCCTCCAGGACGATCTCGCAGTGCCGCGGAGGCTTGAGCACCACCTCGGCGGCGACGGTCTGGCGGCGACCGGCTCCGCTCGGCGCGTGCAGCGCGTTCAGGGTCACCCATGCCGAGCGGTGGTGGCCCACGAAGTCCAGCACCGTGAGCACCTCGGTGCCGGGGAACAGGCGCAGGCCGCGGCCGAGCTGCTGCAGGAACAGCGTCGCCGACTCGGTCGGTCGCAGGAAGAGCACGCTGTTGATCGCCGGGATGTCCACGCCCTCGTTGAGGATGTCGGAGACGAAGACCCACTCCAGCGGATCCTCGGGGTCAGCCAGCCGGTCGTAGACCGCGGTCCGCTCGTCCACCGGGGCGTCGCCCAGGACCGCCACCGCGTTCTGTCCGCGCGCTTGGAAGGCCCGTGCCATGAAGGTCGCATGCCGCCGCCCCGCGCAGAAGCCGATCGTCGCGCGCTTCACGCCGTCGAAGCCGCGCTCCAGGGCCGCCCGCAGCACCAGGTCCACGCGTGACTCGATGCTCAGCGCCGTCTCCACCTCATCCAGGCGGCGCCAGGGCACGGCCAGGAAGTCCAGGCTCTCGTCGGCGATCCCGTAGTAGTGGAAGGGGAGCAGCCAGCCGCGGTCGATGGCCTCGCCCAGGCGGACCTCGAAGGCGACCACATGATCGCACCAGCGCAGCACCTCCTGGCCGTCCTGGCGCTCCGGTGTGGCGGTCAGGCCCAGCAGGAAGGCGCGCTCGCGCAGAGGCCACAGGCAGGCGTAGGAGGGTGCCTCGACGTGGTGGAACTCGTCGATGATCAGGTAGTCGAAGTGGCGGGCCAGCACATCGGGTCGGCGAGCCAGCGTGCCGATCGTAGCGAAGATCACATCCGCCTTGCGCTGGTCGGCTCCCCCACCCAGCAGGCCCAGGCGTCGGTCGCGGCTCAGCACCCGGGCGAAGCTCTTCCGCGCCTGCTCCAGGTGCTCCAGGCGGTGGGAGACGTACAGGACCGACTGCGCGCCGCTCGTGTGCACGTCGAACGCGGCCAGGTAGGTCTTGCCCACGCCCGGGGCGGCCACGATCGCCGCCCGCTGGCCCCCGCGCGCGCGCAGGTCGGCGAGGCGGGCCAGGGCCTCGCGTTGGGCCATGTTCGGCATCACCGTGGCTGGCGCGGCCTCGGCGAGCAGCAGGTGTTGCTGCCCGTCGTCGCGGTGGCGCTGGCGGTAGGCGGCGCGGTAGCGGGCAATCAGCTCGGGGGTGAGTGGGCTCACGTCGTGGCGCGTCCACAGCTCGTCGAACTGGGCGCGGCTCGCGCGGAGCGTGGCGGCGTCTTCCTTGCGGAAGTTCCACTCGATGTTCGTGGACAGTCCCCCGTGGGTCAGGTTCGACGAGCCCGCCCAGCACTCGGTGCGCTCAGCGCCTCCGAACCACCAGAACTTGCCGTGGAAGCCCTCCGCCCCGGTGTGCAGCCGGGTCTGCACCCCGTCCAGCCGGTGCAGGGCGTCCAGCGCTTCGGGCTGCGTGACCCACTGGAAGGTCGAGGTCAGCACCCGCACGTCCGCGCCGCGCGCCGCCAGGGCCTTCAAGGGGTCGAGGACCAGCCCGAGCCCGCTGCAGCGGGTGAAGGACACCGCGACCCGGACATCTTGGGCGGTGGAGAGGCCCTGGCGCACGACGTCGAGCATCCGGGCGTCGTGGGGGAGGTTGAGGACGGAGTCGGCGCGCATGGGGGGAGTGTAGGGGAGGCGGCGGGGGGATGGGGGATGACGCCAGCGCAAGCTGCGGGGCCGGCCGCAGCGAAAGTTGACATGCGTGGAACGACAGGACTCGTCAGCTTCAGCGCGTCGTCATGTCCCAGCCACCGACGCTGCGGAGTCGGATCTGGTCAAGCCGCCACAAGCTGTGGCAGTTGCACGTCTTGGCCTTCGAGCTGACGTCCAACAATCCTACAGATGCGCCCGAGCGCAAACTGCTCCAGCCTGAAGCGGTCGGAGAGCCGTTCGTCGGGCTCCAAGAGGCTCGCGCCTTCGAAGGGCGTGTTTACATGAACGATAATGCCGAACTGCTCCTGACGTCCACTGATGTCGAGGACCACCGAAACCGGATAGTTGCCGTTGGGCCCTGCGTGGTCCGTGTGGGCTTCGATGTTGACGAGCTTGACGTCCATCAGCTGCGGCTCTCCATGACCAGCATAGCATAGCTCCATAGCGAGGCGAACTCTTCCGCGGAAATCCCGTAGGCCTCGCCCACTGGGTCTCGCAGGAGGATGACCCCGTCGTTGTTGACCTGGTCGACGACTACCCAGTGACCGACACGCCGGAAGCCATGGGGCTCGAGCAGCGCCGCCCAGGATCCATGACGGATGCAGATTTCGCGGACGACGGCGCCAGGGGACTTCGGCAGCTCTGCCAGGCTTCCACCAGTCCAGGCGGTCGACGAGAGCTCGCTGAGGCGTCTGGCCAGGTCTGGTGCGCCACACGGGAGCATCATGGGTTCGGCACTGGCGTCCTGATCAACTTCGATACCTCGATCCGCAAGCAGCATCGCAGCGCACGCGGGCCCGCAGCCATCGACCGATGTCTGCCGAACTACCAAGCCGACTCGCCCAACCCTGGGCACCTTGGTCCAGAAGTGCTCTGGCGAGCCGCTGCCGAGAGCGGGGCGATTGGGGTCGAGATCCGGGCTCATGTCGGTCACTGATCCGTTGGAGCTTCAACAGCCTGTCGGTGTGGTCGCCTAGGAAATCTTGCGAACTGGTGGTCATCGCGGAGGCGTGCGATCAGACCAGTTCAAGCGATTTGGGGCCCTCTCAGCCACGAGGCTGCGCCGGCGAACCTAACGCTGGCGAAGAGCTGCGGGGCCGGCCGCAGCGAAGGTTGGCACGAGATGAACGTGGGGCTGGACCCGTCAGCTTCAGCGTGTTGTTCTGCAGCGGAGGGAGTGGCGGACATAAGGATTGTTCCGGGCTGGGAAAGCTCTACGCGTCACTCTCGCGCTTCAACGCCTCCATCGCCAAGATCAGGCTGGGAAGGTCGGAAACAACCGTCTGCCAGACAGTATCGACGCGGACACCGAAGTTTTCACGAACAAGGCGGTTGCGCATGGTCTGGATTGCACGCCAGGGAATGTGATCGTGTCGCACTTTCACATCGTCCGGTATCGCGCGGGCGGCTTCGCCAATGACTGCAATGCGGTACAGCACGCCATCGATCACAAGAGCATTGGACGCGAAAGCGTCGAAGTCCATCCCATCCGTGTATTCCTGAACCTGTTGGATGGCGTGCAGAATGTCGCCCACTCGGAACTGCCACGACCTAGGCGGCACTTCGCGCCTCGGCCAAGATGGAACTCTTGAGGGCAGGATGGAGCGCAGCAGGCTCCACAAGGTCAACACGATGACCCAGCACGGCTTCAAGGCGGAGCTGGAGTTGACCAAACCGGATGAGCCCTATGGGCGCGTCGAACTCCACCAAGATGTCGATATCGCTGTCGGCAGATGCCTCGTCGCGCACTACCGACCCGAACAGCGCGAGCGACTGCACACCAAAGTCCTGGCGTAGGGCAGGTAGGGCTGCCCGCAGCACCTGGAGGATGGCTTGGCGTGTCGGAGGGATGGTGTTCATGCGTTTGATCGTACCGCAAGGAGGCAGCCCCGGCTACCCCCAGTGGCAGGGGGCCGCGTCGTTCTATCGGATGGGCAGATTTCGCCACGCTCCAGGGGAAGCTTGGCCCGTGGATCGAGCGCCCCTGCTGGCGCCTGCATAACGCCGGCGCTAAGCTGCGGGGCCGGCCGCAGCGAAAGTTGACATGCGGTGAACGTCAGGCCGGCCCCGTCAGCTTCAGCGCGTCGTTATCCCCCATTCAGGGTGAGCTTCGGTCTGAACGTAGGAATCCCAGCGTAGTGGGAAGCGCGTCAACGTAAGCCTGCAAGTCCTCTCGCACATGGGGCGGGGAGAGCTCTTTAGATGTCGCAATCTCCGGGTCCGGGACAAGGCCAAGGAACCCTACCGAAGGTCCGAGACGATCAATCACAGCGTCTGTGAAGTGAGGGTCGGAGTCTTCAAAGCCCAAGTAGCGCACTCCAGCGATGGCGTAGACACCCGCCAACACGTCGGCGAGTTGAAGCCCAGGGTGCTCTTGGGACCGCCCGAGCTCAGTGCTTGCTACGGACAGAGGGAAGTTGACTTCTCGTCCTGCACAGCCAAACTCCGCCGCCGGTGCCGCTGGAGAAGTCAGCATGCGCCAAAGCGACGCCTTCTTCCACATCCGGGAAGACTCATCGTGGACGACAGGAAAGGGCCGAGCCGCATGCTTGCTCCAATGCACGCAGACTCTAAAGGCGGCTTCGACCGAAAGGTCGAGGACCGAGGCATCAAGAGATGGTGGCATCGAGCCTTGCAGTGCGCGATGCATATGAAGAAGGCGAAGAACCGTGCGGGCGTTTTGAATGTGTTCACGAGCAAAAGCGTTCTCGGGGCCAGGGTCCCACTGTAGGAGCATAGCTATTTCTCGGTGCAAACGACGATAGGCGCGTCGACCACCAGTCCGGATGGCCAGTTGCCCCATGGATAGGAGGGGACGAAGCTTCACGGGTCCATAGCAGCCCTGAAGGAGATACCACCCGGCGTGTGTAATGATGAGCCCTACCGCACGGTCCGTCGTGAGGCGCTGAACTTCGGTCGACGACTCGAAAACCAGGAAATGGACTAGCCTTGACCAAAATGCGAATGGTTTGTGCGAGATGTACCCATAGGGCGTCAGACCCTCAGTACCGAGGGTGTCAAGAAGAGTGAGGATCTTAGCTTGACCGGACGGGCGGCGCTTAAGTTGCTGGAACCGCATCTCCCTGGCGGCACTATTTCTGGATACCCGGTCAAGAATGTCAGCGGCGTGGCTTGGGGAGACGAGTATGGAGCCAAGCGTAAACACCGGCTGGGAGGATTGAAGAAGGTCCGGGCCTGTATTGCCAGACTCATCAATGTAGAGTGTTGGGAGATCAGTGGCGCGCATGGCACTGAAGTAATCGTGAGCGATAGAGTGCGTCAAGTGGGTCTTGGGCTTGCATTGCCGCGGAGGCCGAGGGCTGAGCCATGTTTGTGGGGATAACGCCATGGCGTTCAGCTGCGG
>DDSR01000042.1 GCA_002343455.1 Deltaproteobacteria bacterium UBA2385 | reverse complement strand
GTCGGTCTCGTGGCTGAGGACCTCATCCCCGTCGGAGAGGCTGTCGTCGTCGCTGTCCGCGTCGAGTGGGTCGGTCTCGTGGCTGAGGACCTCGTCACCATCGGCGAGGCCGTCGTCGTCGCTGTCCGCGTCAATGGGGTTCGTGCTGTGCGTGAGGACCTCATCGCCGTCGGAGAGGCTGTCGTCGTCGCTGTCCTCATCGAGCGGGTCGGTGCTGTACATGAGGACCTCCTCGCCGTCGGAGAGGTCGTCGTCGTCGCTGTCGTAGTCCAGGGGGTCGGTGCTGTAGCTGTACACCTCGTCGCCGTCGGAGAGGGCGTCGTCGTCGCTGTCCCAGTCCAGCGGGTCGGTCCCGTGCTCGCGCACTTCGTCGTAGTCGCTGAGCCCGTCGGTGTCGGAGTCCGCCCGCTCGGGGTCGGTCCCCAGCTCGTACTCCTCCCAGTCGAGCAGCCCGTCGCCGTCGCTGTCCAGGGCGTTGCAGAGGCTCTCGTTGATCGGGTCGATCAGGGTGAAGGAGTTGTTGGGCTGCGAGAAGGTGTAAAAGCCGAAGTTGCCCTCGGGGAAGGCGCCGACCTCGTCGAACTGCAGGTCGTCGTCGACCCAGACCCGGAAGCCGGTGGTCGAGTACTCCAGCTCGACGGTGTGGGTGGTGTTGTCGGTCCAGCCGGTCGTGCCCAGGGAGTCGGCCTCGGCGATCAGCTCGATGCCGGTCCCGTGGCCCCAGAGGTCTTCGCCGTCGACTCCCGCGCTGACCCGCCAGACGCGCAGTCCGGCGGTGGCGCTGACCCCGGTGGTCCAGGTCTGGGTCCCCTGCTTCCAGTCGAAGAGCAGCCAGTCGGTGCTGGAGGCCGTGCTGTCGCCCTCCTGGAAGCCGACCGCCCAGCCGATGAAGTCGTCGTCGGAGGTGGTGGCGACCCGCAGGCTGAAGGTGATGGCGTGCAGCGAGGCGTCGAGGTTGGTGTTGTAGATCGAGGGCCTGGAGTTCTGGGTCTGGGAGACGGTCAGCGCGTCCGCCGAGATCGACCAGTCGGGTGCGGGGTGCTCGCCGAAGGAGGCGTCGGCGAAGACCTCGTAGAAGTCGATGCTGAAGTCGGCGATCACACACTCCCAGCCGCGCTCGATGCTGCAGTCCGAAGCGCAGCCGTCGCCGTCTTCGAGGTCGCCGTCATCGCACTCCTCGGTCCCGGTGACGGTGGCGTCGCCGCAGGTGGCCCAGGCGGTGGAGGGCAAGAGCAGCGCGGCGAGCGCCAGGGCGGGCGGGGCGCAGAGGCGCAGAGCGGTGAGATGCACGGGGACTCCGGAGGCGGGGGGCCCCAGTGTAGCAGGCCCAGGCGGCCCTGCGAGCCCCAGGCTTGCGGCAGGTCGCCTCCTATGTGAGCCTCTCGGCATGAACCCCCTCCTCCCCCTGTTGTTGCTGGCCTGCGTCAAGGCAGAGCCGGCCTCTCCCGCTCCCGCCCCCGCGGCTGCTCCCGTCGTCTCTGCCGCTCCCGACGCAGCCCAGCGGGCGGCCCAGGCTCGGGCCAGCCTCGCCGCGGACGGCAGCGATCCCCAGGCCAACTACCAGCTGGCGCTGGCCCTGGCCGAGCTGCGCACCCAAGCCGCCCCTTGCGAGCATGGGGCCAGCCTGGACGCGATCCTGGACCACCTGGTCCTGGCCGTGGCCAAGGATCCCGCGGCCCGCGAGCTGATGCGCCAGGAGGACCTCTTCGAGGTGGTCCACGGCAGCCTGCGCTATCGCCTGCTCGACCAGGGCGGCGCGGGGGGGGCGCGCGACCTGCAGTCGGTCTACTCGGGCCTGGTCCTCTGGGGGCCCCCTGCGGGCGTCTGGGGCTCCAGCGGCAGCCTGACCTTGCGGCCGGACGGCAGCGTGGCGGTGGTGAAGCGGGTGCTCGGCGATGCCGGGATCGTCGAGCAGGTCGAGCCGGACGGCAGCTGGACGGCGGCGGTGGGGCCGCTCAGGCTGACCGTCGGCGGCGAGACGCAGGAGCTGCGGATCGGCGAGGGGGGCGAGCTTCGCGACGCCTCGGGGCCGCGCTGGTACGATGTGCCCTCGGAGTGCGGGGCCTGAGGGCCCGCTCGGGCGCCGCTGTCCGGGCGCCGCTGTCCGGGAGCCGCTGTCCGGGAGCCGCTGTCCGGGAGCCGCTGTCCGGGAGCCGCCGTCCGAGAGTTCGCTGTGTCGATCGCGTGACGGCAGGGGCGGCAGATGCCAAAGCAGGTCCGCTCCGCTACGCTGATTGCACCTACGCTGGAGGCTCGATGCGCACCTGGACCACCTCACTTGTTGCGGCGCTGCTCGCTTCGACGGCCCTGGCCTCTCAGACCCTGACCGGCGACCTGCTCGAGGTCCACTACAACAGCCGAGGGCTCTGGTACGAGAGCAGCGAGGGGATCGGGGTGCGCACCGACCTGGACGGCACCGGCACCTGGACCGAGTGGGTGGGCAACGGTTCGGCCCAGCACGTCACGGCCTTCGAGTGGACCCAGGGGGGAGCCACCTACACGGGCTATGGCAACTGGATCACGGCCTCCTGGACCACGCTGAGCGAGAGCGACCTCTCCGACAGCTCCTGGATGGTGGCCGAGTACGCCTGGTCGCTGGACGACCTCTCGATCGTCAAGACCGAGCGCTGGGCGGTGGACGACAGCGTCGTCAGCATCGAGTTCGTGCTGACCAACGAGGGCGTGGACACGATCGAGGACCTGCGCATGCTGCTGTGGCTGGACGGGGACCAGGACTCCCCGACCACCCTGTCCACCGCGCTGGACACGATGGACCTGGACGGCGACGGCTTCGACGACTGGGTTCAGGCGGTGGGCGCCTCCAGCGGCCTGACGATCGGCTTCGGCGCCTGCGAGCCCGAGCTGCAGGAGCTGGGCTCCTCGACGACCTTCTCGACCGACGTCGATGTCGAGCTGCTCGACGGCGAGGGCGCCGAGCACGACCGCCCGATCAACATCCGCCACACCGTCGTCAGCCTGCCCGCCGGCGAGTCGGTCCGCTACAGCTTCCTGATGAGCCTGGGCGGCACCGCGAGCCTCGCCCAGGACGCCTACACCGACAGCCTCCTTGACTGCGCGGTCTGCGACTACGACGACGATGGCTACCTCTCGGAGGAGTGCGGCGGCACCGACTGCGACGACTTCGACAGCGGGTTGGCCGAGGACTGCGGCGGCGGCGACGGCGGCGCGACGGACGGTGGCGCGGGCGATGGCGGGACCGGGGATGGCGGGACCGGGGACGGCGGGACCGGGGATGGCGGG
>DDSR01000108.1 GCA_002343455.1 Deltaproteobacteria bacterium UBA2385 | reverse complement strand
CGGGTTTGGAGCATCGACAACACTCATCGACTACCTGAAGAGAGGCGGGTTCCCGCCGTGCGGTCGTGCAACCCCTACGACAGGGTCCAGATGCTCCAGGAGTACGTCGACCTGGTGGTCCTGCGGGACGTGGCGGAGCGCCACAACGCCACGAACATCCCGGTCATCCGCGAGCTCGCCGCTGCGCTGTTCGCCGCCAACGCGGGGGCCTTCAGCGTGAGCAGGCTGCACGGCTCCTTGACTACCCAGGGCTGGAAGGTCGGCAAGGCGACGCTGCTGGCCTTTCTGGGCCACCTGGTGGATGCGTTCCTCGTGTTCCTCGTGCCGATGCGGACCCGAGCAGCGGACGCCGGGCGGATCCGGATCGTACCAGCGCGGGAGTGGTTCTACGACGCCCGCCGGTTCCTCTGGAGCCGTCGGGGGCGGGGGCCGAGGCCGGTGAACCGCAGAGACCATCCAGGCAGCGACACGCAAGCACCGGGCAGAGGCCCNNCGAATCTGGCGAAAATGTCCGCCGATGGGGGCCTGTAGAGGCCCTTTCGGACATTATTCGTCCGAGTTGAGGTCTGTTGCGGCCCCCCGCGGTCAGATCCGCCTGTTTCCAGTGCTCCTCGCGGACATTTTCAGCGAATTCAAATCGAATCTGGCGAAAATGTCCGCCGGAGCAGCCGCCTCCCCTCCGACTGCAACTCCGCAGCCAGCCACGGCATGGTCTCTACGGGCGCCGTGATCGACCTGCCCGCCAAGCCCCGCGAACAGCCCCCAGCGTGCTAATCCTCGCCCGTGCTAGCCCTCCTCCTCCTCCTCTCCTGCCGCGTAGAGTTCGGCCCCCCCGAGCAAGCCCGCTCGGGCGAGGCCGCCGAGATCTGGCTTTACACCTCGATCTACGAGGAGGTCCTCGCCACGATGCGCCCCCTGTGGGAGCGCGATCTCCCCGACCTGCGCATCGAGGTCTACCAGGCCGGCTCTGAGAAGGTGGCCCAGCGCTTCGAGGCCGAGCTGGCGGCGGGGGGCTCGCGGGCCTGCGTGCTGGCCAGTAGCGATCCGGCCTGGTACGCCGACCTCGCCCGGCGGGAGCTGCTCGCCCCCTACCTGGCGCCCGCGACCGCCGCGATGGACAAGCGCTGGCTGGATCCCCAGGGCCGCTACTTCACGATGCGGGTCTCGCTGATGGTGCTGGCCAGCACCGTCCAGCCCGCCCCGGCCTCCTTCCGCGAGCTGGCCGAGCCGGCCTGGCAGGGCCTCGTCAGCACCCCCGATCCGCTGGCCAGCGGCACGGCCTTCACCTCCTGGTCCGCGCTGGACGCCGCGTACGGGGCCGACTGGATGCAGCAGGCCCGCGGTCAGGGGCTGATCGCCCAGGGAGGCAACAGCAGCGTGCTGGCGCGGATGGAGTCGGGCGAGCGCCCGGTGGGGATGATCCTGCTGGAGAACCTGCTGCTCAAGCCGGACAGCCCGGCCAAGGCCATCCTGCCGGCCGACGGGGCGGTCGCGGTGTCCGGCCCGGTGGCGATCGCCGCGGGCTGTGCCGATGTGCACGGCGCCGAGCGCTTCGTGGCCTGGCTGATATCGCCCCAGGCCCAGCAGGCCATCGTCGCCGGAGGGATGCACTCGCCCCTGCCCGCGCTGCCCCCGCCCACCGGCGCGCCCCCGCTCGAGGAGATCACCCTCTTCCCGGTGCCCGAGGAGCTTGACTCGCAGGCCTTCAAGGCCCGCTGGGTCGGCCCGTGAAGCCCCTGCTGCTGGGCCTCGTGGTCCTGGCGCTGCTCGTCTTCGCCGGCCTGCCCCTGGGGGCGATGCTGCTCCAGGCCCTCGACCCGGCGGCCCTGGCCGCGCTGCGGGATCCGATCAACCTGCGAGCCCTGGGCAACACGGCCCTGCTCTGTCTGGGTGTGACCCTGTTCAGCCTGGCCATTGGCGTGCCCATGGGCTGGCTGTTGGGTCGCACCGACCTGCCCGGCGCCGCCGCCTGGCGGGTGCTGCTCTCGCTGCCCTACGTCGTGCCCCCCTACATCGGCGCCATCGCCTGGACCTGGCTGCTCAACCCGACCAACGGCCTGCTCAACCGCGGCCTGCTGGGCCTGGGCCTGCCCCTCTTCGACATCTACAGCCTGGGCGGGATGGTCTGGGTGCTGGGTCTGTTCCTGGCGCCCTTTGTCTTCCTCGGCACGGCCGACGCCCTCTCCCGGATCGACCCGACCCTGGAGGAGGCCGCCCGCATGTCCGGCGCCAGCCGCTTCCAGGTGCTTCGTGATGTGACCCTGCCCCTGGCCCTGCCCGCGATCGGCGCGGGCGCGAGCTTCGTGGTCGCCTTCAGCGCGGCCGCCTTCGGCGTGCCCTACCTGCTGGCCGGCGGGGCCGCCGAGCCCTCCTGGGTCCTCTCCACCCGCATCTACCAGGCCCTGGCGCTGGATCCCGCGACCGGCCGCCCCGTCGCCGCCGCCCTCTCCCTGCTCCTGCTGCTGGTCGGCGTGGGCCTGCCCGCCATCGCCCGCCGCCTGGAGGGCCGCCGCTCCTTCGTCTCGGTCACCGGCAAGGCCAACCGCGGAGGCCGCATCGTGCTGGGCCGTTGGCGCTGGCTGGCCTGGGGGCTGCTGGGCTCCTACGCCCTGGTGGCGGTCGTCCTGCCTCTGGTGACCATCGGGTTGACCAGCCTGATGAAAGGCTTCGGCGCCGGGCTGCACCCCGACAACCTGGGATTCCAGCACTGGACCGCCGTGATGCTGGAGCGGCCCGACACTGTCCAGTCCCTGCTCCGCAGCGGCGGGCTGGCCGCCTCTGCCGCCACCGCCGCCACCGTCATCGGAGGCCTTGTCGCCTGGATGGCCGTGCGCAGCCCCGGCCGGGGCAGCCGCTCCGTCGCCGCCCTGGCCCGCCTGCCCTACGCCGTGCCCGGCACTGTGCTCGCCTTGGGCCTGCTGCTGGTGTTCTCGCAGGAGATCCGCCTCGTCGTGCTGGACCGCGCCAGCTTCAGCCTCGTCCTGCTGGACACCGTCTGGCTGCTGGGCATCGCCTACACCGTCAAGCACCTCGCCTTCCCCGTCGGCACCATCCAGGCCGCCCTGCAGGGCCTGGACCCGGCCCTGGAAGAGGCCGCGCGGATGTCCGGGGCGAGCTGGGGCCGCAGCCTGCTCGACGTCGTCCTGCCCCTGCTGCTGCCCTCCGTCGTCGCCTCCTGGTTCCTGGTCGCCATGCCCGCCTTCTCCGAGATCACCATGAGTGTCCTGCTCTACGGTCCCCGCACGCCGGTGGTCGGCACCGTCCTCTTCCACCTGCAGTCCTACGCCGATCCGCCCGCCGCCGCCGTGCTGGCCGTGGTGCTGACCGCGGTGGTGCTGATGCTCAGCGGCGGGGTGCGGCTGCTCAGCCGCGGCCGGGTGGGTCTGTAGATGGCCCGCGTCCTGCTCAAGGGGATCCAGAAGTCCTACGGAGACAACCCGGTCGTGCGCTCCCTCGATCTGGAGGTCGAGGAGGGCGAGGTCCTGGCCCTGCTGGGCCCCTCGGGCTGCGGCAAGACCACCACCCTGCGCATGGTCGCCGGCCTGGAGCAGCCCTCGGGCGGCGAGATCCGCATCGGCGAGGAGGTCGTCAGCGGGCCGGGCCGCTTCGTGCCCCCCGAGCTGCGCCGCCTGGGCATGGTCTTCCAGAGCTACGCCGTCTGGCCCCACCGCACGGTCCGCGAGAACGTCGCCTACCCCCTGCGCCTGCAAGGGGCCGCCGACCTGGAGCCCCGGGTCGACCAGGCGCTCGACGCCGTCAAGCTCAGCGGCCTGGGCGAGCGTTACCCCAACCAGCTCAGCGGTGGCCAGCAGCAGCGGGTCGCCCTGGCCCGAGCCCTGGTGGCCGAGCCGCGGGTCCTGCTGCTCGACGAGCCTCTGTCCAACCTGGACGCCCACCTGCGTGAACAGATGCGGGACGAGATCCGCGCCCTGGTCAAGCGGCGCGGCATCACCGTGCTCTTCGTCACCCACGATCAGGAGGAGGCGCTGGGCCTCGCCGATCGGGTCGCCGTCATGCACCAGGGCCGGGTCGAGCAGCACGCCGCGCCCGAGCGCCTCTACGACGAGCCTGCCACCGTCTTCGCCGCCCGCTTCGTCGGCCGGCAGAGCGAGCTGCCCCTGGCGCTGGTTCCGGAGGGGATCGCGCGCCGGGCGGTGGTCGATGCCAAGGGAGACGCCTTCGCCTTCCGGCCCTCGCGGGCGGGGATGCAGCGGGGGCGGCTGCCGGGGGCGATCGCGGGGACCGTGGTCTCGCGGGTGTTCCTGGGGCCGACCGCGCGGTACGTCGTGCGGGTGCAGGGGCAGGAGGTGGTCGTGGACCAGCCGGAGCGCTTCGAGCCGGGGGAGGAGGTCTGTCTGCGGCCGGAGGGGGGGTTGGTGTTGTAGGTTGAGGTCCCAGGCGACGGTCCGCGCCAGCACGAGGGGTGAACCTCCCGCTTCTGCAGCGGGTGCCGGGTGATCCCTCGATTTTTGCAGCGCCAAGGCGGTTCGCGGGCCGACGTGCCCCGCGATACCAACGCAATTCAGACAACTTAGCAGATATTTCCCGGCCTCGGGGCTGCCGAGATGCCTCCAATCGCTGCAGATTTCCGAGGTTCACCTCTTGATCGCTGCAGAATTCCGGGGATCACCTCGGACCATGTCGCCCAGCCCGTGGATCGGATCGTGCAGAGACGCGAAGACGCCAAGGAAGGATGCAAGACCCTTCATCTTTGCGCCTTTGCGTCTTTGCGCGAACCACTTCCCCTCGCCCTTGATGGCTCGCGGGTATGGTGTCAGGTATTGCCTATTGTCATTTGAAGAGTCGATGGCCAGCGGATCGCTGCTTCCGGGGAGGCCGCTGCACGGGCGACATTCGGCCACTCAGGCCGCACTTCAGCTCCTCCGTGCCGGGAAATGGCAAATGCGAATACCTGACGCCGGCTCCGTTGGGGGGCGCGCCGTCAGCTCAACTGCAGCTGGTCTCGAGCCGAAATTGTCCCGCCGCCCAACAGCCGCAAGGCGGCCGGCCGCACGACCTCCTGCCAGCCGCGCTGGACGGAGGCGCAGGCGAGCTCGGGCGGCAGCAGGCCCCCGGAAACCGGCAGGCTCGGCGCCCGCGAGAAGACCTCGACCACTGCGAGGCGCACCTCCTCACCCCCCTGGTCCAGGGCCCAGCGCAGGGCCCTCCAGGCCAGGGCGGCGTGCTTCGCCTCGTCCCGGGCGATCCCCTCCAGCACGGCGCGCTGCCGGGGATCGCTGGCCCGGTCCCGGGCCTCGGCCATCTGCAGGGCGGAGAGGGTCTCGGCGATGCAGCCCTCGCGGGCGGTGGCCCGGGCGAAGGCGACGAGGTCGGTGTCGAGGGTGAGGCCCTCAAGCGACAGGGGCCCGGGACCCAGCTCGACCTGGGCGAGGTCCGAGGCGAAGCCGAAGGCGAGGCGGGCGTGGCGGAGCTCGTCGGTGGCCGCTTCGTGTGCGAGGCGGACCAGGGATTCGGGGGCCCCCAGGGCCATCAGCTCCAAGGCAAAGCGGTGGAAGGAGGCCACCGAGGCGTGCTCGGCCAGCCCGATCCGGGCCCAGGTCGCCGCGCCCTCGGGGTCGGCCGGGGTGGTGGTGCGACCTGCCGTCCAGCCCTCGCGTCGGACCAGGGGTGCCAGGTGCGGGGCGCCCTGGATCATCAGCGGGCGGCCGTAGTCGCACTCGTCCTCGGGAGGGATCACGGTGATCGGGTAGATGCACCAGGCGCTGGGCGCGAAGCCACCGATCCAGTCGCAACCGTCCGAGAGGGTGCCGTTACCGTCCACCGAGACCACCGCGGCCCCGCAGGTCTGGGGGATCACCTGCTCCAGGGGCACATCTCCGGGAGGGACGCAGTCGGTGAGCTCGGAGGGGAGCTGGTAGCAGCCGGTCTCGCGCTCGGTGATGGGGGGCGTGCCGGTGTCACCGGTGTCGCCGGTGTCGTCATCTTCCTTCTCGCCGCAGGCGACCAGGGGGAGCAGGAGCAGGAAGAGGGAACGGTAGCTGTCGGCCATGGGATCTCCTGGGGGCATGGTAGCCGGAGAGCCACGCGCTCGCTGGGCATCGATGGAGGCTACCGCAGCTCGACGACTGTCCACGGCTCGCTGGTTGACGTGCGGTGCGCGGTTGCGGACCAGTCCTGGCCTCGCAGGAGCTTGATCTCTTCCTCCGCCTCTTCATCGGGCGGCGGCAGCTCCACACAGCTCGACACAGGGGCCGACCAGGTGTCGCTGATGGGCTCGTAGCGGACCAACCCCAGGACGCGTCGCCCGTCCGCGGTCGGAGTCAGGACCAGGAATTCGAAGCCGCCCTCGGCTCCGATCGCCATCGCAGCGAGGTCGAGGTGAGTGGGCAGCTCCCGCTCCTGCCAGCCCTGGGCGTCAGGCCAGGAGAGCGCGGCGCCGCGCCACCAGACCGCGGGTGCCTGGTCGACCCAGGTCAAGGTCGGAGGCGCCCAGGACAGCTCCCAACCAATGCGCGGGAAGAGGGGTGTGGGGGCGTCCAGGCTCCGCTCTTCCCCGGTCTCGATCTCGCAGCCGTCCAGCTTCTGGAGGGTCGCCTCCTGGTTCACAGGGCCGTAGTTGACCATGAAGCTGGCGCTCCACAGCTGACCGTCCACCACGAGGTCCCAACTGTCGCTCAGGCAAGGGGTGCGGGTCTCGGTGGCCCCTTCGGGCGAGAGTCGCCACAGCCGGCGCTCGCCCACCGAGGTGCCGCCCTGGCTGTGGATCCAGGGCCCCTCAGGGCCCGGCAGCAGCTCGACGTGACAATAGTCGGGGTCGGGCCCACAGGTCTCGATCTCCTGCCAGAGCTCGGGGGTTCCGGTGCCTGGGGCGAGGTGGTCGACGACCACGCGCCCCTCAACCGCGACACTTCTCCAGACAACGACGACATGGTCGGATCCGGCGGCGATTCCGGCCAGCGAGAGGTTCGGCTCGGGTGCGGTCAGCGCCCAGGGTTGGCCCGCCTCCACCCGGGCAGTCGCCGACCCCCAGTCGGCGCCCGACTCCGCGTCGACGTACACGGTCTCTTGCACCCGCTGCAGCGCGGCGGTGCTGAGCTCGCTGACCGCGACCTCGCACTGCTGCTCGACCAGCTGCCAGCGCGTCGCCTGCTGGGGGCCACGATCGCAGGTCAGCGCGAAGACCTCGCTGGGCTTGGCGGGCCGCCCGTCGCCGCGGTCCAGGGATCCGCGAGGGAACAGGTCGCGATCCCGACGCGAGGTGCCGTCCTGCTGGTCGATGGCGTGGCAGAGCTCGTGGACCAGGGAGGACTCGGGGTCGTCGAAGGCGGTCGAGACCTGGATCTCGCCGGTGGCCCGGCGGAAAGAGCCCTGGGCGTAGCCGCCGTGCACCACGTCGTAGTCGCTGCGCAGGGTGATGCCCTGCACGCAGCTCTGCTCCCGCCCCGTCCAGTCGATGAACTGCTCCAGCTGGGCCGCCACGCGCTCGACGGTGCTGGCGGGCACGTCTTCGTCGGCCTGGAGCGTCATGTCGCCCCAGTCCGTCAGAGTGCAGGGGTGGCAGGATAGGAGCAGATACAACCACATGGGGACAAGGTAGCACGAGGTCCGCGCGCGCCTCGCGGCACCTGAAGTAGAGTGGGCCATGCTCTTGTTCCTGCTCGCCTTGCGTCTCGCTTTCGCCGCTCCGCCTCCGCTGGGTCCGGTGCCGGATTGGGTGGTGCCCTCGGAGGTCGACCTGGGTGTGTCCGAACCCCAGGGGGCGGTGCGCCCCTCCTCGCAGTACCTGCTCGTCGACAACCAGGCCCTGCTGGAGGAGGGAGGCGCGGTCGGCCTCTACCAGGAGCGGGTCTTCCGGATCGTGACCGCCGAGGCGCTGGACGAGCTCTCGCGGATCGAGGTGGAGTACGACGCCGCCTCTGCCCGGGTGGAGATGCATCGCCTGGAGGTGTGGCGCGAGGGGGCCTGGCAGGACCGCCTCGCGACCGCCGAGGCGGTCCAGATCCAGCGGGAGAGCGATCTGTGGCAGCACATCCTCGATGGACGCTCGACCCTGGTCGTCGTGCCCGAGGACATCCGTGTGGGCGACACTGTACGCGGTGCCTGGACCGTGTACGAGGAGAATCCATTGTTCGACGGCCATGCCGCCGAGAGCTGGAGCATGGCCTGGTCGGTGCCGGTGGCCATGCGTCGGCTGCGCGTCCTCTACCCGGCCGAGAGGCCACTGTTCGTGGGCCTGCACGGGGAGGTGTCCGCCCCCACCGAGTCCCGCCTGGGCGATCGTATCGAGCTGCGCTGGGATCTGCAGCAGGTGGCCGGCGTCGAGGCCCCCTCGGGCGCGCCGGTCGACCACGTGGTCTGGCCCTGGGTCCAGGTCAGCACCTACCCGGACTGGGCCGCGGTCGTGGACTGGTCGCTGCAGCGCTACCGGCTGGAGGACGAGCCCGGCGCCGAGGTGGAGACCGTCGCGCGCGAGCTCGCGCCTGCAGACGCCTCGCCTGCGGAGGTCTACGCGGCCGCCGTGCGATGGGTGCAAGAGGAGGTGCGCTACTTCGGGGTCGAGGTCGGCGCCGGCTCCTTCCACCCTCGGCCCCCCGAGCTGGTCCTGCGGCGGCGATACGGCGACTGCAAGGACAAGACGCTGCTCCTGGTGGCCCTGCTGCGGGCCCGCGGGCTGAGCGCCTGGCCCGCCCTGGTGAACACTCGGGAGCGGTCGGCGCTGGCTCGATGGCTGCCCGCTCCGAACGACTTCGACCACGTCATCGTCGCCGTCGAGCTGGACGGGCGCCTGCGCTTCGTGGATCCCACGCGCCGGCACCAGGGCGGCGGGGTGGATCTGTACGTGCCCGACTACGGCAAGGCGCTGCTGGTCCGCTCGGGCGAGACCGGACTTGTGGACGTGGAGCGGGACTCGGCCAGCTCCGGCAGCCTGCGCACCCGCACGATGTACACCGTGGACGACGAGGACAGCATCGACCTCGCCGTGAACACCTGCAGCGAAGGAGGCCGGGCCGAGGGGTTTCGAGCGAGCCTGGCCGACACGACCCCCGAGCAGCTCCAGGAGCGCTACCTCGCCTACTACCGCAGACCGGACCTGCAGATCACCCCGCTGCGGGAGGTCCAGGTCGAGGACGACCGGGACGCGAACCGCCTGTGTGTGAGCGAGGGCTATCGCCTGGACGGTGGGTGGACGGAGGAGGGCGACTGGTACCTCTTCGACCTCTACGAGCCCGAGCTGATGCGGCTGCTCCCCGTGCAGGAGGACCCGTCTCGAAAGGTGCCCCTGGCCTTGCCCGAGCGGCTTCACGAGGTCGACGACATCGTCATCGTGGCGCCCTCCACCTGGGACCTCGAGGCCGACGACGCCAGCACCGAGAACCCCTGGTTCCGCTACACACGGAAGATCTCGCGTCAGGAGCTGTCCGACGGCACCCAGGTCTTCACCCTGCGCCACGAGCTGGAGGTCCTGGACGACCAGGTCCCCGTCGAGGGCCTGGCTCGCTACGGGGAGGCGCGGCGCGAGGCCTCCGAGGAGCTCGGCTTCCAGCTCAGCCGGCCTGACCTTGGCAAGGAGGAGCGGGACGACTTCGGGTTCTGGGTCGGCCTGGTGGTGATGCTGGGGACCATGGCGGCGCCTGCCTTGCCGATCGGGCTCATGATGGCCCTGGCCTGGGCGACCCGCAAGCCGCGCAAGGCCTGAGCCGAACGACGGCGGGGCAGCTCGGAGGGTTCTCAGCCTCGCCCCGTAGCTCGGCTGGCCCGCTCCAGGAAGGGCCGAAGCGCCTGGCTCTGCGCGCTGAGGATGCGTTCGCGGAGTTCGAGGTCGGGGTGGCTCTCGTTGGCGATGTTCCTGGCGACCAGGGTCCGATAGCAGCGCCGCCCGGTCAACCGCGAGCGGCAGGGAAACCAGCGGATCCAGAACTGGCCGCCGTGGAGCACTGGGGCGAAGCTTGGACGGGAGGCCAGCGCCGGGTCCTGCATCGTACGGGCGGGCGCCCGCCCGAAGACGGTCCGCCACAGGGCGCCAGGGGCGAGCTGGTGATGGCCGGTGCCCGGGCTGAGCCAAAGCGGGCGGCGCGTGCTATCGGGGCGCCTTCACCCTGGACGCCCCGATGACCCCGCCCCCCGAGGATGTGCTCCCGACCGATGTGCTCCAGACGATCGCCACGCTGGTGCGCGAGGTGGTCGGTGAGGAGTGGATCCAGCAGGTTGAGATCAGCCGGGAGACGTCCTTCGGCGATGATCTGGAGCTGGAGAGCATCGAATTCGTGGCCCTGGCCGAGCGGGTGCAGCAGGTCTGGGGCGAGCGGGTGGACTTCGTCGGCTGGCTGGCGGGGATGGAGCTGGACCGGATCATCGGCCTGACCGTCGGCGAGCTGGTCGACTACGTGGAATCGTGCCTGCGGTCTTAGCCAACGGGGTCCGGCTCAACGTCGCGGAGCTGGGTCAGGGGCCGGCGGTTGTGGCCGTTCACGGGCTGCTGCTCGGAAACCTCGCGACCTGGTACCTTGGAGCGGGGTCGCTGCTGGCCGAGCACCGCCGAGTGATCTGCTACGATCTGCGCGGGCACGGGCGCAGCGAGCGGCCGTTGTCGGGCTACAGCGTGTCGGCGATGGCCGCGGATCTGCTGGGCTTGTTGGACGCGCTGGGGCTGGAGCGGGTCGACCTGGTCGGGCACAGCTACGGGGCCTTGATCGGGCTGGAGCTCAGGCTGCGCCACCCGGAGCGGGTGAGGCGCCTGGTCCTGGTCGAGCCTCCGTTGGCGCCGGGCGACCTGGGGGAGATCGAGGCCTTCCTCTCCCGCACTCCAGAGGAGATGCTGGCCAGCCTGCCGGCGGGGCTGGAGCTCGGCGGTCGGCGGGCTCGGCGGATGCTGGAGGGCATGGTCGCCCTGGCCAGCCAGACCGAGCTCCTGGCGGTGTTGGCGGAGCGGGCGGGCGTGCCGGATAGCTCCCTAACTAGCCTAGGTAGGGAGACGATGATCATCTTCGGCGCTGCCTCGCCCTGCTCCGCCCAGGCGGCTCGGGTGCACGCGCTCGCCCCCGGCGTTCGGGTGGAGCTGCTCCCCGGGGGGCACTTCCTGCCTCTGGAAGCCGCCCGGCCCCTGGCGGCGTTGATCGGCGAGCACCTGGAGGCCGCCGATGGCTGAGGTCTTGATCCGCGGTATGCGGCACCACGTGCAGCGGCTGGGCGCGGGCCCTCCCACGGTCGTCTTCCTGCACGGCGTGGTGATGGACAACCTGTCGAGCTGGTACTTCTCGGTGGCCCCGGCGGTGGCGGCCGTGGCTCCGGTGCTGCTCTACGATCTGCGGGGGCACGGGCGCAGCGAGCGGCCCGCCGCTGGGTACGACCTGGACAGCCTGGTGGCCGATCTGGCAGCTCTGCTGGATGCCTGCGAGGCCCTCGAGCCGGTACACCTGGTTGGCAACAGCATGGGGGGGATGCTGGCGCTGGCTTTCGCGCGGGCGCACCCCGAGCGAGTACAGAGCCTGGTGCTGGTCGACGCCCACCTGCCGGACGGGCGCTTCGGCGCGCAGATGGGCCGGACCCTGCGGTTGCAGGGCAGGGAGCGGGACGAGCAGATCCAGCTCCAGTTCGCCGACTGGCTGGGCCGACACAGCGAGCGTAAGCGCAACCGCCTCGCCCAGACCGCCGCCGCTCTGGTCGAGGGGACCAGCCTGGTGGCCGACCTGGAGGCCACAGCGGCCTGGAGCGACGCGCGGCTCGCCGAGGTCCGGTGTCCGGTGCTGGCGATCTACGGGGAGGCCTCGGACATCCGAGATCGGGGTGAGCGCCTTGGTCGGGTGCTGCCGGACTGCCGGCTGGTCTGGATGGAGGGCTGCACCCACTCGGTGCTCTGGGAGGCGACCGAGCGGGTGCGAGGCGAGATCGTGGCCTGGGTGTCGGAGCAGCAAGCGGGCTAAGGCCCGGCGATGAGCACTCCGTACCCGCACCTCCTCGCCCCCCTCGACCTGGGCCACCTCACCCTCAAGAACCGCGTCCTGATGGGCTCGATGCACGTCGGCCTGGAGGAGGAGGGAGGGCGCTTCGAGAAGCTCTCGGCCTACTTCGCGGCCCGGGCCAGGGGAGGCGTGGGCCTGATCGTGACCGGGGGGATCTCGCCCAACCTGGTCGGGCAGCTCAAGCCGATGGCAGCGACGCTGGCGACCCACCGGGCGGCCAGCCGGCACCGCCACATCACCGACTCGGTGCACGCCGAGGGCGGGCGCATCGCCCTGCAGATCCTGCACGCCGGCCGCTACGGCTACCAGCCCTTCTGCGTGGCGCCCTCGCGCCGCAAGAGCCCGATCAGCCCCTTCACCCCCTGGGCGCTGACCGGCCGAGGCGTGCAGCGCACGATCGACCACTTCGCCCGCTGCGCCAGCCTGGCCCGTGAGGCCGGCTACGACGGGGTCGAGGTGATGGGCAGCGAGGGTTATTTGATCAACCAGTTCATCGTCGAGCACACCAACCGGCGCACCGACGAGTGGGGCGGCAGCTACAGCAACCGGATCCGCTTCCCGACGGAGATCCTGCGCCGGATCCGCGAGGCGGTCGGGCCGGACTTCCTGGTCATCTACCGCCTGAGCATGGTCGACCTGATCCCGGCGGGCTCGAGCTGGCCCGAGGTGCTGGAGCTGGCGGTCGCGGTCGAGCAGGCCGGCGCCAGCATGATCAACACCGGGATCGGCTGGCACGAGGCCCGGGTGCCGACCATCGCGACGATGGTGCCGCGGGCGGCCTTCTCCTGGGTGACGCGGCGGCTGCGCGAGGCCCAGGTGGTGCGGATCCCGCTGATCACCAGCAACCGCATCAACACGCCGGAGGTGGCCGAGCGGATCCTGGCGGAGGGCTGCGCCGACATGGTCAGCCTGGCCCGGCCGCTGCTGGCCGATCCGGACTTCGTCCAGAAGGCCTCCCAGGGCCGGGCGGACGAGATCAACAGCTGCATCGCCTGCAACCAGGCCTGCCTGGACCACGTCTTCGAGAACAAGCGGGCCAGCTGCCTGGTCAACCCGGTGGCCTGCTACGAGACCGAGCTGCTCAGCCTGCCGGTGTCCTCGCTCCGTCGCATCGCGGTGGTCGGGGCGGGCATGGCCGGCCTCTCCGCGGCCTGCGTGGCGGCCGAGCGCGGGCACTCGGTGGTGCTCTTCGAGGCGCTCTCCGTGATCGGTGGACAGTTCGACATGGCCCGGGTCATCCCCGGCAAGGAGGAGTTCGACGAGACCCTGCGCTACTTCCAGCGGCGGCTGGAGCTGGCCGGGGTGGAGCTGCGCCTGGGGCAGCGGGTGCAGGCCACGGATCTGCAGGGCTTCTCCGCCGTGGTGCTGGCGACCGGGGTCCGACCGCGGACGGTCACCTTCCCGGGCTCGGACCGGCCCGAGGTGCTCAGCTACCCGGCGGTGCTGCGCGAGGGGGCCGCGGTGGGGCCGCGGGTGGCGATCATCGGCGCTGGCGGCATCGGCTTCGACATGGCGGAGTTCCTGGCCGAGCCGCGGCAGGTCCGGGCGCCGCCCGAGCTGGCCGCCTTCATGGCCGAGTGGGGGGTCGATCACGAGCGCTGGGGGCGCGATCCGCTGGCCTCACGCGGGGGCCTGCTCAGCACACCGCCGACCGAGCCCGGGCCTCCGACGCGGACGATCCATCTGCTGCAGCGGCGGACCAGCCGCCACGGGGCCGACCTGGGCAAGACCACCGGCTGGATCCATCGCACGAGCTTGAAGCACCGCGGGGTGCACTTCCTGGGAGGTGTACAGTACGATCGGCTGGATGATCAGGGGCTGCACATCACGGTGAACGGTGCTCCGCAGGTGCTGGAGGTCGACAACGTCGTGATCTGCGCCGGCCAGGTCTGCGAGGACGGGCTGCTGGCGCCGCTGCGGGCCGCGGGGGTGGAGGTGGTTGCGATCGGCGGGGCGGCGCTGGCCGCCGAGCTCGACGCCAAGCGGGCGATCCGGCAGGGGGCGGAGCTGGGGGCGAGGTTGTGAGGGGAGGGCGCGATGAATCGCGCCCCGGTCTGCCTTGTTGGCTATTCGGGAGCCCGGCCCCAGGCTAAGAAGCGCCGATGATCCTGCTCCTCCTCGGGCTGAACCTCGCGCTGGCGCGGCCTCTGCCGCTGCTCGGACCGAGCGGCCCGATGTGGATCGGGCCTCTGCCCCCGGGCGTGGAAGATCCGCGGGGGCTCGCGCTGATCGATCCAGCCGATGGGAGCCTCTACCTGGAGCTGCCCGGGGCGGCCGGTGCCTTCGTCTGGGAGGCGGGCGGCTGGCGGCGGGGAGAGCAGGCGCTGAAGGGCGAGGATCCGACCGCGCTGATCGACGACAACCCGGTGCCGGCGCACCTCCGGATGAGCATCGAGGGCGGCGAGTGGGTGCGCCAGGACGAGATCAACCGGCGCGCCGACCAGACGGGGCGGGAGATCGTGGCCAGCGGGCCCCGCTGGGCCTGGCAGGAGGGGGCGCTGGTCGAGCTGGTCGACCGCCAGGGGGGGCGGGTCCGCCTGCGGGGCGATGCGATGGGCCGACCGGTGCGGGTGGACTGGCCCGACGGCTCGGTGCTGGTGATCGAGTGGGACGCCTTCAACCGGGTCGCCCTGCTGGACGGGCCCGATCGCGGGCAGTCCCTGCGGGTGCTCTGGCAGGACGGAGATCTGCGGGTCAACGGGCCGGACGGGGCCCCCACGGTGGTGCAGATCCGTCCCGGTGAGGCCGTGGGCGAGGAGCAGGTGCGGGTCTCGGACAGCTCGGGGCGGCAGACGGTGGCCTGGTATCAGACCGTCGGAACACGACGGCTGATCGGCTGGGAGGATCCGCGCGGCCTGCGCTCCCGGGTCCGCTGGAAGGAGGACCGGGTCGAGGTGGACGACGCCGGCAGCCGCCCCTGGTGGGTGGAGCAGGACCCGGAGGGGAGGGTGAAGCGGGCCTCGGATCCCTCGGGGGGGATCTGGACCTGGAGGCGGGACCCCGCCGGCCAGGTGGTCGGCGTCGAGGACCCCGGCGGGCGGGTCCACACCTGGACGCGCGACGCGGAGGGGCGCTTGACAGGCGTGGGGCGGGGCGCGATGCCATGGGCGCTCCGTCGGGATGGCGCCGGGCGGATCGAGGAGCTGATCGACCCGGTCGGGGCGGTGGTCCGGCTGCAGCGGGATGCGCTGGGCCGGGTGCGGCGCATCCTGGACCCGGGGGGAAACGAGGTGCGGCTGGATCGGAGCGCCTCGGGGGCCATCGAGGCCGTCCAGACCCGGACCGGCGCTCGCTTGCGGCTGGATCGGGACCTGCTGGGGCGGCTCACCCGCCTGGGGGGCCCCGGAGACAACCGGCTGGACCTGCGGCGGGACGGCGCCGGGCGGCTGGTCGGGCTGAGCGACGATCGCGGCCAGTCGGTGGAGCTGGACCGGGGGGGGAGGGGAGAGCTGAGCCGGCTGCGGGCCTCGGATGGCCAGTCGGTGGCCCTGGTCCGGGACGGCCTCTCGCGGCTGGCGGCCCTGCGCTGGGCGGACGGCAGCGAGCTGCGCCTGCGGCGGGACTCGATGGGCGAGGTGGTCCAGGTGGACCTGGGGGAGGAGAGCCTGGTCCTGCAGCGCGACTTGAACCTGGCGCTGACCCGGCTGGGTGAGGTGCGCTTCGTCCGGGACGCCGGCGGCCGGGTGCGGCAGCTGCAGGTCTCGGGGCGCACGGTGGAGCTGACCCGGGACGCGGCGGGGCTGATCCGAGGGGTCCGGGCGGGGCGGATCGAGCTGAGCCTGGGGCGGGACGCGGCGGGGCGGGTGGTGAGCTGGAGCGGCAGCGACGGCGAGGTCAGGGT
>DDSR01000492.1 GCA_002343455.1 Deltaproteobacteria bacterium UBA2385 | reverse complement strand
GGGTGGGTCGGGGGGCTGCAGCAGATCACCCAGCCAGGCCTCGATCGGATCCGGATCAAGCGCGGGCGGAGCTCCCCCCTCGCTCGCGGGGCCTGCCTCGGGAGAGAGGAAGGGCTGGGACACCTCGCCGGGCTCCTCCTGCACCGCAGGCTCCAGCTGCCCGGCCTGCGCCGCAGGCTCCAGCTGCCCGGCCTGCGCCGCAGGCTCCAGCTGCTCAGCCTGCGCCGCAGGCTCCAGCTGCTCAGCCGGCGCCGCCTCGCCGGCAGGCTCGGGCAGCGCGACGATTCGCCGAGCCTCGTCGCTGCTGCCCCAGAAGCTGCGCTCGACCGCCACCAGCACCGTGGCCTCGCCCCCCTCGGCCGGCAAGCCGTCGACCGCGCCGACCGCGACCCGGGCGTAGCCCTCGCCGTCCTCCCACTCCGGCTGGGCGGGCAGCTCGCTGCCCAGCAGGCCCAGATCGGCCATCGCCTGGGCCGTGGCGAGCCAGGGCGGCAGCGCGCCGCTGGCCCCTTGGAGGCTCGATCCCCCCCGCCGCATCGGGCGGTTGTCGTCGTAGCCGACGTAGGCCGCCACCGCGTAGCCGCTGCCCCAGCGCCAGACCGGCCCATCGGGGCTGCTCTGCACCTGGGGAACGAAGCCGAAGAAGGCGGCGTTGCGGTTGCTGTTGGTGGTCCCGGTCTTGCCGGCGATCGGCACCGGCTGGCCCTGCAGCAGCACCGCCGAGGCCCCCGAGCGACCGGTGCCCCAGCGCACGGCGTTGCGCAGGATGTCCCCGGTCAGCCGCCCGACCTCGGGCGTCAACAGGTCCTTGGGCTCGGGGCGGGCACGGTAGAGCACCTCGCCGTCGTGGTCGAGGATCTCGGCGATCAGCAGGCTCTCGCCGGCGCTGCCGACCCGCTCGCCGCCACCCAGGCCGGCGAGGCCCGGCTTGACCAGCTCGCCGGGGAAGGTCCAGCCCTGGCCCTTCAGCAGCATGGAGTACAGCCCGGCGGCGTCGGCGAGGCTGAGCTCGACCGCCCCCAGCGGCATCGAGAGCACCGGGGGGATCTCCTGTTCGACGCCAGCGCGCTCGGCAAAGCGAGCCAGGGTGCGCATCGCCAGCAGCAGGCGGTAGTCGGGGTGGTGCAGCAGCAGCTCGACACTCCAGGGATCGGCGCCCTGCACGACGAGGCTGCGGCGGGCGACCTGCCGCTCGAGCTGGCTCAGCAGATCGCGGCGGATGCGCCCGTCCAACAGGATGGACTCCGGATCGCCGAGCGTCAGGGGCTGCCCCAGGGCGATCGCCTCGAAGAGCGGAGGCCCGACCGGCACGAAGCCCTCGGGGGGGGAACCGCAGGCCAGCTCCAGGACTCCGCCCACGGGCCGGATCTCAAGCAGATCGACCTCCTCGGGGCGAGGTGGCTGGCCCAGGGCCAGGGCGCGGTGCAGGCGGGTGGCCTGGGCGTGGCAGCGCCCGGAGAGCTCGGTCAGCCGCTGGTAGTTGAAGCGCAAGGAGGCCAGGGCCGGCGCGTTTCCGGAGAAGCGCTTCTCCTGAGCCGCCATCCCGCTGCCGTAGGAGAGCGCGCTCAGCTCCAGCGCCTCGGCCTCCCGACCGGCGGCCCGCAGCTCGCCCACCAGCTCGTGCCGGGCCGCGAGGTAGGCGACCTCGGGCAGCCGCGCCTCGGTGCTGATCACCCCCCACTGGTCGCGGATGCGCAGGATCCAGGCCTCTCGCTCCTCACCCGCCCGGGGCACGAGGTCGACCGCGGCGGCCAGCTCCAGGGTCGAGGCCTCGTCCAGGCGGTCCAGCAGGTGGGCCAGCAGCCAGATGGTGCCGACGTTCTCGCTCCGGGCGCCCGCCCAGGAGAGGCTGACGAAGTCCGTCGAGGCGTGGTCGGCCCGGGGCTGCCAGGCGCTGCCTTCGAAGACGAAGACCTGGCCCGGCCGGTTGTCCAGCCGGTCGGTCGGCAGCCAGCCGAGCTCCAGGGCGGCGGCGTAGAGGGGGGTCTTCCAGGTGCTGCCGAACTGCCGCTGGGCGGTGACCGCGCGGTTGAAGTTGCGGTTGTCGTTGCCGCCGACCATGGCGCGAATCTGCCCCTCCTCCAGGACGATCAGGGCGCCCTGGAGCTCGGGGCGGAGCTGCAGATCGCAGACCGCGGGTGTGTCCCCCGTGGCCTCCTGGCGCACGCTGGCCTGGACCCAGCTCCCCGGCTGCAGGGCCTCGACGACCGCCCGCAGGTCCTCCGCCGAGGCGGTCGCCCAGCGCTGCCCCTTGCGGGCCCGCGCCACGATGGTGCCGACCCGCTCGACCCCCTTGGCGTCGACCTGGCAGCTGCGGCCGCCGATGTCCAGCATCATCGAGGGCTTCGGCTCGGCGCTGGCGGCGCTGACCCGGGCGTCGTGGAAAGACCAGCGGGCCAGCGGCTCGCGCTCCTGCACGGGCGGCGCGGCAGGCGGGCTCAGGAGGAAGGAGTCCACCCCCTTCCAGCCCTTGCCCCCGCCCTCCAGCATCGGCCCGACCTCGGCGAGGTGGTTCCACAGCGCGTGGGAGGCGGCCCGCTGCAGGTCGGCGTCGACGGTGGTGACGATCTGGATCCCGGCGGTCGAGGGGTTGTCGATGCCCAGCGAGGCGAAGAGCGACGGGAAGGGCTCTTGCTGGAGGCGGGCCTCGACCTCGTCGATCAGGATGTGGGTGTCGTAACGGAAGGTGCCGCGCTGGAAGGGGATCTCGCGGGCGATCAGGGCCGCGTGGGTCGGGGCGTCGATGGCGCCGGTTGCGAGCATCCGATCGAGCACGTAGCGGGTCCGAGCGGTGGCCCGGCGGACGGCGGCGGTGCGGCGCTCGACGCTGTTGCCGATGAAGGGGTTGTAGTTGGCCGGGGCCTTGACCATGCCCGCCAGGAAGGCGCACTCCAGGATGTCCAGCTCGCCGACCTCCTTGTTGAAGAAGTAGCGCGCGGCGATGCCCAGGCCGCGGCCGTTGGCGCTGACGTGGAACTGGTTGGCGTAGTACTCGAGGATGTCCTCCTTGGAGTGGTGGGCCTCCAGGCGCAGGGCGTTGACCAGCTCCTCCCACTTGCTGCGGGCGCTGCGATCGGGCCGGTAGTAGAGGTTCTTGGCGGTCTGCTGCGTCAGGGTGCTGCCCCCGGCGACGACCCTGCCGGCCTTGAGGTTGTCGCGCATGGCTCGCCCCAAGCCCTTGAGGTCGACGCCCGGGTGCTCGAAGAAGCGCTGGTCCTCGGCCGAGACGATCGCCTGCACCCAGGCCTGGGGGATCTCATCGTAGGGCACATACTGGCGGTGCTCCTGGGCGAAGAAGACGCCCAGCCGCGTCTCGCGGTCGTTGTACAGGACCGGGGACTCCTGGGCGATGATCTCGAGGATGGCCTTGTGCTCGATATGAGGCCCCGGTTCGCGCAGCACATGCTCCCGGTAGGAGAGGGCGGCCCAGATCCCCACCGCGGCGGAGGCGACCAGGACGCCCAGCAGGGCACGCAGCAGGAGGCTCTTCAGGCGGGTCATCGAGGGGTCCTTGCGGCAGGGTCCAGAGCGAGGTCCAGGGCGAGCTCGAGAGCGAGCTCCGTGAGCCGGGCGTAGGAGGCCCGGGCCGGGAAGGGCTGGATCGCCTCAAGGCAACGTCGCCCCAGCCCCGGGGATTGCAAGGCCCGTTCCACCGCCTGGGCCAGGGCCGGCGCGTCCTCGGGGTCTTCGACCGCCATCCAGGGCTCGGGCAGCAGCTCGCTGGCGCCGTTGAGGGCGGTGCTGATCACCGGCAGGCCGCAGGCCATCGCCTCCAGGCAGACGTTGGCGCAGGGGTCGTAGCGGGTCGGCAGCAGGAGCAGATCCGAGGCGCGCAGCTGCTCTTCGGGCCGGTCCAGCGCCTGCAGCCACTGGACGCGCCCCGCCAGCCCCAGCCGCGTGGCCTGCCGCCGCCACCGCTCGGACCGGGGCTCCACGCCGCCCACGACGAGCTGGACCTCGGGCAGCAGCGCGATCGCGGCCAGGGCGGCGTCCAGGTTCTTTCGGGCCCAGCCATTTCCCAGAAAGAGCACCCGGGGCGGGCCCGGCGGGCGAGGCTCGTTCGAGGGGCGGAAGCGGTCGAGGTCCACCCCGTTGCGGACCAGGGCGATCTTCTCGCTCGGCACGCCGGAGGCCTCGACCAGGTCTCTGCGGCAGAGCTCGCTGTTGGCGACCACCACCCGGGCCTGGGAGAGCACCGCCTGGTCGAGCTCGGCCTCCACCCGATCGCCCCGCCGGCCCAGCAGATCCCAGGCCGGACGCGGGAAGCGCCTCATCCAGGCGAGGTGGCTGCCCCCTCCCGCCCGGAAGAGGTCGGGCCGACCGCCGCGGAGGAAGCCGAGCAGCAGATCGCTTTCGGCAGGGTCGATCGTCCGCGCGGCCCGATCCAGCGCTCGCAGGCGCGCGCTGCGGCCTCGCACCGCGGCGTCCAGGAGCCGCACCTCGACCCCCTCGATCGGCCGCGCGACCCGCTCGACGTAGACGACGGGCTGGTGCCCCTGGGCCCGCAGGTGCTGGACGAGGCCGTGGACGTAGCGCTCGGTGCCCCCTTGCGTGCCCAGGGTCCGGACCAGGATCCCCAGCCTCTTGCCGGCCCCGCTCACGGGGACCCGGGGGGGTCGCCCAGGTAGCGCCGCCCCCACTTCAACACGACGTAGCAGGAGCCCAGCCAGGCCAGGCAGAGGCCTCGCACCCCGTCTCGAAACCCGCCCTTCAGTAGATATGCCTTCACGAAATGTAGAACCGGCCGGACGAGCACATCCAGCGGCCCGGCCCGGACCCCCGACTCCGCCAGGGCCCGGCTGGCGATGGCCGTGTAGCGGTCGATGACGGCGAGGTGCTCGCCGAGCGAGCGGTAGGGGAAGTGCAGCAGGTGGCCGCCCAGGCTGCCGGTGGGGCCCTCGACCGAGAGGCGATCGTGAGGGTCCAGGCCCTCCCAGCGCGCGCGCTCCCTGCGCACCAGCCGCAGGCGGCGGTCGGGGTACCAGGTGCCGTGGCGGATCGGCGCCCCCATCCAGCTGGACAGGCGCCGCAGCTCGAAGCCGACCCGGTCCCCGGGATCGGCCAGCGCCTCGCGCACCGCCCGGGCCAGCTCCTCGTCCAGGCGCTCGTCGGCGTCGATGGAGAGGACCCAGTCCGCCGAGCACATCGCCAGGGCGCGGTTCTTCTGGGCCACATGGCCCGGCCAGTCCAGCTGCACCACCCGGGCACCGGCGGCCTCGGCCCGCTGCACGGTGCGGTCGGTCGAGCCGCTGTCCAGGACCAGGATCTCGTCGGCCAGCTCCCGCACCGATGCGATGGCCGCCTCGATACGATCCTCCTCGTCCCGGGTGATGATCGCGACGCTCAGCCTGTGCATGCCGGCCTGATATCTGGAAGGGCGGGACCGGGCTTCGCCGGCATCCTTGACCCTGGAGCCGGACGCATATATGAGGCTGCGCCTTGAGGCGACGTACCCAAGTGGTCAAGGGGCGGGTTTGCAAAACCTGTACTCACCGGTTCGAATCCGGTCGTCG
>DDSR01000162.1 GCA_002343455.1 Deltaproteobacteria bacterium UBA2385 | reverse complement strand
GGGGGAACCTGGAGGGGTTCCCCCTGCGACGGTCCCGGACGTGGCGCGATCCTGACGGAGGGGCTAGGTCGGCCCGTCCTGCCCTGAGGATGCCCGTGTCCCTCGACGACCTTGCCAAGCGTGACTTTCTGCGGGCCATCGTCGCCCGTGACGTCTCCACCGGCCGCTACGGCGGTCGGGTGGTGACCCGCTTCCCGCCGGAGCCCAACGGCTACCTGCACTTGGGCCACGCCAAGGCCATCGTGGTCGACTTCGGCATCGCTCGCGACTTCGGCGGCATCTGCTACCTGCGGATGGACGACACCAACCCGACGACCGAGTCGATGGAGTTCGCCGAGAACATCGCCGCCGATGTGCGCTGGCTGGGCTTCGACTACGGCGACCGCCTGACCTTCGCCAGCGATGTCTTCGAGGCGATGTACCGGCTGGCAGAGCGGCTGATCGAGAAGGGCCTCGCCTACGTGGACGAGTGCAGCGAGGACGAGATCCGCCAGCTCCGCGGCACTGTGACCGAGCCGGGCAGGCCCGGGCCCTGGCGCGACCGCCCCGCCGCCGAGAGCCTGGAGCGCTTCCGCCAGATGCGGGCCGGCGCCTTCCCCAACGGGGCGATGGTCCTGCGCGGCCGGATCGACCTCTCGGCGACGAACATGCTGCTGCGGGACCCGATCCTCTACCGGATCAAGCACGCGCACCACTTCCGCACGGGCGACGACTGGTGCATCTACCCGATGTACGACTACGCCCACTGCCTGGAGGACGCGCTCGAGGGCGTGACCCACAGCATCTGCACGCTGGAGTTCGACAACAACCGCGCGCTCTACGACTGGGTCATCCAGGCGACCGAGGTGGTCCCCCCCGAGCTGGCCCCCCAGCAGTACGAGATGGCCCGCCTGGAGGTCGAGTACATCGTCACCAGCAAGCGCCGCCTGAAGCAGCTGGTGGACGAGGGCCATGTCCGCGGCTGGGACGATCCGCGGATGCCGACCCTGGCCGGTCTGCGCCGCCGGGGCATCCCGCCGCAGGCCCTGGTGGCCTTCATCGAGCGGGTCGGCATCGCCAAGACCAACAGCCGCGTCGAGTACAGCCTGCTGGAGCACGCCATCCGCGACCACCTGAACCTGCGGGCCCGGCGCCTGATGGGGGTGGCCGATCCGCTGCGGGTGGTGGTCGAGAACTGGGGCGCCGACGAGGTCGACGAGCTCGGCCCGGTGCCCTGGCTGGCCGAGGACCCCTCGCTGGGGGGCCGCAGCCTGCGCTTCGGCAAGGAGCTCTTCATCGCGCGCGAGGACTTCGAGCTCTCCCCTCCCCCCGGCTTCAAGCGCCTCGTGCCCGGCGGCGAGGTCCGCCTGCTGCACGGCTACGCCATCCGCCACCTCGGCCACGAGCTGGACGGGCAGGGTCGGGTCCGGCTGCTGCGGGTCGAGGTCGACCGCAGCACCCGCGGCGGCGACACCGGTCGGCGTATGGGCAGCATCCAGTGGGTCGAGGCCCAGGGGGCCGTGCCGGCGACGCTGCGGCTCTACGACCAGCTCCTGCTCTCGCCCACGCCGATGGCGGACCCCTCGGGCCGGGACTTCCTCGACCTGATCAACCCCGACAGCCTGGTCGAGCAGGCCGGCCTGCTGGAGCCCGCCGCGGCCTCGCTGCCGGTCGGGCAGGCCTTCCAGGTGATGCGCACCGGCTACTTCGCCGCTGACCCCGACAGCCGCCCGGGGGCCCTGGTGCTCAACCGCACCATCCCGCTCAAGGACGGCTTCGTCCGCAAGGAAGAGGCCCCGCCGGTCGATCCGGTCGCGGTCGTCGGCGAGGACGAGCGTCGCAAGCGCAAGAAGCGCCCGGCCGCCGAGCTGCGCGCCGAGGCCCGGTCGGCGGATCCCCGCCTGGCCGCCGCCCAGGACGAGCTGCTGGCGGCCGGCCTGGATCCGGCCGAGGCCGACGTGCTCAGCGGCGACCACGAGCAGCTCGCCCTGCTGCGGGCGATCGCCGCCGCCTGCGGGGATCTGCCGGGCTCGGCCCGCTTCCTGACCAACGAGCTGCGCGGCCGCGATGTCCAGCCCGCCGCCCTGATGGACAAGGCCCCCTCCCTGGGCGCCTTGCTGACCCTGCGAGGCGCCGGCACGCTGACCGGCCCGGGGGCCTCCCGGGTGCTCGACGTGCTGCTGGCCGAGGGGGGCCAGCCCGCCGAGATCGCCCAGCGCCTGGGCCTCTCCTCGCTCTCGGACGGCGCCCTGCGCGCCGAGGTGCAGGCGGTGCTCGATCGGCACCCCGACGAGCTCTCCCGCCTCCGGCAGGGTGAACAGAAGCTGCGCGGCTTCTTCATGGGCCAGGTGATGAAGGCCACCCGCGGTCGGGCCGAGCCTCAGCTCGCCCAGGCCGTGCTCGACGAGCTGTTGAACCCGTGAGCGGCGGCGGCGATGCGCGTCGGCCCGAGGTCGTAGCCATGGCCGCGGCGACGGGCCTGGAGCTGGACGCGGCCGAGCGGGTGCAGCGCTGGTTGGACAGCGAGCGCCTGCGCGGCTTCTCCTCCCAGGGCGCCGAGCTCAGCCTGGGCGAGACCTGGCTGACCGAGCTGGGCCCGCTGGAGGGCCCCGGCCCGGCCGACACCCGCCGCCTGGAGCCCGAGGAGCGCTACCAGGACCAGGGCCTGCTGGGGCGCGGGGGCAGCGGCGAGGTCCGGCGGGTCTTCGACCGGCAGCTCGGGCGCAGCGTGGCGATGAAGATCCTCTCCACCGACGCGCGCTCCGACGAGCGGCGCTTCCTGGACGAGGCCCGCACCATCGCCCGGCTGCAGCACCCCTGCGTCCTGCCGGTCCACGAGATCGGCCGCCTGCCCGACGGGCGGGTCTTCTTCACCATGCAGGAGATCCGCGGCCGGACCCTGCGTGAACAGATTCGGAACGTCCACCAGGCGGCCCTGGACCACTGGCGGCCCACCGCGGACGGGTGGACCTTCCATCGCCTGGTGGCGGCCTTTCACGCCACCTGCGAGGCGGTGGCCTACGCCCACAGCGAGCGCATCGTCCACCGCGACCTGAAGCCCCAGAACGTGATGATCGGCGTCCACGGCGAGGTGCTGGTGGTGGACTGGGGCCTGGCGCGGCCGACGGGCACCCCCAACGTCGCCGGTCGCGTGGTCGGGACCCCCGCCTACCTGGCGCCCGAGCTGCTGCGGGACGAGGCCCCGCCCGTCGATCCGCGCGCCGATGTCTACGCCCTGGGCGCGATCCTCTACGCCCTGCTGACCAACCGGGCCCCCTTCGACGGCCCCAACCCGCGGGCGGTGATCGAGGCGGTGCGCGCCGGCCCCAGCCCGGTTCCGCGCAGCGAGCTGCCGCTCCCCGAGCCCCTGATCGAGGTCTGTGTGCGAGCCATGGCCCGCGATCCGGCCTCGCGCATCGGACACGCCGGGGTGTTGGCGATCGCCGTCCGCACCTGGCTGGACGGCGCCCACAAGCGGGAGGAGGCGATCGGGCTGGTCGAGCAGGCCCGGGCCACCCTGCCCGAGGCGGTGCGGCTGCGCAAGCGGGCCGCCGAGCTGGAGAACCGGGTGCGCGAGGAGCTGACCCGCATCCCGGCCTGGGCCCCCGAAGAACAGAAGTACGCCGCCTGGGATCGCCTGGACGAGGCCGATCAGCTCCGGATCCTGGCCGACGCCCGCGAGGACGAGGCCGAGCTGGTGCTGCAGGGCGCCCTGACGGTCGACCCGGACCTGCCCGAGGCCCACGCCGAGCTCGCCTCGCGGGGGATGGCCCGGCACGAGGCCGCGACCCAGGCCAACGACCGCCTGGGCGCGGCCCGCGCCCTGACCCGCATCCGTCGCCATGTCGACAGCCTCCCGCCGCACCACCCGACCCGCGAGGGGCTGCGCAGCTGGCTGAAGGGCGAGGCCCGCCTCAGCCTGCACAGCGAGCCCCAGGGGGCCGAGGTGATCGTGCACCGCATGGTGGAGCAGCACCGCCGGGTCGTGCCCGAGCCCCTGGGACCGATCGGTCACACGCCGCTCAGGGACACGCCCATCCCCCATGGGGATCTGCTGATCGAGCTCCTGCTGGACGGGCACCAGCCCACCCTGCTGCCGGTGCGGGCCGCCCGGGGCGCCCGCGTCTCCTGCGTCGCTCCTGGACAGTCCGAGCCTCACCCGGTCCTGCTGCCCCCCCCGCTCCCCGACGACGACTGCTACATCCCGGCCGGATGGTGTACAGTGGGCGGCGACCCCGTCGCCATCGGCTCCGCCGCCCGTCGCACGCTCTGGGTCGACGGCTTCGTGATGCGCCGCCACCCGGTGACGAACCGGGAGTACATCGCCTTCCTGGACGACCTGGTCGCGCAGGGGCAGCAGGAGCTGGCCCTGGAGCTGGCCCCCCGCGAGCGCGGCGGCACCCGGGCCGAGGTCGGGGCGATGGTCTACGGGATGGACGGCGAAGGCCGCTTCTGTCTGCGCGAGGACGTCCACGGCGACCTGTGGGACCCGCGCTGGCCGGTGATCATGATCTCCTGGGAGGGCGCGCGCTCCTACGCCGCCTGGGAGGCTCGCCGCACCGGCCTGCCCTGGAGGCTGCCCGGGGAGTGGGAGTGGGAGAAGGCGGCCCGCGGCGTCGACGAGCGCCCCTACCCCTGGGGCTGGACCTTCGACCCCAGCCGCGCCTGCACCCGCCTCAGCCATCGCGACCAGGCCCTCCCGGCCCGGGTCGGCGAGGGCTTCGAGGCAGACCGCAGCATCTGGGGCGTGCGCGGGCTGGCGGGCAATGTCCGCGACTGGTGCCTGGACAGCTACCAGGAGCTGCCGCCTGACGAGGGCAGCGCGGTCCGCATCGAGGCCGGCACGGGCGAGGGCCCCCGCGTCAACCGGGGCGGCTTCTGGCTGGGCAACGAGCGCGACGCCCGCGGCGCCGATCGCCACTACCACCCCCCCGAGCACCGCGGCTCGGAGATCGGCTTCCGACTCGCCCGGTCCTGGCCCACCCCTTGAGGTCCCATGTCGCTCTCTGACGACCTGCTCGCCGCCCGCGCCTGGCTGGAGCTGGATCCGGATCCCCTCACCCGCCGCCAGACGCTGGACCTGATCGCCGCGAACGACGAGGCGCGCCTCCGCGAGTGCTTCGCCCAGCGCCCCGGCTTCGGCACGGCGGGCATCCGCGCGCCGATCGGCCCCGGCCCCGGCTGCATCAACCGGCTGGTGGCCCGACAGACCGCCGCCGGGCTGGGGGCGGTGCTGCTCGAGACCGGCCCGGCCCAGGTGGTCGTCGGCTTCGACGGGCGCCACGGCAGCCGCGCCTTCGCGCAGGAGATCGCCGCCGTGCTGGCCGCCCAGGGCCACACCGCCCTGCTCTTCCCCGAGGAGTGCCCGACCCCGCTGCTGGCCCACGCGACCCTGGACCTGGCCTGCCAGGCCGGCGTGATGGTCACGGCCAGCCACAACCCGCCGGGCGACAACGGCATCAAGGTCTATGGCGGCGATGGGGCGCAGATCATCCCGCCCCTGGACCGGCGCATCCAGCTGGCCATCGCCGAGATCGCCGGCACCTGCCCCCCGGTGGAGGCGTCCGAGGCGCGGGAGGGGCCGGGCCGGGTGCTGAGCGTGCCGGCCGAGCAGGAGCAGCGCTACATCGAGCAGGTGCTGGCGCTGAGGGTGGCGCCCGGCACCGGCCTGCGCTGCGTCTACACCCCCCTACACGGGGTCGGCTGGCGCAGCATCGAGCGCCTCTTCGCGGCGGCCGGTCAGACCTTGATCCCGGTGCCCGAGCAGGTCGAGCCGGACGGCGACTTCCCGACCGTGGCCCTGCCCAACCCCGAGGAGCCCGGGGCGCTGGACCTGGCGATGGCGCTGGCGACCCGCGAGGGCGCGGACCTGATCCTGGCCAACGATCCCGACGGGGACCGCCTCGCCGTCGCCCTGCCCTCGCCGGAGGGGGGCTGGCGGCGCCTGACCGGGGACGAGGTCGGCTTGCTGCTGGCCGAGCGGCTGCTCTCCGCCCTCTCGCCAGGCGGACCGCAGGCCCTCGTCGTCAACACGATCGTCAGCAGCAGCCTGCTGGCCGACATCGCCGCGGCCCACGGGGCGGCCTGCACCCAGACCCTGACCGGCTTCAAGTGGCTGGCCCGCGCCGCCCTCGACCACGATGGCCCCTTCGTGCTCGGCTACGAGGAGGCGCTGGGCTACTGCGTCGGCGAGGTGGTGCGCGACAAGGACGGCCTCAGCGCCGCCCTGCTGATGCTCGACCTCGCCGCCGAGTGGGCCCCCAAGGGGGGGCTGGCGGCCGCGTTGGACGACCTCGCGCGGCGCTACGGCGCCTTCGTCAACGCCCAGAAGAGCATCACCCTGCCCGGCCTGGAGGGCGCCGCCCGCATCCGGGAGCGCATGGCCGCGCTGCGCGCCTCGCCGCCCGCGCAGATCGCCGGGCTCGAGGTGCTCCGGCTCAGCGACGTCTGGACCTCCGAAGAGCGGGATCTGCGCAGCGGACAGCGCCTCCCCCTGAGCCTGCCGCGCAGCGATGTGCTGGCCTTCGGCCTGGAGGGAGGCAGCCGGGTGCTGGTGCGGCCCAGCGGCACCGAACCCAAGCTGAAGATCTACGTCGAGGCCCGCTCCGCCTGGATGGAAGGAGAGCCGGTCGCGCAGGCCTGGCGGCGGGCTTCCCAGGGCTCGGCGCGGCTGCTGGCCTGGGCCGACGCCTGGCTGGCGGCTTAGGCAGCCTCGATGAGCACCACTCGCCCGCCCACCTCCCCGTCCGCCGGCTCCCAGGACCCCGGTCCCCTGGCCGACCGCTACTACCCCCGCTCCACCTTCGGCGAGTCCGAGCCGGGCATCCGCACCGGGCGCGAGGTCGCCTGGGAGCCGCTGGTCGACTACCGCCGCAACGGGGTCTCCGAGACGACCATCCACGGAGCGGTGGCCTGGTTCAGCGGCGACCGGCCCATCCACGGCTTCGGCGGCGACGTGCTCTGCTACGGCCGCAGCATGATGAAGCTGCTCTACGTCAAGCCCTTCGTCGAAGAGCTGGCGCACCTGACCCCCGCCCAGAAGGCGATCAGCGTCTCCAGCCACAACGGCACCACCGCCCACGTCGCCGCCGCGCAGAGCCTGCTGCCGCGCGAGGAGTGGTCGCTGATGCAGACGCCGCTGGACCTGCCCCTGGTGCAGTTCGGCCGGCAGGTGCGACGGCCGCGGCGCTGGTACAACAACGGCTCGGGCCACCACGCGGCGCTGCTGCTGGGCTGCAAGGCCAAGGGCTGGCGGCGGGTCGGCTACACCCTGCCCGGCCACCCCCTCTTCGGCGCCTACCTCGGCGTCGTTCGGCAGGCCCTGGGTGCCGACTGGACCCCCCTGCGGGTCGCACGCGACGGCGACGGGATGCCGACCCTCTCGATGACCGTCAACGAGCTGGCCCGCTGTTACGCCTGGCTGGCCCGCACCCGACACCAGGACTGGGTCTGGGACTCGATGGTGGCGGAGCCCGACCTGGTCGGAGGCTTCAACCGCCTGGACACCACCGTGATGAAGTCCTGCGAGGGCCGGGTCATCGCCAAGGAGGGCGCCGATGGCCTGCTGGGCCTGGCGATCGACCACCCCGATCACCCCGATGGGCTGGGCATCGTCATCAAGATCGCCCACGGCTGGGACCCGCAGGCGACCTGGTATGTCGCCCGGGGGATCCTGGGTGTGCTTGGTTTCACCCTGCGCACCCCCTACAAGCTGCACCGCCAAAAGGCCTTCCTGGTCCCCGGCGTCGTGCCGCCCGAGTACGAGCAGGCCCTGGCCGCCATCCCGACCTGGGATCCCTGGGATGCCGACCACGACCGCTGGTACTTCGACGCCCCCTTCGGCGAGGCTCCTTGATGCGGCTGCGCGCCCGGGTCCTGGACCCCGTCTCGGTCGATGAAGCCCGCTACCTGCCCGACGCCCTGGTCGAGGTCGACCCGGCCGGGCGGCTGACCCTGGTTGAGCCTTGGTCGGGGGGCCCCTGCGACGAGGATCTGCGCCCCGGGCTGCTGACCCCCGGCTTCGTCGACGCCCACCTGCACTTCCCGCAGACCCGCATCGTCGGCGCCGCCAGCGGCCCCCTGCTGGAGTGGCTGCGCACCCGCACCTTCCCGGAGGAGGCCCGCTTCGCCCAGGCCGACCACGCCCGCGCCGTGGCTGAACAGTTCACCGCCTCGCTGGCCGCGGCCGGCACGACGCTGTGCCAGGCCTACGGCTCTGTTCACCCGCTGGCCGCCGAGCTGCTCTTCCAGGCCCTCGACGCCCGCGGCCTGCGGGCGATCGCTGGCCCGGTGCTGATGGACCAGGGCGCCCCCGACGAGCTGCTGCTGCCGGCGGGTCCGGCGCTGGACGCGCTGGAGGCCCTGGCTGAGCGCTGGCACGGCCACGACGGGCGCTTGCAGGTGGCGGTGATCCCCCGCTTCGCGCTCTCCTGCACGATGCCGATGATGCAGGCGGCTGGACAGCTGGCCCGGCGGCGAGGCCTGTGGGTCAGCACCCACCTCTCCGAGAACGGTGAGGAGTGCAGCGCCACCACCTCGCTCTTCCAGGCGGCCGACTACCTCTCGGTCTATGAGCAGGCCGGCCTGCTGCACGAGCGCAGCATCTACGCCCACTGCATCCACCTCTCCGACTCGGAGTGGGACCGCTTCGCCGGCAGCGGCGCGGCGGTGGCGCACTGCCCCGACAGCAACGACTTCCTCGGCAGCGGCGGGATGCCCCTGCGCTCTGTTCTCGATCGCGACATCCCCCTGGCCCTGGGCTCGGACATCGCCGCCGGGCGCAGCTTCCGCATCCCGCGCATCGCCAGCTCGGCCTTCGACAACGCCCTGCGCCAGGGCCAGCGAACGTCGCCGGCGCGCTGGTTCTGGACGGCGACCCGCGGCGGCGCCCTGGCCCTGCAGCAGCCCCAGGTGGGCGCCCTGCAGCCGGGGTTGGAGGCCGACATGGTCCTGCACTCGCTGCCGGAGTGGGTCGAGGACCCGCAGGATGTGCTGAACACCCTGCTCTTCCACCAGGACGCCCCGCCGGTGCTGCGGACCTGGGTCCGCGGGAGGACCGTCTCTCAGCGGTAGACAGCGGGCCATTGCGTGCGCATGATGAGAGCGCACGGACAGGCCCTGGAGGGCATGATGACCCGCTTCCCGATCTCGATCCTGCTGCTGTCGGCCTGCACGCTGGAGCCCAAGGAGGACGACACCTCGCTGCCGCCCACCTGTGAGCAGATCCAGACGGAGTTCCAGGCCGAGTCCATCGACATCCGCTCCTGCACCGAGGCGGCGCAGTGCGGCCAGGAGCTGACCGGCACCAGCTGCGGCTGCACCCGCAACCTGGTGGCTCGCCTCGACGCCGACACCACCCGCTTCTACGAGCTGATCGGCGAGGCCGGCGAGCTGGAGTGTGATCTTGGCCTGGAGAGCACCTGCGACTGCCCCGAGGTGCGCGGCTTCCTCTGCGAGGACGGGCTCTGCGCCTGGGACTACGGCACACCTCCGGCCTACCCGGACTGCAGCAGCGCCGAGGGCGATCCCTTTGACCTCGACGCGGCCAGCATCGCGGGCGACACCCTGCTCGTCACGGTCTCCTCCGGCGGCGGCTGCGAGGACCACGACTGGACCCTCTGCTGGCCCGACGGCGCCTTCGCCGAGAGCGAGCCGGTCCAGGCCCGCTTGGAGATCCTGCACGACGACCACGACGACCCCTGCGACGCGATCATCAGCGAAGATCTGGAGTTCGACCTGCTGCCCCTGAAGGCGGCCTGGATCGCCTCCTACGCCGGGAAGAGCGGCACCATCATCATCAAGCTCGGCGGCGAGAGCCTGACCTACAGCTTCTGAGGCAGCAGCTCGTCGATGTAGACAGCGCTGCAGGCCTGGCTGCCGTCGTTGTCCTGCACGCTCCAGGCGGCGCTCTGCCCGGCCACGCGGCGGCCACGGATCGTGGCCTTGTTCAGGTGCCCGCTCACCCGGACCTCGGCGAGCTCCTCGCCCAGGTCCATGGTCAGGACCGTCCCGTCGGTGTCGTGCGTCGCGAACCAGTACCAGCGGTCCTGGGTGGACAGGCCGATCCGCACGGTGTGACCGTCCGGGCCGTTGCAGAGGGCGAGGCTCTGGCGGTCCTCCAGCGTACAGAGGAAGCGGGTGTCTTCGCCGGCCTCGCAGAGGCTGGGCACGGCCCCGCCGACCACCAGGGAGCGGGTCTGCAGCGTGGTCAGCCGCAAGCTGGGGCGCTCGCCGTTCAGGTACAGCGTCCAGCGCTCGGCCTCGCCCTGGGCCAGCACCTGCTCGCCCAGGACCTCGCCGTCCTCGACCAGCGCGGCGGCGCTCCCGGCGCGCACGATCGCCACCGGGCGGCGGCCGTCGACCAGGCCCCACAGGCCCAGCTCGTCGATCGGCACGCATGGGACCTGCACCGAGGGGAGGCGCTCCTTGCACTCGATGCGCGGCTGAGTCGGCGCGCCGCCCGCGGGGCCGAGCTCCTGCAGGACCTGGGCGACCTCGGCGGCGACCAGCTCGTAGAGCACGACGCTGACGGTGCCCGTCCCGCCCTCCCAGCGGGCCTTCTTGTCGGTGGCCCGCAGCTTCTGGATGACCGTCGAGGCCGGCACGTCGACGCGCTCCAGGGAGAGCGTCGCCCGGTCCTTGCTCTTGCCGCTCGGCTGCGACAGTCCAGCGACGGACTGCGCGGTGAGCAGGTGCAGCGCCCCGCCGGAGGTCTGGACGGTGGTGAGCTGCAGGCCCGCGGCCTGGGCGATCGCGTCCAGGGCCTGCTGGGGGCCCTCGAACTGGCGCTGCATGCTGAAAGGCCGCCCGCGATCCAGCACGACCACGCTGCTGCGCGTCGAGCGAGCCACCGCGGCGGCGGCGTGATCGGCCTCGACCTGCTTCAGATCGAGGGCGAGCGGCTCGGACTGGGCCTGGGCGGTGGAGAGGCCCGCGAGCAGGGCGAACAGGCTGAGGATGGTCACCTCCGCGGCCGAGGATAACGCAGCGCCCTCAGCCTCCGCCTCGCCCGGCGAGGGAATGGCAGCTGGCGCAGGTGGACAGGATCTCTCCCATCAGCTCACCGTGGCGGCCCTCGGCCGAGCCCGCCTGGGCCGCGAGATCGCCCAGCCGCACCCCGGTCTCAATCGCCATCGGGGGCAGGGTCCCGCTGGGATCGAGCCCATCGGGGACGAGGCTGGCCTCCCGCAGGATCGCGGCGGCCTGCACGAAGGCGGGCTCGTCGGCGGCCACCAGGGCCATGACCATCGCCTGGCTGGCCTGGCCGTGGACCGCCATCCGCGCCACCGTGGGGCTGTCGGGCGCCGCAGGAGCCGGGAGCGCGACCTCGACGCGGACGCCCGTGGAGCGGTGACACTCCCCGCAGGCCTGGAGCATGGCCCCGTAGCTCTGGGCCAGGCTGGGCAGATCGGGGCTGGTCGCGGCGAGGTTGACCGCAGTGATGAACTCCTTCTGGGCGAGGTGGCCCTTGGGGGAGAGCACCTTCAAGGGCAGCCGAGCGCGCAGCCGGTCCAGGGCGGCCATCGCCTCCTCCCGCTGGCCCTTGACCAGGGCCTGCCGCATCGCCAAAGCGTCCTGGGAGTGGTCGACCATGGCCACCTCGGTCTCCTCCTGGCGCTCGTCCAGGCGCTTCTCCTGGCGATCGACGCAGCCCCCCAAGGTCACGAGGCCCAACACAAGGCGGATGTTCCAGCTGGCCCGCATCGGTCTGCTCCTGGTCCGGTCTTGGCGGCAACACCCCTTCCAGCGTGCTAGACGCCGCGGGTCCCACCTCGGAGTCAGCCATGTATCGCGCCGCGTCCATCCTCGTCCCCGTCGACTTCTCGGACACCTCCAACGCCGCCATCTCGGTCGCCCTCCAGATGGCCGACCGCAGCGAGGCCAAGGTCTACTTCCTCCATGTCGACCCCACCCTCGGCGCCGACATGGACACGCTGCTCAGCGAGAGCGGCTCGACCGGACCGATCGCCACCCAGATCGCCGACCGCGAAGCCGCCATCCAGCGCGACATCGATCTCGAGCTGGAGCGCGCGGCCTCCGCGGGGCACCCCTTGCGGAGCACCACGCACCAGCTGATCATCAGCGGCGGCGACTGGGTCGACGTCAGCCTGGCCCTGATCGAGGAGCACCACATCGAGCTGGTGGTGGCCGCCACGCACGGCGGCGAGAAGGGCAGCCTGATGGGCCTGATCCAGGGCTCCTCGACCGAGCGGCTGGTCCGCAAGGCGCCCTGCTCGGTCTTCGTGGTCCGGGCCGAGGGCTTCCCCTACCTGAAGGACTGAGCCGGTACCCGTCAGCGGGCCTTGCCGTTGTGGTCGGCCAACGTGGCCACGATGCCCTCTATGCTGGCCAGCCCGTAGGTGATCTTCTTGAAGAAGCTGCGGTTGTGCGGGACCAGCACGAAGCGGGGATGCGGCGCCCAGAGCCGTCGCAGGCTCTGATCCAGGGCCCGCGCCTCTTCGATGCCCTCGTTGCGGACCAGGTTGCCGCCCTCGACGACCTCCATCCCTCCGGCGGCGGCGCTCTCGAAGAAGATGACGGCGTCGTAGCGGTCGAGCTGCTCCTGGTGGCTGGTCCCTACCGCCTTGAAGAAGTCCTCCTCGGGGCCGGGCCAATAGGCGGCCCCGTCGATGGTGCCACGATCGCAGAGCAGGACCCGACCGGGGAAGCGCGCCGCCTGGAGCTCTTCCAGGTTGCGCTGCACATGGAAGATCGCCCGCTGCGCGGCCATGGCCGCGTCCGGCTCGCTGACCCGCGGGAAGCCGCCCGAAAACAGCATGGTGGCCGCCTCGGGGACGACGACGACCTTGTCGCCGATCTCGCGCCGGAAGAGGTCAGCGGCGGTGGTCTTGCCTCCTCCCGGACCGCCCGTGAGGCAGATCCGGCAGTGGTTCAAGCGATCGTTCATGGGGTCTCCGGGTCCTAATGGCAGGCCTTGCTGCGCCCGTTGCAGTTCAGCGTGAGGGAGAAGCCGGAGATGACCCGGATGCTGCCCACCCGCTGGTCCTCGCTGCTGCCGTTGAAGCGCACCTCGACCCAGTACTCGCCCACCGGCACCTCGCCCGGCGAGACGCGCCGGCCGCTGCTCTTGTCGATCAGCGTGGCCTTGGAGATGGGGCCCAAGACGCTGACCCGGCCGGGCGGGCCGCTGGGCGCGGCGGGCTCGGGCTCGGGCGCAGGGGCAGGGGCAGGCTCAGCGGGAGCGGGCTGAGCAGGGCTGGAGGCTGCGGCGGTTACGGCTGCATCGGCGACAGCTTCTTCAGGAGCGGGCTCGGCGGGTGCGGGCTCGGCGGGAGCAGGCTCGGCGGGAGCGGGGGCAGGCTCGGCAGGAGCGGGGGCAGGCTCAGAGG
>DDSR01000103.1:19180-48301 GCA_002343455.1 Deltaproteobacteria bacterium UBA2385 | reverse complement strand
CCCGCCGGCGAGGACGAGTGCGAGAAGCAAGGCCGCCCGGACCGCCCCGCCGGTGAAGACGCTGCTACTACCTGGAGGTTGCGCGCCCACGGTCTATAGTGCCGGTAGGTACCACGTGGGGGTGCCGAGGCTTTGGCCCCCCACGGTGAACGTGCCGAAATCCACGGTCATCTGCTGCTGCGTGGTAGAGGCTGCACTGAACGAGGCGTAGTAGAGGACGGGGCTCATCTGACGGGTCATGGGGCACTCCTGAACGTTTTGAGTTGGGCTCTTTTTGAGCCGTAGATGAACCTTTGCATAGTCGGGTCGCGTGGTGTTTTTTTTGCGCAGTGCACCGTTCCGGTGTTGGTCCAGTATACGTCATGTCCGCTGCCGATGGGTCCCGCCGTGGCCCGCTGGGTTGGCAGGGCCCATGCACTGGTGTGAACCTCCCCAATCTACTGCTGACGCCGGGCGCGATGAATCGCGCCCCTACACCTTGCGTCATGGGGACGCGATCGATCGAGCCCACAACCTCATCACGTCGAACCGGTCGGGCGAACATCGAGGTTCCCCGCGGGGGGCGCCCGTGCCTCCCCACCCAGCCCCCCTGCGTCAAATCGCCCACCACAGCTCCCCCGTGCCCCACCGGCCCGCTCTTGCACCATGGCCCGGCTCTTGCAGCGTTGCTCCCGGAACCTGTGAGCACCCCGGAGCAACGCGATGACCCCCCGATCAATCATGGTGGATGGCAACGAGGCCGTAGCGATGGTGGCCCATCGCTGCTCGGAGGTGATCGCGCTGTACCCGATCACGCCTTCCTCCTCGATGGGAGAGCTCTGCGACGACTGGGCCGCCAAGGGCAAGGCGAACCTGTGGGGGGCGGTGCCCGAGATCATGGAGATGCAGTCCGAGGGCGGGGCGATCGGCGCGGTGCATGGGGCCCTGCAGGCGGGGACGCTGGCGACGACCTTCACGGCCAGCCAGGGCCTGCTGCTGATGATCCCGAACCTGTACAAGATCGCCGGCGAGCTGACGGCCTTCTGCATGCATGTGGCGGCCCGGACCGTGGCGACCCACGCGCTCTCGATCTTCGGGGACCACAGCGATGTGATGGCGGTGCGGCAGTGCGGGCTGGGGCTGCTGTGCTCCTCCTCGGTCCAGGAGGCCCACGACTTCGCGCTGATCGGCCTCTCGGCCAGCCTGCGGACTCGGGTGCCCTTCCTGCACTTCTTCGACGGCTTCCGCACCTCGCACGAGATCGGCGGGCTGCTGCCTCTCTCGGACGAGGACATGCTCTCGATGCTGCCGGCCGAGGACCTGGCCGCCCACCGGGAGCGGGCCCTGACCCCGGACCGCCCGGTGCTGCGCGGCTCGGCCCAGAACCCCGACACCTTCTTCCAGGCCCGCGAGGCCTGCAACCCCTTCTACCTGAGCTGCCCCTCGGCGGTGCAGCAGTGCTTCGACGAGCTGGCGACCCGCACCGGCCGGCAGTACCGGCTCTTCGACTACGCCGGGCACCCGCAGGCCGAGCGGGTGATCGTGCTGATGGGCTCGGGTGGCGAGACGGCCGAGGAGGCGGCCCTGCACCTGTCCCGCCAGGGGCAGCGGGTGGGCGTGGTGCGCGTGCGCCTCTTCCGGCCCTTCGACAGCGCCGCGATGCTGGCGGCCCTGCCTCGCAGCACCAAGGTGATCGCGGTGCTCGATCGCACCAAGGAGCCCGGCGCCGTCGGCGAGCCGCTCTTCCAGGATGTGCTGACGGTGCTGGCCGAAGATGGACAGACGGACGCGCCGCGCTTCTCGGTCATGCCGCGGGTGGTAGGCGGTCGCTACGGTCTGTCCTCCAAGGAATTCACGCCGGGCATGGTGATGAGCGTCTTCGCCGAGCTGGCCCAGCCACGCCCGCGCAGCCGCTTCACCGTGGGCATCGTCGACGATGTGACGGGCCTCTCCCTGCCCTGGCAGGAGGTCGACATCGAGGACAGAGAGGTCAGCCGCGCGGTCTTCTACGGCCTGGGCTCGGACGGGACGGTGGGGGCCAACAAGAACTCGATCAAGATCCTGGGGGAGGAGGGCGGTCGCTACGCGCAGGGCTACTTCGTCTACGACTCCAAGAAGGCCGGGGCGGTGACGGTCTCGCACCTGCGCTTCGGCCTCAAGCCCATTCGTGCGCCCTACCTGGTGCAGGGCGCGGACTTCGTCGGGATCCACCAGTTCCCCTTCGTCGACCGCTTCGACCCGCTCAAGCGCGCCCGTCCGGGGGCGACCCTGCTGATCAACAGCCCGCATGGCCCGCAGGGGACCTGGGACCGCCTGCCCCTGGAGCTGCAGAGCGAGATCATCGGCCTGGGCGTGAAGCTCTTCGTGATTGACGCCTACGCGGTGGCGGCCGAGGCGGGGGTGGGCCGTCGCATCAACACGGTGATGCAGACCTGCTGGTTCGCCATCTCCGGGGTGCTTCCCGCGGAGGAGGCGATCACGCGGATCAAGGCAGCGATCGACAAGACCTACGGCAAGCGCGGCGCCCAGGTGCTGGCCAGCAACCACCGCGCGGTGGACAACGCCTTGGCGGCCCTGCAGCAGGTGGAGGTCCCGGCGGCCCCCACCACCACCCGGAGGCGTCCGGCCCCGGTCTCGCACGAGGCGCCCGACCTGGTCCAGCGGGTGCTGGGCATGATGCTGGGCAACAACGGCGATCTGCTGCCGGTCAGCGCCTTCCCGGTGGATGGGACCTGGCCGACGGGCACGGCCCGCTGGGAGAAGCGCAACCTCGCCCAGGAGATCCCGAGCTGGGACGCCGCCCTCTGCATCCAGTGCAACAAGTGCGCGATGGTCTGTCCGCACGCGGCGATCCGGATCAAGGCCTTCCCCAGCTCGATGGCGCGGGTGCTGCCCGAGGGGACGCCGACGCTGCCCTACAAGGGGCGGGAGCTGAACGATCACCGGTACATCGTCCAGGTGGCCCCCGAGGACTGTACGGGATGCACGATCTGCGTGGAGGTCTGTCCGGCTAAGGACAAGGGAAACCCCCGCCACAAGGCCCTGGACATGGTGCCGCAGGCGCCGATCCGCGAGCGGGAGATCGAGCGCTTCGAGGGCTTCCTGGAGCTGCCTGAGCTGGAGGACCCCTCGATCAAGCTGGACCTGCGCACGGCGCAGCTGATGCAGCCGCTGTTCGAGTTCTCTGGCGCCTGCGCCGGTTGTGGAGAGACGCCCTACATCAAGCTGCTGACCCAGCTCGTCGGCGACCACCTGCTGATCGCCAACGCGACGGGCTGCTCCTCGATCTACGGCGGCAACCTGCCGACCACGCCCTACACGACCAACCGCGACGGGCGAGGCCCGGCCTGGAGCAACTCGCTCTTCGAGGACAACGCCGAGTTCGGCCTGGGCATGAGGCTGGCGGTGGACCACCTCTCGGCGGTGGCCCTGCAGCAGGTGGAGGCCCTCGCGCCTCGGCTGGCGCCGCTGCTGGGCGAAGAGACGATGCGTGGACTGCTGGCTCCTCCGCAGAAGGACCGGGTCGAGATCGCCGCCCAGCGGCGCCGGGTCCAGGCCCTGCGGGCGGCCCTGGCTGGCATCGAGGGCGATGTCTCGAAGCGGCTGTCCCACCTGGCCGACTACCTCGTACAGAAGAGCGTCTGGATGATCGGCGGCGACGGCTGGGCCTACGACATCGGCTACGGCGGGCTGGACCACGTCCTCTCCACGGGGCGCGACATCAACGTGCTGGTGCTGGACACCGAGGTCTACTCCAACACCGGCGGCCAGCAGTCGAAGGCGACGCCGCGGGGGGCCTCGGCGCGCTTCGCGGTGGCTGGCAAGGCCACGGCCAAGAAGGACCTGGGCCTGATGATGATGGCCTACGGCAGCATCTACGTGGCCCGCATCGCCTTTGGCGCCAAGGACGCCCAGACGGTCAAGGCGCTGCAGGAGGCGGAGAGCTTCCCCGGGCCCGCCATCGTCATCGCCTACAGCCACTGCGTGGCCCACGGCTACGACCTCGCCCACGGCCTGGAGCAGCAGAAGGTCGCGGTCGAGACCGGCTACTGGCCGCTGTACCGCTACGATCCGCGGCGGCTGGAGCAGGGCGAGGCGCCGATGCAGCTGGACAGCGCGCCGCCCAAGGGCGATGTGGGTCGCTTCATGCGGGCCGAGTCGCGCTTCCGCGTGGCCGAGGCCATCGACCCCGAGCGCTTCCGCCTCGCCCTGGGCCAGGCTCAAGAGGACGTCGCCACGCGCTGGGCCCTCTACCAGGCCCTTGCGGGAGCGCCCGCCCAGAGGTCCTTGACCGATGCTCCGGTGCCGGAACGATCACGATGATCAGGACTTCTGGGCTCCAGCACCCGCCCCCATGTGGAGGGGGGCTCGAGCCCCCCTTGCTCGCCTTGCGGCGAGCACCCCCAAGCGGGCGCCTTGCGCCCGAATTCCCACCCGCTCGCTAAGGACCCGCCATGGACCTCTCCACGACCTACCTGGGCCTGCGGCTCGCTCACCCCCTCATCGTCGGCGCCTCGCCGATGGTCGACGACCTCGACCAGGTGCGGCGCCTGGAAGGAGCCGGTGCGGCGGCGATCGTGATGCGCTCGCTCTTCGAGGAGCAGATCAACCGCGAGGTCGAGGCCGCCGCCTCGCACAGCCTCGCGCACGACGACTCCTACGCCGAGGCCCTCTCCTACCTGCCCGATCCGGTCGGGACCCTGGTGGAGTCCCGGGCCTGGTTCGACCAGCTCCGGGCGGTGCGAAAGGCGGTCAAGATCCCCGTGATCGCCTCGCTCAACGGTACGACCGCCCATGGCTGGGTGAAGCACGCTCGGGAGATGGAGGAGGCCGGGGCTGACGCGCTCGAGCTGAACATCTACCTGCTCTCGACCCGGGCAGAGGACGACGCGGCGCACATCGAGGACCGGGTGGTCGAGGTGGCCGAGGCGGTGCTCGCCCAGGTGAAGATCCCGGTGGCGGTCAAGCTCTCGCCCTTCTACAGCTCGTTGCCCAACCTGGTGCGGCGGCTGGGCCAGCGCGGGGTCTCCGGGGTGGTGCTCTTCAACCGCTTCCTGCAGCCCGACATCGACGTCGAGGCCCTGGAGGTGACGCCGACCCTGCGGCTGTCGGACTCCGGCGAGCTGCTGCTGCGGCTGCGATGGCTGGCGATCCTGCACGGCCGCGAGCCGGTGCAGCTCGCGTTGAGCGGCGGCGTCCACACGCCGGTCGACGCGGTGAAGGGGCTGATGGCGGGCGCCGACGTGCTCCAGGTGGTCAGCGCCCTGCTGAAGAACGGGCCCGAGCACCTCGGCATCCTCTACGAGGGCCTGGTGAGCTGGATGCGCGAGCACGAGTACGAGTCGCTGGACCAGCTGCGCGGCAGCATGAGCCTGCTGCGCTGCCCGGACCCGGAGGCCTTCGAGCGCGCCAACTACATGCGCGTGCTGCACACCTGGCGTCCCGGTCGCTGAGGTCCGGGCCGGGCTCTCAGGGGGCCGTTCGCAGCCAGAGCTCGCCGTCCTGGCGGTAGAGCAGCCAGGGGCCGAAGCGGGAGGGCCAGCGCTGGTGGCCGGGGCCGTCGGCGCGCAGGCGGTCGCTGCAGAGGATGTCGACGCCGTCGCCCTCTTCGTGCGGCGGGTGCGTGGGGCGCTCCTCCCAACAGACGACGCCCTCCCACAGGCTTGGCGGGGCGCTGAAGCCGGTGCGGGCGGGGATGCGGGTGCGCTCGCCGCTGTCGGTTTCGAGGAGGACGATGGCCTCGGGCTCGACCCAGGCGAGGAAGTGACCGCTGCCGACGACGTGTCGCTGGCTGCTGGGACCGAGCGCCAGCGGGATGGGCCGGGGCCGGTCCGAGCGCAGGTCGAGGCCCCAGATGTCTTCGAGGTCCTCGCCCGCGTCTTGGACCCAGGCGAGGTGGGTGGTGCTCAAGGCGGGCGGAAACCAGGCCGCGGGGCGGGCGTCGTAGAGGGGGCGGCTGCGGTCCTCCAGCGTCCATACCGAGGCGCGGCCCTCGCTGAGCATGGCGGCGAGCGTCCCGTTGGTCGCAGGGGGGGCGCTGGAGGCGCTGAAGACCAGCGGGAGGTCGAGCTGGCGAGCGCCGCTCTCCTCGAGGCGGATGATGGCGGCCTCGAGGCCGACGCTGAGGACCAGGCCGTCGGCGAGGGCGGGGGCGCTCAGGGAGGCGGGGAGCCGGAGCTCGCGGCCGCTCTCGAGAGAGAGGGCGCGGTCGACCCGACCGCTGGGTCCGCAGCCGACGATCCACGGGCCAGCCAGCGCGGGGTAGCGCGGGTCCTGGCACTCCTGGCCGAAATCATGCACCGGCACTGCGATACCGCTGGCCCCGATGGGCGCGGCGAGGGCATTTCCGACCAGCCCGACGAGCAAGGCCGCGATCAGTCGCCGGTGTCCGGGGTGTAGAGCTCACCGCAGCACTGCACGATGACCGTGGCGATCTCGGTGCTGGTCTCTTGCGGGCAGTCGGTGGCGGCCAGCTGGAAGCGGAAGAAGTTGGGCGTGCAGACCTCGGGCTCGGTCGCGACGGCGCCTCGGAGCGAGACGGTCGTGCTGAGGCTGGTGTCGGAGCCCGTGATGGTGCCTTCGCCTTCGGAGACCGTCCAGAGCAGGCTGATGTCGGTGTCTTCGGAGTCTTCGATCACCGTCGCTCCCCCGATGGTGGTCGACACGGCCACGCAGGAGCCGCACTCCCAGGCACCATAGGAGCCCTCGGTGCACAGCGCCGTTCCGCCGCTGACCTCGATGATCGGGCCGATGTCGATCCGGGGCGGGGTGTTGGCGAAGCGCTCCTTGACGACGGCGGTGAAGGTGTCGGGAGACGACCAGGTCGTCCCGTCGCTGACCGCGAGGCTGAAGCTGTAGGTGCCGGAGATGTCGGGGAAGAAGGTGGTGCTCTCGGCCCGCCGATCGGCGAAGCTGTAGTTGTCCGTCGCGGAGCCCTCGGGCTTGGACTGGAGGGTCCAGTTGTAGGCCAGAGGATCGCCGTTGGGATCGTAGGAGGCCGATCCGTCCAGGGTCATGTCCAGGCAGTCCTGAGCGTCGGTGATGTCGCCCTGGCTGAGCGCCGTGGGGGGAGACGGGTCGCCGCTGGAGACGTAGACGAAGGTCGTGTCGGTGCCGGAGAGCAGGAAGCCGTTGTGCACCTGGAGCGCGGCCACGTAGACCCCACCCACGTCGGGGGTGAACGACGGCGCCACGGAGGTGGAGTCCACCAGGGTGGTGACGGTGCTGCCGCTTGGGGCGCTGGCCAGGCTCCACGTGTAGCTGAGGTCCAACCCCAGGGGATCGTAGGAGTTGCTGCCGTCCAAGGTGACGCTGCCACCGATGGAGCCGGTGATGTCGTTGCCGGCCACCGCCACGGGGGCGCTGCCGCCGCTGATGTCCACCACGAGGAAGTCCGGGACCGAGCTGGCGCCCTGGTTGTCGGTCACCACGAGCTGAACGACATAGACCCCGATGGCGTCGGGGACGAAGGTCGTGCCGGCCGCTTCGGCCGAGTCGTTGATGGCGAAGGCGGTGGTCGAGCTCTTCAAGCTGGAGTCCGACGGCACCCGGTCGAAGGACCAGTGGTAGGTGATCGCGTCCCCGTCGGGGTCGTAGGAGGCCGTGCCGACAAGGGCCACTCGGTTCAGGCCCTCGCTCGCGACGTCCGCCCCGGCGCTGGCCACGGGGGCGCGATTGACGAACTCGGCCGTGTCGGCGTCCTTGTCACCGCAAGCAGTGAGGAGGCTGCCGGACAGGATCAGCATCAAGGGAGCGAATGCCATGGGCGTTCTCCGTGTACGGGTACCGGGCTTATTCGCCCGTGTACTCGCCCGTGCAGGTGTAGGTGACCAGGACCGTGTCGGTGTCTGAGAATTCGCAGTCGCTGGCGGTCAGCGTGGCTTCGACTTCCATCTCGGAGGCCGAGCCGAAGCTGGAGCCCTGCGGCGGGAAGATCATATCGGTGATCGCCGAGGCGTTGTTGGAGAAGCTGACGACGCGCGAGTCGGCGGTCCAACGATAGGTGAGGGGGTCCCCGTCCGGGTCCGAGGTCGCGGCGCCGTCGAGGATGACGCTGGTCTCGGGGCACTCGAGGCAGGACCACACATAGGAGGTCGAGCTGCACTCGCCGATGGCATCGACCCGCTGATCGGCCCCACCGTTGGCGACGGGCGCCCGGTTGGTCGAGGCGGCCGCGATCATGTAGGTCACCTGGTCCGGCGCGGACCAGATGGTGCCGTCGTGCACCTGGAGCTCGAAGGTGTAGTTGCCGGGGAGGTCCCAGACCACCGTGGGCTCGGCCGAGGTCGGGTCGCTGAGGCTGCTGCTGTCGACGGTGGAGCCCTCGGGCACCTCGACCACGGCCCACTGGTAGGTGAGCGCGTCGTTGTCGAGGTCGTAGCTGGCCCAGCCATTCAGCTTGATCGGGTTGTCGGTGCAGAAGGGCAGAGCCATGCTGGCGCCGGCCTCGGCCTCGGGCAGGCGGTTGCCGTTGGAGACGTCGATCACGCAGTAGTCAGGGTCCGACCAGCTCTCCCCATCGGAGACGACCAGGCTGGCGAGGTAGATGCCCTCGCAGTCCGGGCTGAGGGAGGGGGTGGCCGTGTCGGCGTTGTAGAGGTCGGTGACCGTCAGCAGCGAGCAGTCGGGGACGGTGGCCAGGGACCAGGAGTAGACGAGCTCGGCGCCTTCCGGGTCGAAGGAGCCCGTTCCGTCGAGCTCCACCCGCTCTTCGGTGCGGGCCGCGACATCACCGGCGCACCAGGCCACCGGCGCGGCGTTGCCACCGCCGACCGTGACGACCAGCAGGTCGGCATTGCTGGTGCCCGAGGGGTCGGTCACCACCAGCGAGACGACGTAGTCGCCGACGACGTCGGGGGTGAACCCGGTCGAGATGGCGTCGGAGCTGCCGTTGACCGTGAAGGCGTTGTTGCCCAGCCGCGAGTCCACTGGCACGAGGTCGAAGGACCAGGCGAAGCTGGCCTTGTCGCCGGTGCGGTACTTCTCGCAGATCACGCTGTCGGCGCCGCTGAGGCTGACCTCGCTGCCGAGCGGCGCGCTCTTGTCGAGCCCCGCGTTGGCCACGGAGACCTCGCACTCAGCCGCGGTGTCCTCACCATTCTTGGAGTCGCCGTTGCAGGCGACCAGGGCGGCGGGAAGCAGGACGGCGATCATCGTGGGTCGCATTTTGGCTCCAGGTCGGCGAGAGGCCGGGATGGTAGTGTAGAAGATAAGTCATGCGTTCGTCAAGAGCCATCATTGGTGCATTGTCGCGACGAAGTGTTCGCCCGTTGCGAAGAACTGCCGCGGTCGTTGGGGTGATGGCTGCGGTGCCCGCGCTCGGGGCTGGGCCTGCGCCGGAGCGGTGGAGCGCGGTGCCCCTCGCCGAGCTGGAGGGGACGTCGCTGATCGCGGTGGAGCTGGGCCGAGTCCCGGTCTTCCGGGGCGCCGAGACGGACCGCTTCCTGGCCGGGTTCGGACTTCAGTGGACCCCTCACCCCGCCACCTCCGTCTGGGGCTCTACCCGTTTCGCGGGCACGCGCAGCCCGGTGGGACTGAGTCGTGCGGGAGTGGAAGGGCTGGAGCTCGGGTCGCGGTTCCGGCCCTTCGGCGGCGCGGACGCGCCGGTGGAGCCGGGTCTGGCCTGGTGGGCGCGCCTGCCGCTGAGCCCTCGGATCGACGGGGTCGCCAGCCCGGCCGCGGACCTCACCCTCGCCGCCGAGCTGGGTCGTACCCTGGGTCCGGCCCGCCTGGAGGTGGCCATCGGGCTGCAGATCCTGGGGAACCCCCTGTTGGACGCGGAGCAGGACGACCGCCTCCTGCTGCGCTCGACCGGCGCGCTCGCGCTGGGGCCCGTCGACGCCTATGCCTCGGCCCAGGGGACCCTGGCCTCTCCCCGCAACCCCGCCCAGGGAGAGCTGGCGTTGGGCGTCGAGGGTCGCTGCCCCACCCGGATCGGCCTGGAGATCGCCACGGGCCTGAGCCCTGCGGGTCCCGATGTCGCGCTGCGGGGCTGGCTTGGGGTGGCACGGGCTTGCCGGTCCAGGGGCGGCGATTAGCTTCGCGACCGCACCGGGCCCGACTCCCCATCCACCATGGAGTCTGGCGCCTCGACGCGCTCAGGAGCTGAAACCATGGGCTTTCTCGACTTCCTCTTCGGCGGCGAGGAGGCGCAGCTCAAGCGCCATGCCAAGCGCGTGGTCAACCTCAACGCCCAGGCCGAGGATCGCGAGGCCAGCGCGCAGTGGCTGGCAGAGAACGGCTCCGACGAGGCGATCCAGGCCCTGCTCAACCGCTTCACCGTCAAGTACGAGCAGGGGATGAAGGACGCCGCCGAGAAGGAGAACGTCTACCGGCTGCTGGTGGACCTGGGGCCCCGGGTGGCGGACACGGTGGCGACCTGGGCCCGGTCGCACGAGCAGTTCGCCCAGGCCCTGCGCATCGTGGAGCACTTCCAGGGCCCCGAGACCGCGGTCAGCCTGCTGCTGGAGATGCTCGCTGCCCAGAACGATCCCTTCAAGCCCGAGAAGAAGCGGCAGATCCTCATTCACCTGGCGGACTTCCGGGACCCCAGGGTGGTGGACGGGGCTGCCCCCTGCCTGCGAGATCTGGACGAGGGGGTGCGCTACGCGGCCTGCGATGCGCTGTTGGCGCAAGAGGGCGCCGACGGACGCCTCCGCGAGGCGTTGCTGGCCATGCTCGCCAACCCGAACGAGGACAGCAACCGGGCCAAGGTGCGGATCGCCGAGGCCTTTCACCAGCGGCGCTGGTCCTTGGGGGATTCCGCGGAGGCGGTGGCCAGCCACCCGCCCCACGGCTGGAGCGTCCAGGGAGATCGCATCCACCCCGCTGGCTGAGTCCCGCCGGCTGAGTCGAGACGCGGGCCGGGGCCTTCAGCGCGCCCGGGGCTTGCTGCACTCCCCCGCGATGGGCACCGCGAAGCTGGCGGCGAAGTCGGCGTGGGACAGGCCCTGGCCCAGCAGCCACATCGCCTTGACGATCGCCGCCTCGTGGGTGTGGTCGCCCGCGAAGACCGCGCCGGCGTCACGCGCCGCGGCGCTTCCGCGGTACCGGCCTGGACGGGCGCTGCCCTGGCGGCACTGGCTGACGATCACCACGGCGACGCCCTTGTCGCTGGCTCGCTGGATGGCCACCGGCCAGTGCAGCTGCGGGAGGTTGCCCTCTCCGAAGCTGATCAGGACCACCGCGCCGTAGCCGCTGTCCACGAGCATATCGAGGGCTCGAGGTGAGGTCCCCGGGATGATGTGCAGGGCGGCCACCTCGGTCGAGAAGCCGGTCCGAAGGCGGAAGGGGCCGGTCGGCTTCAGCGGCGACGCGCCCGGGACGATGTCCACGCCCATCCGCAGCAGGGGAGGGAAGCCCGGCGACTCGAAGGCGTCGTAGTCCTGGATGGAGACCTTGCTGGCGCGGTTGCCGCGGAAGAGGCAGGAGCCGAAGTAGAGCCCGACCTCGTTGATCCCGCGGGTGGCGCAGATGGCGGAGTGCACGAGGTTGGCGCGCGCGTCGGTGCGCAGCTCGGCGATCGGGCGCTGGCTACCGGTCAGGACGACGGGTCGGTCGAGCCCCTGCAGCATGAAGGAGAGGGCCGAGGCGGTGTAGGCCATCGTATCGGTGCCGTGCAGCACCACGAAGCCGTCGTAGTCCTGGCGGGCCGCGGCGATCTCGGAGGCGATGCGCTCCCAGAGGGAGGGCTCCATGTCGCTGCTGTCGATCGAGGCCACGACGCGCCCGTCGATGTCGGCGAGGTCCTCGAGACCGCGGACATAGGGCAGCACGTAGCGATCGTAGAGCTCGGGCTCCAGCGGGCCGGGCCGGCTGCGGCGCACCATGGAGAGCGTGCCGCCGGTGTGGAGGAAGAGCAGGCGAGGCCGCGGCCGACCGGGGTCGGTGCGCTCATCCGGATCGGGAGCCCCGCTCACCAGACGAACAGCTCTTCGTCGTAGCAGGCGCCTTCCGCGATGGCCTCGCACTCCTCGTCCTGAACGCAGCGCTTCAGCTCGGCCATCGCCTCTCGCTTCTGCGTGTCCTCCCAGTCCTCGTAGATGCGCTGCTGGATCTCGCAGGAGGCCTGGCAATCGGCGAGCCCCTGGCGAGGCGTGTCGACCTCGGCGCACTCGATCAGGGTGCGGCAGGTCTGCTTGCAGGTCGGTTCGCAGGCGGCGGCGAACACCCCGACAAGCGCGAGGAGGACCAGGCGGGCGTACATGGGCGGGCTCAGAAGTGGGGGAGGCACATCTTGGGGCCGTCGGTGACCCCATCGCCGTCCGAATCCCCCTTGATGTTCTCGCACGAGGTCTGGTCGACGCAGTCCATCCAGAGGGCGGCCTGGCGGTCGTTCTCGATCGCGATCGCGTTGCTGCTGGACTGGGGGCGGAAGGGGTCGAAGGATCCGACCTCGCCGGGGGTCTTCAGGGCGGTCTGGCACTCATCGATACACTCGGACAGCAGATCGTCCTGCGACTGGCCCGGGGCGCTGATGTTGCACTCTTCCTGGTAGAGCTTGGCACAGGCGGAGTAGCAGTCCGGACCGCAGCCAGTGCCGACGATGGCGAGCAGGGGGGCCAGCAGGATGGCGCGCAGCGCGCGGGGGGCCGTGAGGGCGGCGGACGAGGGCATGGCGCGTGGCTCCGTAGGCAGGCTGGCGAGCGTATCGGTGGCGTGGGCGCGCGTCAATCGCCGGACCGCCCGGCTCCGCAACCTCTCGGCCCCGCAGAGGGTAGGCTGCGCGCTCCTCCTCCCCTTGTGTCGGCCGTGCACGTCCTCCAGGTCACCCCCTACTTCCCGCCGACCTGGGCCTACGGCGGCATCCCGCGCATCGTCGACGGGCTCTCGCGGGCCCTGGTCCGCCGCGGGCTTCAGGTCAGCGTGCTGACGACCGACGCCCTCGACGAGCACCGCCGAGCCGAGGTCGGCGCCGAGCGAGAGCACGACGGCGTCTCCGTCCTCACCCTCCGCAACCTGTCCAACCGGGCGGCCTGGCGCCACCAGCTCTTCCTCCCGTTGGGGATCAACGCCGCGCTGAAGCGGCTGCCACCGGTCGACCTCGTCCACCTGCACGGCCACCGACACCTGCTCAACAACGCGGCCGTCTCCTACGCGGGGGCGAGGAAGCTCCCCTATGTGTTGACGGCCAACGGCACCCTGCACCGCCACGAGCGAAAGGTCGGGGCCAAGCTGCTGTGGGATCTTCTGGTCTCCGGGAGGATCCCGGGCGGGGCGGCCCGCTGCGTGGCGGTCAGCGCCTCGGACGCCGCGCGGCATGTCCAGGCGGGCATCGCCGCCGAGCGGATCGTTCGCATCCCCAACGGGCTCGACCTGGGCGAGTTCGAGCGCCTGCCAGCCCGGGGGACCTTCCGCGAACGCCATGGGCTGCACGGGCGGCCGCTGGTCGCCTACCTGGGCCAGATCTCGCCCCGCAAGGGCGTCGATCACCTCGTGGAGGCCTTCGCCGACGGGGCCATGGGCGAGGCGGTGCTGGTGGTGGCCGGGGCCACGCGGGGGGAGGCGACCGGCGAGCACGCCAGCGTGCGCTTCTGCGGGCTGCTGCGCGGTGAGGAGCGGCTGGAGCTGCTGGCCGACGCGGATGTGCTGGTCTACCCCTCGACGGCCGAGGTCTTCGGCCTGGTGCCCTTCGAGGGCCTGCTCTGCGGCGCCCCGGTGGTGGTCGGCGAGGACTGCGGCTGCGGGGAGCTGATCGCCGAGGCTGGGGCGGGCCTGCTGGTGCGCCACGGGGATGTGGACGGCCTGCGGGCGCGGATCCGCACCTTGCTGGCCGATCGTGTGGCCGCCGAGGCGATGATCGCGCGGGGGCGGCGCTACATTGCTGAACACCTGGGCTTCGACCGAGTGGCCGAGCGCCACCACGCGCTCTACACAGAGGTGCTGGCCGAGAGGGAGAGCCGATGAGCGCTGGGGTCGTCCGCCGCGTCCTGATGCTGCTGCTGGCCGTGCTGCTGGTGCTGGTCTGGCAGGGCTCCTTGGACTCCCCCTTCGTCTACGACGACAAGATCGAGGTCGTCGGCAACGCGACCCTGCGCGACCTGGACGAGTGGCGGGCCATCGCGACCTACAACGTCTCGCGGCCGCTGCTGGTGCTCAGCTATGCCCTCGACTTCGCCCGCAACGGCCTGCAGCCGCGGGGCTACCACCTCAGCAACCTGCTGGTGGCGGGCCTCGCCGCCTGGTGGGCCTTCCTGCTCGCCGAGAGCCTGCTGCGCCTCGCCCGCATCTCGCAGCCGATGCTGCGGGCGGGCCTCGTCGCGGCGATCTGGGTCGCCCACCCGATGGGGGTCGAGGCCGTCGTCTACATCACCGGGCGCTCGGAGAGCCTCTGCGCGCTCTTCTCCTTCTTCTCGCTCTGGGCCTGGGCCGAGGCGCTGCGGCTGGAGCGGGAGGGCGAGCGCGGCACCCCCTGGCGAGCCGCGTCGCTGCTGGCCTTCCTGGGAGCGGTCAGCAGCAAGGAGGTCGGGGCGATGGTCCCGGCGGCGGCCTTGGCGATGGAGCTGCTCTTCGCCACGGGCGGCCTGGGCGCTCGCCTGCGGTCCGTGCGCTGGGCCTGGATGGTGCCGACCGCGGCGCTGATCGGCCTCGCCGCCTGGCTGCGGCTGCAGCACGCCGCCAGCTTCCTGCCGAAGGAGGTCGACCGCCCCCTGCTGGTCCAGCTCCTGACCCAGAGCGAGAGCTGGCTGCACTACCTCCGGCTGTGGCTGCTGCCCTGGGGCCAGACGATCTTCCACCACCTGCCGGACGCCGACCCTGCGGGGCTCCGCGCCTGGCTGGCCCTGGGGGGCTGGGTGGCCGTGGTCCTGGCGGGCCTGGCCTGGGGGCGCAAGGTCCCGCTGGCGGGCCTGGCCCTGCTCTGCGGCGCGCTCTTCCTGTTGCCCAGCAGCTCCTTCGTGGCTCTGAAAGAGAACATGGCCGAGCACCGGGCCTACCAGACCGGCTTCTGGCTGCTGCTGGCGATCGGGGCGACGGTGCCCGAGCGCTGGGGGAGGGCGGCCTTGGGTCTGGGCGTGGCGGCGATCCTGGGTCTGGGCGGGCTCAGCCAGCTCCGGCACCGCGCCTGGTCCAGCGAGGTGGCGCTCTGGCAGGAGGCGGTGGACCGGGGGCCAGAGGTGGCCCAGGCCTGGTACGGGTTGGCCGACGCGCACCGCTTCGCGGCGGACTTCGACCGGGCCATCGAGGCCTACCGTCGCGCCTTGGAGCTGGAACCCAGCTACCTCGACGCCTGGACCAACCTGGGCATCGCGCAGGCCAGCCTGGGCGATGTCGGGGGGGCCCGGGAGTCGTTCCGCAGCGCGCTGAGGGAGAGCCCGACCTACTGCAAGGCCCACGCGAACCTGGGGGTCCTGGCCGCCGGCCAGAAGGACTGGGACGAGGCGATGGTCGCGTTTCGGACCGCCGCGCTCTACTGCCCGGACAACGCCCGCGCCCACCTGGGCCTCTGCGAGCTGTACCGCGGCCCGATCCGGGATCGGGAGCGGGCCATCTTCCACTGCGAGGCCTACCTGGTCCTGGCGCCGACCAGCGAGCAGAGCCAGCAGGTCAAGGAGTGGGTGCTGGAGCTGACGTTCTAGGGGCGCCGCTCTTGCGCCGTCAAGACAGCGGCGTCAGGTATTCGCTTTTGCTATTTCCCGGTCAGAATCAAATGGCAATTGCGAATACCTGACGCCGGCTGTTGTCGTGTCAATAGTGGTGCTCAAGTGGGACCACATCCTCACACGGCCGGCAGATGGCGTTGGGCAGGCCGGTGTTGCGGCGGGTGCGGCCGGCGACGGCCTTGAAGACGGGGCCGCTGATGTCCTCGTCGCACTGCAGGCAGGGGTTGAGCGAGCCGTCGGGCTGGTTGTAGGGCTCCTCCAGGGCGGCGAGGCACTCCACGAGGCAGTGCTCGCGGGTGTTGAGCGTGTTCCAGGCCCAGATCCAGGCGCAGGGGGTTGTGAAACCAAGCTCCTCGATGCAGGCGACCAGCTCGGCGGGCTCGCTGCCGAGGTGCTCCAGGCCGCAGGCCCGGACGGGCTCGGTGAGGTCGGGGACGGAGATGTAGACGGCGAGGTCGGTCAGCGTCGAGCAGAGGCCGCAGCCGCCGGTGTGGGTGAGGGCGGCGCCGGCGGCCTGCAGCGCGGCCTGGTCCTCGAAGCTGGAGAGGCGGTAGCGGCCGTCGGCCTCGGTGAGCACGCCACAGACCGCCTCGGGTGCAGGCTCCGCCGGGCTCTCGTAGGGGTCCTCCAGCAGCGGCTCAAACGGCTCGGCATGGACCCATGCCCGCAGGGCGGCGATGTCGGCCTCGGTGTACTCGGGGGCCTGCCAGCTCTCGCCGCCGCAGGAGCAGGCCGGTCCGCACTCCGCCTCGCTCAGCCCGGTGGCCGCCTCGGGCCGCCCGAAGAGGGTCGGACCCGCCTCGCAGCTCAGCTCCTCGACCTCCTCGACCGGAGGCGCTGGGCAGGCCAGAAACAGCAGGATCACTGGACCGCCCAGCGTCCCATGGCCCGGCCCATTCGCGCGGCCTCGCCCAGGCTGCCGCTGCGCCAGGCGTCGTGGGCGATGCGGGCGATGGGCAACGGCCGCAGGTAGAAGCCGGTCCAGGCGCTGCGCAGCAGGCGGGAGAGGGCCTCGGGAGGCAGATCGGTCACGGTCGGGCGGGAGAGGTCGCCGTCGACCGGGTTCTTCACGTCTGCGGCGGCACCATGGGAGCTGAAGAGCGGCGTGCCCGGCATGGCCGAGAGCGTCGAGAACTGCACATAGGTGGCGCCGATCTCCTGGCAGAAGCGGATCGTCTGGCGCACCTCGGCCTCGCCCTCGCCCGGCGCGCCCAGGATGATGTAGGCGAGGCTGCGCAGGCCGGCCTGGCGGGTCAGGGCGAAGGCCTCGCGGCTCTGCTGCACGGTGATGTCCTTGCGCAGCAGCTCCAAGGTCTCGGCGTTGCCGCTCTCGACCCCGTAGGCGACCATGGTGCAGCCGGCGCGCTTCATCAGGGCCAGCATCTCGGCGTCGACCCCGTCGACCCGGCCCTCGCATTTCCACTGCAGGCGCAGGCCACGGCGCAGGATCTCCTCGCTGATCTCCATCACCCGGCGCCGGTTGAGGGTGAAGTTGTCGTCGTAGATGTTGACGAAGCCGACCCCCAGGTCCCGCTCGATGTGCTGGAGCTCGTCGACCACGTCGATGGCCGGGCGGGAGCGCCAGCGGCTGCCCGAGACGCTCTTGTCGCAGAAGGAGCAGCGGTAGGGGCAGCCCCGGCTGGTGATGATCGTGGCGAAGCCCGGCCGGGTGGCGAAGAGGTAGCGGTAGGCGTGGTTGGGCAGCAGGTCGCGGGCCGGCCAGGGCAGGCTCTCCAGGGGCTGGCGAGGCGTGTGCGGGGTGAATGGGAGACCGGGGACCCGCACCCCTGACGGAGGAGGCCCCACCTCGCCCCCCTGCCACCAGCGCAGCAAGGCCACCGCGGGCTCCTCGCCCTCGCCCTCGACGGTGGCATCCAGCTCGGGCATCTGGGCGAAGACGGCCTCGCCCATCGCGGTCGGGTGGGGGCCTCCCAGGACGATGCGGCCGACATGCGGGCGGGCCAGGGTCGCGGCCCGGGCGGCGATGTCGGAGACCGGGGTCATGGTGGAGAGGCCCAGGACCTCCGGCCGCATCTGGGCTAGGTGCTGCTCGAAGCGACGCCAGCTCCAGCCGAGCACGTAGGCGTCGAGCAGCTCTACCTGGACCCCGTCGGCCCGCAGGGCGCTGGCGATGTAGGCTAGGCCCAGCGGCGGCACGGACTGCCCCGCGTCGCGGGAGTCACGGCGGGGCGGGCGGGCGAGCAGGACGCGCATGGGCGGACCCTACCCCAGGCGGGCTATGGCTACAGGCGGAGGAGCCCTCGATGCGCGCAATCTTCGCCCTGCTGCTGCTGACCGCCTGCCCCGCCTACGAGGGGCCGATCGACGTCATCCTGATCGACATGGACGACAGCGCCGTCGTGACCTGGTCGCTGGAGGGCTCGGCCTTCCAGCCCTGCGAGAACGGCACCACCAACCCCGAGGCCAGCGCCGCCTGCGGCGAGTACGGGGTGGGCGAGCCGGGGCTGTACACGATCCGCGTCGAGTGGAACGAGGTCCGCGTCGACAAGACCGTGGAGATCGAGAAGGACCGCGACTACCAGGCCAACGCCGAGGTGGTCTTCGAGGCGGGGGAGTTTGAGGGGTAGGGGGGCGGAGCGCGCGACGTCTTGGGTCGTTTCTTCGCCTTCCATGCCTGACCCGCAGCGGATTCGCGCCGGTCGAGGGCACACCCCGCGTGGGGCGTACCCTCCCGGCGTGCTGGCTATTCCGCGATCAGTGCCTCGGCGCGCGGGGACTCGTCCATGATGTTGCCCTCACAGACCGGCAGGTCATTGGCGCCCTCCGGGCTGGTCTCCGTCCACATGCGGCAGGCGGGAGCGCAGTAGCCGGGTCCCTTGGCCAGCTCGCCTCCCTTTCCGTCGGATATGGTGGCGCCCTCGATTCGGTTGGCCTCGTCGCAACTGCGCTCGTAGAAAGCGCCGTTCTCGGGGTAGACGTCGATCGCCCATGCCGGGAAGGTCTCTCCGTACTCCATCCACACCTTCTTCTCAGGATTCCAGTCGCGGGTCTTCCAGTCGAGCAGGGCGTCGTCGGCCTGGCCGCGGGCCAGGATCATGTACGATTTGAGGCCCTGCGAGGCCAGCCAGGGGAAGTAGCTGTCGGGACCCTCACCTTCGACCAGCTCGGCTTCGACCAGCACGGCCTCGGTCGGATCCACGTCGGTCAGGGCGGGGTCGACTGGGGTGAGGCGCCAGATGACGGAGCCGGCATAGCCGTGGTCGACGAACCAGGGCCAGTTGCCGTCGGGGTTCTGGGTGGAGATCGCATGAACGTAGATCGCCTCTTGCATGCGCAGGCTCCCGTCCTCGTTCATGCTGAAGACGTAGGATGCGGTGTCGGTGCAACGCACATCCTCGTAGCCCGTCTTGGCACCCATCTCGAAGGCGCCGCAGTAGGTGGCCTTCCCGTAGGTGCCGAAGACGTAGCTGAGGTTCCCTTCGCTGACCAGCCAGTCGAACATCAGCATGTCCTCGGTCGTGCCGCCGTCGCCGGTGCCGCCCCCGTCGCCGGTGGCGCCGCCGTCGCCACCGTTGTCGTCATCCTTGTCGCCACAGGCGAGGCTGTTGAACAGGGAGAGGAGGGCTAGTGTCGTCAGCCAATGGATGCTGCGGGTCATCGTTGGATCTCCGTACAGGGGCGGGGGAGAAGATGCTGGAGGAGGTACTCCACTGCGAAGCACCTCTTCCGCGCTCTTGGTCCCACGAGTCCCCAGATCGTCACAGACAGGTTCGACTTTTTGCCCTCAATTCTTGCCCTCGTTGATTGCCTTGAGAGTCCTGATTCGTTCGAAGACCATCGCCTCTCCCGAGGCGCTCTCCGCTTGGTTGTGTGTCGGGGTGGCGGAGCGCTGTCTTGACTGGACAGGCACTCTTTTCTGGTAGATGATTGCGGCCCTCTCGCATCCGGAGTCCTCGATGGCCCGCACCCCCTGGCACGACCACCTCTCCCGCATCATCCGAATCGCCACCGCCGCCGACCAGAAGGGCATCCCGACGCGCGAGGCGACGGATCTCGCGCGAGCGGGCGGGCTGTGGGCCCCGACGCGCCGTGGCCTCGTGCAGGCGGCGGTCACCGCGGGGGCTGGCTTGATGACGCCGGGGCTGGCGCGGGCCGCGCGCAAGACGGGCGCCACCTCCGAGGTGGCCATCGTCGGCGCAGGCCTGGCGGGCCTTGTCGCCGCCGACGAGCTCCAGAGCGCCGGGATCGTACCGACCCTGTTCGAGGCCGGCGAGCGGGTCGGCGGGCGCTGTGCGTCGCTGACCGGCTTCTTCCCCGGCCAGACCGCGGAGCGCGGTGGCGAGCTCATCGACACGCTTCACACCACGATGCGCCACTACGCGCGGCAGTTCGGCCTCGAGACGGAAGACCTCACCAAGGAGGAGGGGGATGTCCTCTATTACTTCGGGGGCTCCCTCCACACGGAGGCCGATGTGGTGGACGAGTTCCGCGTGCTCGTGGACGCCATGCGCGACGACCTGCGAACCGTCGGTGCGCCGACCGCGTTGGCCTACACCGACGCCGACCGCGAGCTCGACCTGCTCGATCTCGGGTCCTACCTCTCGACCCGGGGCGCCGGCGACCTCATCACCGAGGTGATCCGCTCGGCGTATGTGGGCGAATACGGAAGCGAGATCGAGGAGCAGAGCTCGCTCTCATTCCTCCAGTTCATCCACGCGGATCGGCGCGCCCACTTCGCCCCGTTCGGCGTGTTCAGCGACGAGAGGTTCCACCTCGTCGGTGGCAACGATCAGATCGCGACTGGCCTCGCCGACCGCTTCGAGGGCGCCATCGAGTACGGCTACACGCTGGTCGCGGCGACCACCGCGTCTGACGGCAGGGTCCGGCTGACGTTCCAGGTCGGCAGCCGCACCATCGAGAAGACCTTCGACGCCGTGATATTCGCTGTGCCCTTCAGCGTGCTCAGCCGCTGCGATCTGACCGGCCTCGACCTGCCAGACTGGAAGTCGAACGCGATCAACGAGCTCCGCTACGGCACCAACGCCAAGACGATGATCGGCTTCTCATCGCGCCCATGGCAGGCGGTGGGGTCGAACGGCTCGGTATACGCGGACCTCGCGAACGTGCAGGTCGCCTGGGAGACCAACCCCTCGAACGCGACGAGCAGCCGCGGCGTGCTCACGGACTACGCCGGCGGTGCCCGCGGAGCGGCCCTCACCACCCGCGCCCTCCACGCCCAGGTGGGCGACTTCCTCTCCGGCCTCGAGGCGTTCATCCCCGGCGTGTCAGACGCCGCCGTGCTGACCGGGCGCCGCGAGTACCTCGCCCATATCGAGGCCTGGCCCGAGAACCCGCTCGCGCGGGGCAGCTACACGTCGAACCACCCCGGCTATTTCACGGAGATCGCCGACCTCGAAGGGATTCCGGTGGGCAACGTGTTCTTCGCGGGAGAGCACACCGACTCGTTCTACTCCTGGCAGGGCTTCATGGAGGGAGCGTGCCTGTCCGGCGTTCGCGCCGCGGCCGAGGTGGCCGCCCACCTTCGCTGACCCTCCAGGTGTGGTGTCCGCACGGCGTGGTTCACGGGGTCTCCTGGGCGGCGCGGGCCGCCGCGAGGGAATGGCCGAGCTGACTGTCGGGCTTCCGAAAGCAGTGGCCCAGAGCCCAGCGTCGCCTGCGGCGACGACGGCGTCGGCGACCCGGGGCTGTACACGATCCGCGTCGAATGGAACGAGGTCAGCGTCGACAAGACCGTCGAGCTCGAGAAGGATCGCGACTACCAGGCCAACGCCGAGGTGGTCTTCGAGGCGGGGGAGTTTGAGGGTAGGGTTGCTCGATCGCCAGGAGACCCGATGATGTCCCTCCTCTTCGTCATCGCCTGCGTCCATGGCGGAGGAACGACGTCCGCTGACACCGCTGCACCCGTTGTCCCCGGCCCGCGGCTGGCCTGCGAGTGGAGCGCCAATGCGCTGGGCATGAATGAGGATCCCGGCGTCGGCTTCACCGCGGCCGAGGTCCTCGCCAACACCGTGGGTCCCCGTTCCACCATGTTGAAGTGGGAGTGGACCGGAGAGACCACGGTCCTGTTTGGCGAGCTGGAGGAGGACGGCGACCCCTCCTGGATGACCGCCGAGGCTCTTGACAGCCGGACCGGCGAGCCCTGGGTCGCCGAGGACGGTGAGATCGTCGACGTCGAGGCGCTCTGCCCTTCGTACATGTCGCTGCCCTTCGCATGGTCGGCTTCGACCGCTGATGGGGCCCTCTCGCTCGGCCTGTCGGATCGCGCCTTGGTCCGGGTGGCCACCCGGATCTCGTTCACCGTCGACGTGCTGCACGAGGACCTGGGCGGCAGCGGTATGCCCATGGAGGTCGATCCGACCGAGTGGGACGGCGTACACTACGGCGTCAACGTCGATGTCTCCTCCGCTGGGAAGGGCGAGGACGGGATCGGAGGCTCGATTTCAGCCTACGCCAGCCGGGTCTACGAGGCCGGAGAAGGGGTTGTCGAGGAAGGAACACAGGAGCTTGTGGCTCGTTGGCCCTGGCCCTGAGCCCCCCGCGCCACCCCGACGCCCCCGTCCGCCTGCCTGAGGGTCAGGCCGCCTGAAGGTCAGGCTGCCGCAGGCCCCTGCGCATTGTAGTTGATCATCCACTGCACCCCGAAGCGGTCGGTGAGGTGGCCGTAGTAGTCGCCCCAGAACTGGTCGGCGAGGGGCATCCCGACCTGCCCCCCAACGGCGAGAGCGGCGAAGACCCGGTCGGCTTCGTCGCGGCTGGTCGGGTGCACGGAGATGGAGAAGTTCGTGCCCAGGCTGTGCGGAGGTCCCATGCCGGGCATGGTGTCCGAGGCCATGAGGATGCCGCCGCCGGGCAGGGTGATGCTGACGTGCATCACGCGGCTCTGCAGCTCGGGGGGGAGCTCCGCGCCAGGCATGGAGCCGAAGCGGTGGATCTCGCTGAGCGTGCCGCCCAGGGCCTGCGCGTAGAAGCGCATCGCCGCCTCGGTGGTGCCGTCGAAGTTCAGGTAGGGACAGATGACCATGGGAGTCTCCGGGTGGATGGGGGTGCGGAGAGTAACGCGATCGGGAGCGGGGCCGGTCCAAGGACCTGGCCGGGGGCGGCGCTTCGCTTGATTCGCTGGGTGGAGCCTTTGGTAGTCTCCACGATACCACACGGAGGTCCCATGCTTCGCGCTCCTCTCGCCGCGCGGTTCGTTTCGCTTCTGCTCGCCCTGGGCCTCGCTTCCGCCTGCTCAGAGAAGGACACCGGGTCTGGGGAGACCGACGCGGACGGAGGAGGCGGCGGGCCCGTCGACACGGGCAGCGACGGGGGTACCGGCACGGACTGCGAGCCCAGCACCTGGTACGCGGACACCGACGGCGACGGGTATGGCGACGACAGCTCCACCGTCGAGGAGTGCGACGCGCCCTCTGGGTACACGGACATCTGGGGCGACTGCGACGACACCAACTCCGCCATTCATCCCGGCGCGGAAGAGCTGTGCAGCGGCGTCGACGAGGACTGCGATGGCGAGCTCGACCCCGAAGCGCTCTACGAGTCGCTCGCGCGGGACGCCGATGGCGATGGGTACGGCGACGGCAGCCATGTCGAGCTGCGCTGCCCGGCCGACGGCTGGGTCGCGGACAGCTGTGACTGTGACGACAGCGATCCTCTCGTGCACACGGACCCCACGTCCTGCCCGCCCCTGGACTGCCCCGAGACCGGCGGGCTCTGGAGACGAGGCGCCTGCGCGACGGTCGAGGAGGTCGTTCACGAGGGGACGCTGGTCCTTTCGGAAGACTCCGCGCTCACCCTGTGCCCTGGCACCCACAGGCTCTCGCTGACCGTACAGACCGACCACGTCCGCGTCTGGGGGCCGGGTGCAGACACGGTGACCTGGAGCTCCAGGCCCGCCCTGGTCCTCGACCACGAGGGGGCCCGCGTGGACGTCGAGGGGCTCAGCCTGGTGGGCGGAACGCACTCGACCTCGGGGACCACGGGTGTCATCGTGCGCAGCGACGCGGGCGGGGCCGAGCTGCGCATGCAGGACGTCACCTTCGGCGAGACCACCGCGGGCGTGATGTCGACGGTCGTCGCCGAGATCGACGGATCCTTGAGCATGACCGACAGCCGCCTCACTGGCATCGTCACGACCTTCGGCGAGACCTACTCCACCTCATGCAACCAGGTGGGCCTGAGGGTCACCAGGGATCTGAGCCTGATCCGCACCGTGGTGACCGAGCTGGACATGGGCTGCTGGAGCGGCAGCCACTCGGCCGTCAACGAAGCCGTAGCCACGGGCATCGAGGTGGGAGGGGATCTCCTCCTGGAGGATGTCCGTGTGAGCGACAACGAGATCGTGAGCTCGAGCTCAGGAGTAGGCGCCGAGGGCTCGCTGGCGCTCTTCGAGGTCGCCGGGGATGTGGTGGCGTCGAACCTGGAGGTCTCCGGCAACACCATCGAGACCTATCTGTACTGCTCCGGCTACTCCTGCGGTCGCGAGTTCGTCGGGGGGCTGCTCTGGCTTGGCGGTGGACTCCGCTGGGACGGCGGCAGCCTCGACGCCAACGCGGTGGGTGTGGACGGCTATCTGCTCCTGTCCGACACGAGCTGGAACGACCGGGTCGAGGGCGGACCGATCTACTGGCTGCCCGCCGAGGGAGAGACCCTGGAGCGGATCGACGTCGACCTCGGCACCGAAGCCGACCCGGACATCTCGGGTACGGTGGAGTACGACGGCACCGGGCTGAGCTCCGTGACATGCGACACGAGCGGCTGCGGGTAGGTCAGGCGCGGCGATGGCCTCGCGCAGCTCGGGCTGCTACGCACGCCTCTTCCCAGGCCTGCTGCCCATGTCTCTCCACCTCTCCACCCCCCGCCTCCGCCTCCGGCCCGTCACGCACGCAGATGCGGGCTTCCTCATCGAGCTCAACGCCGACCCGGAGGTCATCCGCTGGGTCGGCGACGGGCCTCTGGCCGACATCGACGCGGCCCTTGGTGTCGTGGACTACCTGGTGAGCCGCCAATACCCCTTCGGCATGGGCCGCCTGCTCGTCGAGGAGGAGGGCGCGCCAGTCGGCTGGTGCGGCCTCCGCCGCCTGCTCGCGGGCGAGGTCCCGGACCTGGGCTACCGCTTCCTGCGAGGGGCCTGGGGTCGCGGGCTGGCGACCGAGGCAGCGACCGCCGTGCTCGACGCTGGATTCGGCCGGGAGGATGTGCCCGAGGTGCGGGCCGAGGCGGATCGACGCAATCCGCGCAGCATTCGGGTCATGGAGCGCCTGGGCATGCGCTGGCACCGCGACTTCGTGGACGAGCTGGGCCCGGCGGTCGAGTACCGCCTGGATCGGGACACCTGGCTCCGTTCGAGGGTGGACTGACCGCCCTACTCCACCCCCAGCGCCTCACCGACCTCCGCCGCGCTCCGGCCTTCCAACGCCAGGCTGAGATCCCGCTCGATCCGCCGCTGCGCGAAGGGCGCGCTCTGTTCATCCACCTTCTTCGTCAGGCCGCCAATGCGCTTGCGGTCGGTGCCGGCGATCGCCTCGCGCAGCTCGGCCAGCAGGGCCGGCAGGGCGGTGGCCTCCTCGCCGCGCAGCAGCGCCGCGTCGCTCTCCAACGCCTTGCTCAGCGCGTGGGCGACCCCCTCGGCCTCGACCCGGGCCTCGATCAGCAGGCGCTCGTCGAAGTCCTCCTCGGCCTTGTCGATGGCCTCTTCCAGCATGGCCTCGATCTCGTCGTCCGACAGCCCGTAGGAGGGCTCGACCTTGATGCTGGCCTGGACCCCGGTGGACTTCTCGCTGGCGGAGACGGAGAGGATTCCGTCGGCGTCGACGGTGAACTCGACCTTGATCCGGGGCACGCCGGCGGGCATCGGGGGGACGCCGGTCAGGCGGAAGCGGCCCAGGCTGCGGTTGTCGCGGACCATCTCGCGCTCGCCCTGGACGACGTGGATGTCGACGGCGGTCTGTCCGTCGACGTGGGTGGTGAAGGTCTGGCTGGCGGTGGCCGGGATGGTGCTGACCCGCGGGATGATGCGCTCGACCACGCCGCCCATGGTCTCGATGCCGAGGGAGAGGGGCAGGATGTCGAGCAGCAACAGATCATCGGTGAGCTGGCTGGCGCCGGAGAGGATGTCGGCCTGCATGGCGGCGCCCACGGCGACGACCTGGTCGGGGTCGATCTCCTTGTGCGGCTCCTTGCCGTTGAAGAGCTGCTTGACGAAGCTGCGGACGAGGGGGACGCGGGTCGAGCCGCCGACGAGCACGACCTCGTCGATGTCACGGGGCTTCAGGCCGGCGTCGGCCAGGGCCCGCTCGATGCTGCCGCGGGTTCGATCCACGATCGGGCGGATGAGCTCGTCGAACTGTTCACGGCTGATCTCGATCTGGTGCTCGACGCCGCCCAGCTCGACCTTCAGGGTGGCGCTGTCGGCCAGGGTCAGCTCGCGCTTGACCCGCTCGGCGGCCCGCACCAGCATCCGCCACTGGATGCCGTCCAGGTCCCCCAGGCTGAGGCTGGCCTTGACCACATGGGCGAGGGCCTGGTCGAAGTCGTCGCCGCCCAGGCGCGTGTCGCCGGAGGTGGCCAGGACCTGGAAGAGGCCCTGGTTCAGCTCCAGGATGCTGACGTCGAAGGTGCCGCCGCCCAGGTCGTAGACGACGACCTTCTGGCCGTCGACGCCCTTCTCGAGGCCGTAGGCGATGGCGGCGGCGGTGGGCTCGTTGAGCAGGCGCAGCACCTCCATGTTGGCGAGGCGGGCGGCGTCGCGGGTGGCCTGGCGCTGGGCGTCGTCGAACCAGGCGGGCACGGTGATGACCACGCCGCCGGGCCGCGAGAGCAGCACCTCGCCGGCGAGCTGCCAGAGCTCGCGCAGGATCATCGCCGAGAGCTCGACGGGGGTGAAGACCAGCTCGCCGTGCTGGAAGCGGATGACCCGATCGTCGCCCTGCACCAGGGTGTAGCCGAAGGCCTTGGCTTCTTCGGCGACCTCTTGCGGGGCCCGGCCCATGAAGCGCTTGAAGCTGGTGAAGGTGATGCCGTTGTCCATGTGGGCGCGGGCCAGGGCGGGCGCCCCGACCGCAAACGCCTCACCCTCGAAGCGCACGGCGCTGGGGACCAGGGCCTGGCCGTCCTCGTCCAGCAGACAGCGGGCCTTGCCGTCGATGACCGCGGCCACGAGGGAGTGGGTCGTGCCCAGGTCGATTCCGATGTTGCGGCTCATTCTGTCGTCCATGTCGGCCCGGTTGGGCCTGTCAGCCCGGTTGGGCGAGGTTGTCGAGGTATTTCATCTGGGAGAGCAGCTCTTCCACGCCGGCAGGAGGCGCCTTGCGGTCGCCCTGCTCCCATGCGCTCAGCCGCTGGTCAAGGTCGGCCAGCACCCGCTGGCGAGCGGTCTCGGCCTGCTGCTGAACGCCCTGGGGGTCGGCGTTCGCTTCCATCTGCCACTCGAAGACCTGCTCCAGGAAGTCGGGGTCCAGGCGGACGCCGCCCTCGTCCCGGGGTCGGGCCTGCCCGGTCGCCAGGTACCAGCCGCGGCTGACCGGCTCGCGCAGGGCCCTCCGGGCGCTGTTGATCGCCGCGGTCCACTGCAGGCTCATCCGCCGCTCGAGCGCGCCCTTGCCGGCGAAGCGGTCGGGGTGCACCAGCCGGTTGCGATCGCGCCAGGCCTGGTCGATCTCCTGGACGCTGAGGGTCCAGCGGCGCTCCAGCCCGAGCACCCCGAAGTGATCGGGCTCGACCGGAGGCGGCTGCACCGCTCCACAGCCGGCGCAAACCGGTCCGCCGACCCGCTCATGACAGCGCCAGCAGCTCACATCGAGAAGGAGTCGCCGCAGGAGCAGGAGCGGCTGGCGATCGGGTTGGTGAACTCGAAGCCGCTGCGCATCATGCCCTTCTTGAAGTCCAGCTCGGAGCCGTTCAGGAAGAGGTAGCTCTTGCGATCGACGGCCAGGACCATCTTGCCGTCGGGGCCTTCGAACTCGAAGATCTTGTCCTTGGGCTGCGGCTCGGGCACGAGGTCCACGTAGTACTCCAGACCGGAGCAGCCACCGCCGCGCACGCCGACGCGGAGGATGGCTTCGGGGGTCTGGCGACGCTTTCGCACGGAGACGACACGCTGGATCGCCGCTTCGGTCATGCTTACGGCCATGGGAGGCTCCTTGAGGGCATTCTATCGAGGTCGAGGCGGACCCGCCCGCTCAGGCCTGGGCCGCTTCGCGCTTCTTGCGGTAGTCGGCGATGGCCGCCTTGATGGCGTCCTCGGCCAGCACCGAGCAGTGGATCTTGACCGGGGGCAGGGAGAGCTCGGCGGCGATCTCCGAGTTCTTGATCTGCTCGGCCTGCTCGACGTGCATGCCCTTGACCATGGTGGTCACCAGCGAGCTGCTGGCGATGGCCGATCCGCAGCCGAAGGTCTTGAAGCGGGCGTCTTCGATGATGCCCTCGTCGTTGATCTTGAGCTGCAGCTTCATCACGTCGCCGCAGGCCGGCGCGCCGACCAGGCCGGTGCCGACCTCGGGGTCCGCCTTGTCGAGGCTGCCGACGTTCTGGGGGTTCTCGTAGTGGTTGATGAGCTTGTCGCTGTAGGCCATGGGGTGCTCCGAAGGGTTCGAGAGAGGGGGGGAGGAGGGGGGTCTAGTGAGCTTCCCACTGGATGGACTTGAGGTCGATGCCTTCCTTGACCATCTCGTAGAGAGGGCTCATCTCGCGCAGCCAGCGCACCTTCTCGGTCAGCAGGGCGATGGCGTAGTCGACCTCTTCCTCGGTGGTGAAGCGGCCCAGGCCGAAGCGGATGGAGGTGTGGGCCAGCTCGGCCTCGACTCCCAGCGCCCGCAGCACGTAGCTGGGCTCCAGGCTGGCGCTGGTGCAGGCGCTGCCCGAGGAGACGGCGATGTCGCGGATGGCCATCATCAGGGCCTCGCCCTCGACGTAGGCGAAGCTGACGTTGAGGTTGTTGGGCAGGCGCTGCTCCATCGAGCCGTTGATGTAGAGCTCGTCGAGGTTCTCCTGCAGGCCAGCCCAGAGCCGGTCGCGCAACCGGCGCTGCTCGTCGATCTTGCCGCTGTCCAGGTCCTCCTTGGCGTAGACGGCGGCCTTGCCCAGGCCGACGATCTGGTGGACCGGCAGGGTGCCCGAGCGCATGCCGCGCTCGTGGCCGCCGCCGTCGATGATCGCCTGCAGGCGCACGCGGGGGCGGGCGCGGCGCACGTAGAGGGCGCCGATGCCCTTGGGGCCGTACATCTTGTGGCCGGAGATCGACAGCAGGTCGATGTTCATGGCGTTGACGTCGATGGCCACCTTTCCGGTCGCCTGCACCGCGTCGCAGTGGAAGATGACGCCGTGCTCGCGGCAGATGGCCCCGATCTCGGCGACGGGCTGGATGACGCCGATCTCGTTGTTGGCCAGCATCACGCTGACCAGGGTGGTCTCGGGGCGGATGGCCGCCCGCAGCGTGTCGAGGTCGAGGATGCCGTCGGGCTTGACGTCGAGGTAGGTCACCTCCCAGCCGTCCCGCTCCAGCGCGTGACAGGAGTCCAGCACCGCCTTGTGCTCGGTCGTGACGGTGATCAGGTGCTTGCCCTTG
>DDSR01000103.1:8087-19146 GCA_002343455.1 Deltaproteobacteria bacterium UBA2385 | reverse complement strand
GCCCTTGATGGCGAGGTTGTTGGACTCGGTCGCCCCGCTGGTCCAGACGATCTCCTTGGCGGTGCCGCCGATCAGGGCGGCCACCTCTTCACGGGCCTGCTCGACGGCCTCTTCCGCGGCCCAGCCGAAGCTGTGGTTGCGGCTGGCGGCGTTGCCNNTAGGGCAACATCGCCTCGACCACCCGCGGGTCGCAGCGGGTCGTGGCGTTGTTGTCCAGGTAGATCGGAAGCTTGGGGGCCATGGGAGGTTCCGGGTGAGGGGTCAGGAAGGATCGTGGACGGCGGCCACCATCGCGGGCGCGACGGTTCCGTGGTGAGGGGCGCTGGTGCAGGTCGGGCAGGTCTGGCGAGGCGTCTGGTCGTCGCAGCTGCGGCAGCCGTCGAGGTACTTCAGGCTGTCGGAGAGCTCGGCTTGGAGCAGGCTCAGGCGCTGGATGGTCGCCTGGGTCTCGGCCAGCTTGGCCTGGTAGAAGCTTCGCAGCGCCTGCATCGCCGCCGGCCCGCTGGTCTCGCCCCGCAGGTCGCCGAGGAATTCCGCGGCGTCCTTGAGCGAGAAGCCCAGGTCCTGGAGGCGGTCGATCCACTCGACCCGCAGCAGGGCGCTCTCGTCGTAGAGGCGGAAGCCACCCTTGGTGCGGCCCGCCGGGCTGAGCAGCCCCAGCTCCTCGTAGAGGTGCAGGGCGCGCACGGAGCGACCGCTGCGCTCGGCGAGCTGCCCCACCCGCAGCAGCTCACCCTCACGCACCTTGCGGGCGGCGTCCTGGATGGCCGTCGCGGCGGGGGAGGGGTTCTGGCAGGTGGAGGTGGCCATGTGCTTGGACCCTTACGTTAACGTGAGGGTAGCGGAAAGGAAGAGGAAACCTCACGCGTGGGTGAGGTTTTTTGGCGACGCCGCAGGGCTCAGCGGCAGCCGTCGACGCGGTACAGCCCCACCTCGCTCCCCTCGGGGATGCGGAGGTCGGCGTCCGAGCGGCTGGGCACCGGCCGGGTCTGCCAGGGGGTCAGCGTGCAGCGCTCGCGCAGGCGCAGGCAGGCGTTGACCGTCGCGTCGTTGTCGACCCGGCGGCCCGGCAGGCGCTCGATGCGGCAGGTCAGCCCCTCCCAGGCGAAGAGATCGGCCCCGGGGTCGGGGGCCTCGATGAAGGGCCCCATCGGCAGCCACCAGGGCTCCAGTCCGGCGCGGTGCTGGAGCAGGGCCCCCACCTGGGCGAAGGCGCTGGCATGGACCTCGTGGTCGGCGAAGAGCACCCGGCTGCCGGCGGGCAGGGAGGGCAGGAGCTCGTTCATGGCACGCCACTCCTCCATCCCCGCCCAGCGCTCGCGGATCGATGTCAGGTAGAGCGGCAGCGTCAGCAGCGGTGTGAGCAGCAGCCAGGGGCGCAGCCGGGGCAGCAGGCCCAGCCCCAGGGCGGCGAGCAGCAGCAGCGGGGCCTGGCCGGCGAGCTGCAGGCGCCAGGCGTCCAGGTCGGGCCAGGCTTTGGACAGGACCGGGACGATGCAGAGCGCCGCCCAGCTCAGACCCAGGAGCAGGGCTGCGCGGTTGCTGCGCCAGCCGTGGACCAGCCCGGCCAGGGTCAACAGGGGGAGCAGGAAGGGCGTCGCTGCGAGGTCGAGGAAGACCTGGTAGGTGGCGGCGGTGCCAATGGGCGGTCCGAGCCGAGGGCGCATGGCCTGGACCCAGAACTCGGGCGCCATCAGGGCAGAGAGCCGGATGGGACCCTGGTCCTCGAAGGCCGGGAGGTCCAGCGCCCGGTGCAGGACCAGGCCGACGAGCAGGGCCAGGGGAAGCAGCAGGCGACGGTGTTCCCGCGCCCCCAGCAGCAGGATGGCGGCGGGCAGGGCGGCGAAGGGGATGGCCTCGGGCCGCAGGTGGACCGCGAAGGCCGTGGCCAGGGCGCTGAGCAGGGCCGAGGGCAGGGAGCTCCTGCCGTTGAGCGCGGCGAGCAGCGCCAGCAGCTCGAAGCAGGCGAGCGGCACATGAGCCAGCTCGCTGCCGGCGAGGCGCAAGGCGACCGGCAGCAGCGCCAGGGAGAGGCCGGCGAAGAGGGCCTCCCAGCGCTCGCGCAAGCTGTGCGAGGCGACCAGCCACAGCAGCGGCGCGCTGAGGGCCGAGAGCAGCAGGTGCAGGCCGAAGAGCAGCTCGGGGTCGTAGCCGCTGAGCCGCTGCAGCGGCGCGTGCAGGGCGGTGAAGGCGTCGCTGTAGAGCGGGTGAGGGGCGTGCAGGCCCCAGGAGAGCACGATGTTCTCGAAGCCCGCGTCGGGGGCGATCAGGATGCCGCGGGGAGACAGCAGCAGGCGGGCGAGCAGGGCGACGGCGAGCACGCCGACGCCGTCGCGGAGCGGGGCGAGCGAGGGCCGCAGTCGGGACAGGGGCAGCAGCAGCAGGATGCCCAGCAGGAGGACATGCAGCGGCCGAAAGACCCCCGTCTGGGCGCTGGGGATGTGGATCTGCTGCCCTTCGCTGCCGCCGGCCGGGGTCGAGGGGCGCTCGTTGTTCTTGGAGGCGTCGCTGCGGATGTCGCGCAGGTCCAGCTCGGCTCCCGACGCCTCCAGCCGCTCGCAGAGGGTGGCGACCGGCGCGGCCGCCGTGGCGGGAGCGAGCTCCGGGGCGAGGTCGAGCCGGGGGAAGAGGGCGAAGCCATGGTGCTGGCAGGCGGGGCTTCCGCCTCGGAAGAGGCTCAGCTCGACCGTCAGCTGCTCACCCTGATCCAGCTGCAGGTGCATCCGATCGAACTCGGGGTGCTGCTCGATGCGGGCGACCGTCGCCTCTCCCAGGCGCTCGCCCACCCGCGCGAGGCGGCCCTGCTCGACCTCGACGACCGAGGAGGAGGCCAGGGCCAGCGCGGGCAGGAGCAACAGCATGCCGCTGAGGGTAGCGCGGAGGAGGCTCAGGCCCCCAGGTCCGCCCGCACCTTGGCGGAGATGGCCTCGGTCCGCTGGCGGACGACGCCGATGGCGGCCTCTCCCCGGGCGCGGAACTCCGCCGAGAGCGTCGGGTCCTTGAAGCCGCTCAAGTTGATGGCGACGTTGTACCAGGCGCCCTCGGCCGCGGCGCGCAGGACCAGGGCGGCCACGCCGGCGTCGCTGCGGGCGTTGTCGTTGCCCGTCAGGGCGACCTCGACCGGGTCCAATGCCCGCACGGCGCGCTCCAGCACCCGCAGCGGCACCTCGATCGCCTCGCGGGTGGCGGCCTGGATGGCGCGACTGCGGGCTCGCTTCTCGTCGGGGTCACCCTTGGGCAGGGCGAAGGCGGCCATGATCTTGTCGAAGGCGGCGGTGTCGGCGTCGACGTCGCTCAAGAACTGTTCGCGCAGGGCCTGGGCCTGGACCGCGGCGGAGTCGCACTCGCTCCAGACGGCCTCGTAGCCGGCCTTGCCGGTGGTGAGCTGGGCGACCATGGCGGCCAGACCGGCCCCCAGCGCGCCGCAGAGGGAGGCCACGCTGCCGCCGCCCGGCGCGGGGCTGCGGCTGGCGAGCTGGTCGCAGAAGGCCCGCACGGTGCTGCCCACCAGGGCGCCGTCCCGACCCAGCTTGTACTCCAGGATGCGCTCCTCGGGCCGGAAGGGGCCCAGCTCGCGCAGCCCCATGGACTGGATGGCCACCTCGATCAGCTCGCCATCGGGCGCCCCGGGGTTCTGGCCCTGGCGGGAGAGGTAGTGGCGGCCGGCCGCCAGCAGGTCGGAGAGCGGCGTGAGGCCGACCAGCTCGCAGCCGGTGACGACCAGGCCCTCCTGGTCGGCGAGGCGGCGGGCGGCGTCGACGACGGCGTGCAGCGGGCTGACCGCGGTGTCGGTGAAGTTGATCGAGATCTGGCAGCGGCCGTACTCGGGGATGGTCCAGCCGATGGCCTTGACCGCCTTGAACAGCCCCGGATCGCGGATGCCGCGGCCCTGCTCGTCGCGGATGATCTGCCCCTTGTCGTCCTTGCGGTAGATGCCCTTCTCGCGCAGCAGGGCGGCGATCTTCATCGCCTTGCGCTCGTTGACGGTGTTGAGGTTGATGTTGAAGGCGACCAGGAAGGGGCGGGCGCCGATCACCGTGGCGCCGGTGCGGGCGAGGCGCTCGTTCCAGACGGCGGGCCCGAAGTCGGGTCGATCCTCGCCGCCCTCGACCAGCCGCGCGGCGAGGCCCTCGTACTCGCCGCTGCGCACGCGGGCGAGGTCCTGGTTCTCGGGGCGGCGGGCGGCCCGCTCGTAGAGGTAGACGGGGATGTCGAGGCCCTCGCCGACGGCCTGGGCCAGGATGCCCGCCAGCTCGACGCACTGCTCCATCGAGATGCCGCGGACCGGCACCAGGGGGCAGACGTCGGTGGCCCCCATACGCGGGTGCTCGCCAGTGTGGCCGCGCATGTCGATCTCTTCGGCGGCGCGGCCGATGGCGGCGTAGGCGGCTTGCAGCACGGCGGCCGGCGGGCCGACGAAGGTGACGACGGTGCGGTGGGTGGCCTTGCCGGGGTCGACGTCCAGCAGCCGCACGCCGGGCACGGCCTCGATGACCGCCGTGATGCGGGCGATCTTCTCGGGGTCGCGGCCCTCGCTGAAGTTGGGGACACACTCGACGAGGGCGTCAGCGGGGATGTGCGCGGGGATGGTGAAGGTCATGAGAAGCTCCTGGATGCGAGCCTCCGGGCTATCCTGCTGGCATCCCCCGAGGCTCCATGACTCTGCTCCTCCTCCTCCTGGCCTGCGATCCCGACTCCCCGAAGGAGGTCGACACGGGCGGCGACGGTGGAAGCACCACCGATACGCCGACCGAAGAGGGAAGCATCCCCGGCTTTCGGGCCGAGGGCGAGATCCGCTGGACCCTGGAGTTCGACGCCGAGGCCGAGGCCGCCGGCTACTTCGACTGCAGCTACGCCCGCGCCTGGCAGGGGCAGCAGGCCCTGGACCGGGACTACCTCTGCCCCGAGTGCAGCCACATCTTCCCGGGCGAGGCGACCATGCTGGACGGCCTGGACTGCCACCAGCAGCTCGAGCCCGACAGCACCGAGGTGCGGGGCGAGGCCTGGGGCATCTCCGAGCAGGGAGAGTTCTTCCGCAGCAGCGGGAACACCCGGGCCCTGAGCGCCTTGACGACCATGGAGCTGGCCTCTCCCGAGGGGGCCGGCCTGGCCTGGGAGAGCGAGTACGAGCTGGCCGCGGGCGGGATCATGACCCTGAAGGCCGAGGGCATGATGGCCTGGTGGCTCGACACCCAGCTGCTGCTGCCCGATCCCTGGCCCGCGCGGACCGAGCCCTACGCCTGCGGCTGGTCCCAGGCCGATCCGGGCGACCTGGAGCTGGACTACGATCTGCGCATCGGGTCGGTCTTCCCCAATGTGCGCCTGGTGGACCAGTGCTCGGAGAGGCTGGCGCTGTGGGATCTGTACGGGCGCTGGCTGGTGCTGGACACCGCCCAGCCGGACTGTGGCCCCTGCCGCAGCATGGCCGCCTCGGCCGAGGCCTTCGTCGAACAGATGGCCGGCGAGGGGGTCGAGGTGATGGTCGTCAACCTGCTGGGCGCGGGCCTGGCGGCGCCCTTCGACGAGCCCGACCCCGAGGTCTACGCCTCCTGGGTCGAGGACTACGAACCCTCGGGGCCGGTGCTGAAGGACCTCGGCTTCGCCTACGCCCTCTTCCCCGACTTCGCCGAAGAGGCGACCGGCGAGAGCTTCGGGTACCCGACCTGGGTGGTGGTCGGGCCCGATCTGCGCATCCACGCCGTGAACGTGGGCTTCAGCGACTGGGAGGCCGTCGCCGAGGTCATCCGCGCAGACTGAGTCAGCCGGCGCGGACCTCGATCACACGGGGCCGGGCGGCCGCGGCCTTGGGCAGGCGGAGCTGCAGCAAGCCGAGCTCCAGGCGGGCCTCGATCCCGTCGGCGTCGATCGGGCTGCGCAGTCGGATCTGTCGGCTGAAGTGAGCCTCTCCCAGCTCGCGGAAGAGGGCGCGGGCCTGGTGGTCCCCCTCTCCGGCGGGCACGGGCTCGTGGCGGGTGGCCGACACGGTCAGCTGGTCACCCTCCAGGCGCACCTCCAGGTCCTCGGGTCGCACGCCGGGCAGGCGGGCGAGGACGGTGATCTGGTCGTCGCCTTCGTAGAGGTCGACGGGGAGCTGGGTGGGTCGGATCGTCTGCTTCGGGTTCATGGGGGTCTCCGTCCTGGTGAGAGGTTCAGGCGGCCACGATGGCGATACGACGCGCACCGGGCTGCCGACGAGGGATGCGGATGCTGAGCAGGCCGTCCTTGAGCTCGGCGCTGGCCTGCTCCAGGTCGGCGTCGTCGCCGAAGCTGAAGCGGCGGCTGAAGTCGGGGGAGTGCGGCAGCTCGCGGTGGACGAGGCGCTGCTCGCCCTGCGAGGGCGCCTGGCCCCGACCGAGGACGCTGAGCCCACCGTTCTCGACCTTGACCTCGATCTGATCGAAGCTGAGGCCGGGGGTCTCCAGGACGAGGATGTAGGCCTCGTCGGTCTGGTAGCCGTTGACACGGACCGCGGTCGAGGGGGCCCGGCGGGTGGTGTCGGCGAGGAGCTGATCAAAGGCCGCGAGCACAGGGTCGCGACGCAGGGGTGCCAGGTTCAGGAACATGGGTGCCTCCGTGGTGTGATGGGGGCCGGGCAGGTGTGTTCACCGCCGCAGCCGTCGTGGACGCACGGAATCGAATCACCGACGAAACCCCGTCAAGGGGCCGGACGCGCCCTGCGGGGTCCGAAGAGGGCGGTCCCGACCCGGATGATGGTCGCGCCGCTGTCGATGGCGGCCTCGAGGTCTCCGCTCATTCCCATCGAGAGCTCGTCCAGGGGCAGGCCCTGGTCCCGACCCTGCGCGGCCAACTCGGCGAGGCGCTGGAAGTAGGGGCGAGGCTCGGGCACGTCGGGGGGGATGGTCATCAGCCCGCGCAGGCGCAGCCCGGGCAGGGCCTGCAGGGCGCGGGCGAGGTCGAGCGCCTGTTCGGGCGGCACCCCGGCCTTGCTCTGCTCGCCGCCGGTGTTGACCTCGACCAGCACGCCGATCGGCTCGCCCAGCTCCAGCGCCCGGGCGGAGAGCTCCTCGCCCAGCTTCAGGGAGTCGACGGCGTGGACCAGGACGGCGCGGCCCACGACATACTTGACCTTGTTGCGCTGCAAGGCCCCGATGAAGTGCCACTCGGGGGCGGGGTGGCCCGCGGGCATGGCGGCGGCGACCGCCTCGTGCTTGTCGCGCAGCTCCTGGGCCCGGTTCTCGCCGACCAGGTCGACCCCGGCGAGCACGCACTCGGCGATCTCCTCGGGGGTGCGGGTCTTGGTGGCGGCCAGCAGCCGGACGCTGCTGCGGGGGCGCCCGGCGGCCGCGCAGGCCGCGTCGATGCGGGCCTGGACGAGGGCGACCCGGGAGGCGATGGAGTCGGTGTCGGGATCAGGGCTCATGGCAGCTCTACGGAGGGATGGATGCCCGCCAGGGCGAGGTGTTCGAGGACCTGCGGCAGGGGCAGGCCGATCACATTGGTGTAGCTGCCGGAGACGCGGTCCACCAGCGAGGCGCCCAGGCCCTGGACCGCGTAGCCGCCGGCCTTGTCGGCGCCCTCGCCCAACAGGACGTAGGCCTCGACCTCGGCGGGGCTGAGGTGGCGGAAGAGGACCCGGCTGGTGCAGACGCGGACCTGGGGGTCGCCACCGGGCTGGCGCAGGGCCCAGGCGGTGCTGACCTGGTGCCAGCGGCCGGAGAGTCCCGACAGCAGCTGGCGGGCGTGCTCGGGGTCCCGGGGCTTGTCGAAGATGACGCCCGCCTGGTGGACGACGGTGTCCGCCGTCAGCAGGGGCTCCTCGGCGAGGATGGCCAGGGCCTTCTCGCGGGCCATGCGCCGCACATAGGCCAGGGGGCGCTCGCCGGGGCGAGGGCTCTCGTCGATGGCCGGCGCCCGGATGCCGCTGAGCGACACCCCCGCGGCCAGGAGGAGCTGCTTTCGGCGGGGGGAGGCGCTGGCGAGGAGGAGGTTCATGCGCCGCTATAGCCCGCCCGAAACGAAGAGCGGCCCGCGTCGGGGGGGACGCGGGCCGCCGGTGTCGCAGCCGAGAAGCGCGGGCTGGGACTACTTCATCCAGGCCGCGACCTGGATGCCGCCGGAGACCATCATCTCCAGCTCGTCGGCGACGTAGCCGACACCGACACCGGGAACGACGTAGACGCCGAAGCCGAAGGCGTCGGCCTTCTGGATGCCCATGCGGGCCTGGCCGGTCAGGGCGAGGTTGATCGGGTCGAAGTCGAAGTTGGTGACGATGTCCAGGTTTCCACCGGGCTGGAGCACGCCCTTCCAGCTGTCGGTGATGGCGCCGCTCTTGACGGTCTTGTAGACGGCGCCGCCGAGGTGGACCTGCTCGCTGTTGAGGGCCTCCAGCAGGTCAAGGGCGTTGATCTGGATGACCAGGCCCTCGTTGGTGATGTCCAGGGTGGGGAGGTTCATCGGCGAGAAGTAGAAGCCGCGGGCCGAGTACTTGGACTCCTGGTGGGCGGTGAAGCCCACGCCGGCGGAGGCGGTCATGGGGAGGGCCATCAGGGCCAGGGTCGCGAGAATGCGCTTCATCATTTCCTCCAGGTGCAGGCGGAATGCCTGCGGGGTTGCTCACGAGGGCGGGCGCCCTCAGGTGTTGCCCTGTCAAGGCTCTACCTGAGGTCGAGTCTACAACGTTTCCGGCAACAGTGCACGGCAGAGCGAAGAAAAACGGTTCACTGACAGATGAAGGTGGATGGGATCACCATTGTGGATCCCAAAGAACCCGATGGCCTCTCGATCCATTCCCTCCAGCAGCCCTTGGATCACTCGAATTACACCGCCATGGGTGACCACCAGGATCGCACCGTCCAAGCCTGGGAACTGCGCCTCGATCGCCGCCATGGCCGGGATCACCCGATGCGCGAGCTGTCCCTGGCTCTCGCCGCCGGGGGGAGCCAGGGACCAGCTCGTCAGGGAGGGCATCCGGCCGTCGGCCCGCAGCCGCTCGCGTGACTCCTCGGCCCAGTCCCCGACGCTGCGCTCTCGCAGGGCGGGATCGCGCTGCAGGGTCGGGGCGGTCTCCTGCCGCAGCCTCGCCCACTCCTCCAGCAGCAGGGTGGCGGTGTCCTCCGCCCTGCGCAGATCGCTGCTCCAGGCCTGGGCCAGGGGCCAGCGGGCCAGCGCGCGTCCGGCCTCGATCGCCTGCTCCCGGCCTCGCCCGGTCAGGGGCACATCGAGCTGCCCGGCCAGCCGCCCGTCGGCGTTGGCCTGGCTCTCGCCGTGGCGGAGCAGGATCCAGTGCCGCATCCGGGCTCAGGCGGCCGGGTTGCGCGCCAGCCAGGCCCGGACCCGCTCCTCGGCCACCAGCAGGGTGGCGAGGCCCGGGTCGTCGCCCAGGATCAGGTCCATCTCGTTCTGGAGGCTGGCCAGGGGGCCGGTGCCGACGCGGGAGAGGTTCTGGGCGAGGCGGTCGATGCCGAGCTTGACGTCGTCGCCGACCGGCACCTGGGCAAAGAGCTGGCGCATCAGCAGGATGTAGCGGTTGCGCAGGATGCCCATGGCCACCGGATCCCAGCGGTCCTGGGTCTGGCGCTCCAGCAGGGCCCGGATCGAGGGCAGCAGGCGGCTGGCCTCGCCGATCGCCAGGTAGCGCACGATGGCGTTGTCCAGCGAGGCCTGGTCCGACGAGGCGCCCTCGCCCAGGCTGAGCAGGGCGATCTCGCGCGCGACGCTGAGCTCGCCCAGGACGGCGAGCCGGTTGCAGAGCGGCGCTGGGATGCCCAGGGTGCGGAAGGAGGCGCTGCGATGCTCGATCCGGTCGAGGTGGGCCGAGCCGCGGATGGCGGACAGGCGGGCCAGGACCCGGCGCGCGGCCGCGATCTCGTCGGGGCCAGCGGGGGCCTCGCCGGGGGCCAGCCAGGTGCCGACCAGGGGCAGGACCGCCTCGGTCAGGGCCGTCCAGCCGCGGTAGCGCGCCTCCTCGCCCGGCGCCCCGGTGCGGAGCTCCTCGCGCAGGGAGGCGCCGTCCACCAGCTCCATGGCGCGGATCCAGGCGGCGGCGGTCTGGGCCGCGGAGGCGCCGGTCAGCTCCATGACGCTGGGGAAGAAGGCGGCGCCGGCGTCGCCGCAGACCTCGCTGGCCACGACGGTCATGCCGATGTGGCGGTAGAGCATGTGCTGGCCGATCCACTCGCCCAGCTGCGACTGGATCTCGGCCGGGAAGTAGCGCCGGACCCGGCCGTCGAAGTCGGGGATCAGCGCCGGGTCCTCCTTCATCAGGTCCTTGAAGACGTGCATCTTGACGTGGGCCTGGAGGACGGCCAGCTCGGGCCGGGTCAGGCCCTGGCGCGCGACGGCCCGGTGCTTGAGCAGCTCGTGCCCGGGCAGGGTCAAGGAGGCCGCGCTGCGGCCGCCGCGGGCCGAGGCCCACTGGATGGTCGGCCAGTAGAAGAGCGGATCGCGGGTAGACCGGAGCTGGTCCAAGGAGAGCTGGCGCCCGTGGGTGTCGCTGTTGGCCAGCACCTGCTCGGCCACCACCTCGGTCAGGCTCTCCAGCAGGGTGTTGCGCTGGTCCATGTCCATCGCGCCGCTGGCCAGGGGCATGGACAGCAGGATCTTGAGGTTGACCTCGTGATCGGACATGTCGACGCCGCCGGAGTTGTCGATGGCGTCGGTGTTGATCCGGCCGCCGCCCAGGGCGTACTCGATGCGGGCGGCGGGGCTGAAGCCCAGGTTGCCGCCCTCGCCGACGATGCGGCAGCGCAGCTCGTCGGCGTTGATGCGCAGCTCGTCGTTGGTCGGGTCCTTGGCCTGGGCGTGGGTCTCGTGGCTGGCCTTGACGTAGGTGCCGATGCCGCCGTTCCAGAGCAGGTCGACGTCCATGCGCAGGATCAGGCGGATCACGGCGTCGACGTGCAGCTCCTCCTGCAGGGAGCCCAGCATGCGCTGGGCTTCGGGCGAGAGCTTGATGCTCTTGGCGCGGCGGCTGAAGATGCCGCCCCCCTTGCTGAGGATCGAGGTGTCGAAGCTCTCCCAGCCCTTGACCTCGTCGAAGAGGCGGCGCAGCTCGGCCGTGGAGCGGGCCGTGTCCGGGTCGGGGTCGATGAAGACGTGG
>DDSR01000103.1:0-7955 GCA_002343455.1 Deltaproteobacteria bacterium UBA2385 | reverse complement strand
GCCGCCGCTGGCGAAGGCGTCGTCCAGCCAGAAGCCGTAGCTGCGGCTGAGGCGGTTGGCCCGATCGCTGAGGTGGGCGGTGCCCTTGTCGGCCGCCACGACCAGGTAGGGGTCGTCGCCGTCGTGCCGGACCACCTGGGGCGGCGGGACCACGGCGCCGTCGACGATGTTGTCGGTGACGTCCAGCATGCCGCGCACGAGGATCTCGTACATGTCGTCGGCCCGCTTGCGGCGCTCGTCGCGGTCGGCCACGCTCTTCTTGAGGAAGAAGCCGCCCTTGGCGCCCTCGGGCACGATGAGCACGTTCTTGACCATCTGGGTGTTGACGAGGTCGAGCACCTCGCGCCGGAAGTCCGAGCGGTCGGACCAGCGGATGCCGCCGCGGGCGATCGGGCCGCCGCGCAGGTGCAGGCCCTCGACGACCCGGTGATGGACGTAGATCTCGACCATCAGGCGAGGCTCGGGCAGGTTCCAGATGCGGGCGTGGTCGAGCTTGAGGCTGATGTACCAGTCGACCCGGTCCTGGCGATAGAAGTTGGTGCGCAGGGTGCTGTCGATCAGGTTGAACAGGGTCCGGAAGACGATGTCCTGGTCGTGATCGTCGATCCCGCGGAGCTGGTCCTGGCAGCGCTCGGAGAGGGCGGCGTAGGTCGAGGCGCGGTCGCCGCTGGCGGCGGGATCGAAGCGGGCCTGGAAGAGCTCCCACAGGCTGTGGACCATCGCCGGCTGGGCCAGGAGGATCTCCTGGTAGCGGGCGAAGGTGTAGCCCAGGCCGATCTGTCGGGCGTAGCCGAGGTAGGCCCGCACCATGTCGACGCCCTGCCAGGGGACCGAGGCGCGCAGGCAGACCCGGTGCAGCAGGTCGTTGTCGACCCGCTGCGAGAAGACCGCCTCGATGCTGTCCACCAGCATCTCGGCGCGGGCGACGAGCTCTTCGTTCCTGAGCCCCCAGGCGCCCTTCAGCCGGAAGGTGTCCAGCGTCATGTGCTGACCGTTGGCCAGCCGGACGTCGTTGGCGTACTGATCGATCACGATCAGGCCGTGGTTGTCGAGCACCGGCAGCATGTCGGAGAGCAGGATGTCGGCGTGCTGGAAGATGCGCAGGTTGGGGCGCCCCTCGGGATCGAGGAAGACGCTGGCGGCGATGGTGCGTCCGCCGGCGATGCTGTCCAGGAGCTGGATGTCGCGCAGGGACTGCTCCACCGAGGTCACCCGGCGGTACTCGGCGTCGAAGGCCTCTCCCCAGCGGAAGACCAGCTCGGTGGCCCGCGCGGAGCCCTCGGTCTGCACGATGTGCCAGTACAGGCGGTCGATCCAGGGGGTGGCGATGGCGATCAGCGCCTTGACCGTGTCGTCGATGTCGCTCTCTTCGAGGCGGCGCCGGCCGGTCATGTAGAAGTGCACCAGCATGGTGTCGAAGCGACCCATGAAGACGCCGTGGTCGCTGTAGGTGGCGCCCGTGGCCTCGACCAGGACCTGCTGCAGGCGCTCGCGCATCTGCTCGCTCCACCGTCCCTTGGGCATGGCGACCAGGGCGAAGGTGCTGGGGCTGTCGGGGCGCTGGATCAGGTGGGCCCGCGCGTCCTGCTGCTGCTCGGCCTCCATCACGCGATCGATGACCGAGCTGATCTCGGCCTCGGTCGCAGTGAAGAGGAACTCGGTGGGCAGGGAGTCGAAGACGTTGGACACGCCCTTGTAGGGGTAGCTGCCGGGCTGGGCGTGCTGCTTGGCGAGGATGCTGGCCAGGGTGCGCCGCAGCCAGGGGATGTGCCGGCTGGGCTGGGTGACCGCCCGGTAGGTGAAGAGGCCCTGGATGATGATGGTCTTGCCCGGCGCGCCCTCTACCGAGGGGATCTGGACGCGGATCTCGTCCACCCGCCCGGCGCGGTGCATCCGGGACTCGAGCTGGCCCTTGCGCACCGCCACGATCGGGCCGTCGAGCCAGCCCTGCTCGGCGCTGGTGCCATCCCAGAGCGCGTTGTACTCCGGGCGCAGCACGCCCATGTGCTTGTCGTCGACGGCGAGGCCCATGAAGACGAAGTTGTCGGTGACCAGCCACTTCAGGAAGTCGCCGGACTCGCGGAGATCGGCGGCGAGCTCGGGCGCGCGCTTGGCCATGGCGAAGAGGGCCTTGGCCTGGGTGTTGAGCAGGTCCAGGCTGGGCTGGTAGTCGGTGTAGAGGGCCTGACAGAGGAGCAGGCTGCCCGTCAGGACCGAGACGGAGCTCTCGACCGTGGAGGTGTCCGGGACCTCGGCGATCAGCCAGGTGATGCTCTCCAGCTTGTCCCCCGGGCCATCGACCGAGCGGATGCTGCCATCCTCGGCCCGGCCCACGGCGACCATCAGGTTGAAGCCAGCCAGGTACTCCCAGCCTTTTCGCCGCAGCATCAGGTGGATCGTGTCCACCACGAAGGACTGGTCGGGCATGATCGACCACAGGCTGAGGACGTTGCCGTCCAGCCGGTGCTGCACGCTGGGGGTCGGGCCCTGGTAGGAGAAGGCCCTCTCGAAGGCCGAAGCGAGCAGATCGACACACTCGGTCTCGGAGTGGCGCGAGAGGAAGGGCGCCCGGAGGTGGACCACGCTGGCGTTGACGAAGGCCTGGAAGAGCTCGGTGGAGACGCCCGCCGGGGGGACGCGGCGGGCCGCTTCTTGCTTCAAACGTTCGATCTTGGCGAGGAGAGGCATGGTGATCACTCCGGAAGAGGACGGGAGGCCTTGACTGCGAGGGCACCGCCGTAACCGACGCCTCAAGGGTCGGGCAGGTCCACCGGGCCCTCGGGGTAGAGCGCCTTGGCGTCATTCTGTCGAATCTCCAGCGCCGCGCGATGGCCGCCGTAGTGGGCGGAGATCCCGGTGTCGATCAGGAGGAGCTGGCCTCCGCAGCGAGAGGCGATGCGGCCGTCCTTGCGGGTGCTGTGGCCGACCACCATCCGGCGGGCCGACAGGGCGACCAGGGCCTCGCCGAGCTCGGCGCAGGCGACCGGCTCGGGGGCCAGGGCGTAGCCGCGGTACCACAGGGGGCCCTCGTCGCCGAGGATCTCGGGGCTGGCCTGGCCAGCCAGCGCCGCCTGGACCGCCTTGGAGATGCCGGGCGCTCCCAGGGCGGCCCACTGCGGGCGGATCCCCCCGTGGACGAAGACGACCCCATCGACGACGACGGCGGTGTCGGCGGCGCGCAGCCAGGCCCCGATGGGGGCGTCGGCCGCGAAGGCCGCCTTGCGGGCATCGAGCCCGCCGAACTCGGCGACGTCGGCCTCGGAGACGTAGCGCCAGTCGCCCTTGAGGTTCATCGCCTCGTGGTTGCCCAGCAGCGCGTGCACCTCTCCTCCGGCCGCGGCGGCCTCGGCCTGCAGGCGGCGCATCAGCTCCATCACGCCCAGGCTGCGGGGGCCGCGGTCGGTGGTGTCTCCGGTCTGCACCAGGACGGTGTCGCCGCCGATCCAGGCGCCGGAGTCGTCCACCAGGCCGGCCATGGCCAGCACGGCCAGCGCGGCTTCGACGTCGCCGTGCAGATCGCCGACGGCCACCACCCGCGGCGAGGGCGGCGGGGCCTCCGGCTGGCGGGCCCGGGCGCAGGAGGCCGAGCTGAGGTGGACGAGGGCGAGCAGGAGCAGGGCGAGGGGTCGGCGGGTCATGGAGGGTTACGATAACCCCGGACCGCGCGGCCGAAGCAGCAGGGCCGGGTCCCTACGGAGTCTCCATGAGCGAAGCCAAGGCCCTCTCCCTCTCCTTGTTCCTCGCGGCGCGCGAGAGCGGCGCCAGCGACGTCGAGGTGCTGGTCGACGAGGTGGTCCGGCGGGTCTTCCAAGAGGGCAGCGCCGGGCGGCTCCGCGGCCGCAGCCAGGCCGAGACCCGGGTCCACCTGCGGGTCCGCGACGAGCGCGGCGGGGTGGGGGTGGCCACCGCGGTGGACCCCTCGCCCCATGGCTTCGCCGACCTTGCGCGCTCGGCGCTCGGGCGCGCCGGGCTCGCCACTCCCGATCCGCTCGGCGGGCCTCCCGAGCGCCTGGACGTGCCCCAGCGGGGGCTGGGTATCTGCGATCTGCGCGTGCCCACCATGGAGGACGCCGACCGCATGGACGCGCTCGCCCAGAGCGTGGAGGGCCTGGGCCCCCAGGTCGAGGCCGTGCGCTTCACCTACCTGGAGGAGCAGCGCACCCGGGTGTTTCACTGCAGCAACGGCCTCAACGTACACGAGGCCTCTACGCTCTTCTCGATCGATGGCCTCGTCCGCGACCGGGAGACCGGGCTGGAGTCCTCGCAGCGGCTGGAGAGCCGGCACTTCGCCGATGTCGCCAGCGTCCCGCTGGGCGTCGAGATCGCCCGGCGGCTCCTCGTACAGCGCACCGCGGTCCCCGCGCCCCCGGACTGCGCGCTGCTGCTGGGGCCCGGGGCGGTCGCTCGCCTGCTGCCGGCCCTGATGCCGGCCTTCTCCGCCGAGGCGATGGCCGAAGGGCGCAGCTTCCTGGCGGGCAAGATGGGGGAGCGCATCGGCAGCGGGCGGATCCACCTGATCGACGACGCCTCGCTCTCGGGCGCCCTGAAGACCCGGGCCTTCGACGACCGGGGCGTGGCGCCTCTCCCCGTCACCTTGTTGCGCGAGGGCGTGCTGACGGGCTGCCATGTGGGGGCCGCGCGGGCTCGGGCGATGGGCGGCCGCCCGACCGGACACGAGCGCGCGGACGGCGGCTTCGACTGGGGCAACCTCATCCTCCGCGCGGGCAGCCGCACCCGCAACATGCTGCTGCCCGAGCTGGGCGAGCACCTGGCGATCGAGGAGATCCTCGGCGTCGAGGGGGTCGACCTGGCCACCGGCCAGCTGGACCTGCCGGTGCGGGTCCTGGTCATGTCGGGCCCGCAGGTCGTGGGCACCGCCGGGGAAGGTCGACTGCGGGTCGGGGTGGTCGAGCTGCTTTCGGCCGTCGTCGAGCTGTGCAGCGACCAGGAGCGCATCCGCGAGACCGACGCCTGCACCTGGATCCTGCGCGGCATCCGGCCCGAGCTGGGCTGAGCGCCTCAGTCGACGCAGCTCCGCGCGGGGCTGGCGTAGGGGTCGGCGTTCTCTTCGATCACGAAGCCCTGGGGCCAGCGCACATAGGCGACGTCCCAGACCTGGTTGTGGGTCATGGTGCGCCGGTACTGATCGACCACCTCGCCCTCGACGAAGATGCGCACGGTGGCCTCGGTCTCGCCGCTGCCGTCGTCCTGGAAGTAGTGGACGCGCACGAAGTACTCGCCGTCGTCCGCCTCGGGCAGCACGATGTTCTCGGGCCCGCCGCCGCTCTCGGCGTCCAGCATCAGGCGCGGGTTGGACTCCTCGGTCCCGCCCCAGTCCGGGTTGCTGTTGCACCAGCAGCAGTCGTCAGGCCTCTGGAAGAGGGCCGTGCCGTCGCTGCGCAGCAGGTGGAGGTCGAAGTCGGCGTCGCTGTTGGCCCAGGAGAGCAGCACGTAGACGTCGTCCTCGGGCACGGCGGCGACGCTGTGCAGGGCCGTCGCCGAGCTGACGCCGAGGCTGTTCTCGACCTGCAGGCCGACCGTGTAGGTCCCGGCGGTGTCCAGCCAGAGCTCGCTCAGCTCGGTGTCGGAGACCGAGAGGGAGGTGCTGCTGGCTTCCGGCTGCTCCACCAGGGTCCAGCGGTAGAGCAGGGGCGTGTTGTCGTCGGGGTCGTAGCTGCCCGAGCCGTCCAGCGTGACGACCTCGCCGGGCAGGACCTGGTCGGGGGCGACGATGACGGCCACCGGGTAGGAGGTGGCGCCGCCCCCGTTGCCGTCGAAGCTGACCAGGACCGAGGGAGAGTCGGGATCGTTGCTGAGGATGGACAGGCTGCCGCTGTCCCCGTCCTCGGTCGTCGGGGCGTAGCTGACCAGCACGCTGTAGCTGGAGCCCACCGGGATGACCTGGCCGCGCGGGTCGCTCAGCAGGTCGAAGGCGCCCGAGCCTTGCTGCTGTCCGGTGGTGAAGATCTCCAGGTCCTCGTCACCCCGGTTCTCGATGGTGAAGACCTGGCTGCTGGTCTGGCCGACGCTGACGGTGCCGAAGTCGAGCGCGGTGGTGTCCAGCTGGATGTCGGGCCCGCCCTCGATCCCCTCGCCGCTGATGGGGATGTTCAGCAGGGGCGTCTCGGGGTCGTTGCTGCCGATGATCAGCTCGCTCTGCACGACGCCCAGCTCGGTCGGGGCGAAGGTGACGATCACCTCGCCGGCCTCTCCCGTCCCCAGCTCAAGCGTCGGCGGGCTGAGGCTGAGGGAGGCCAGCTCGGGCTGGATGCCGATGCCGTTGACGTTGAGGCTGCCGTCGCCGGCGTTGACGATCTGGAGGACCAGGGCGCCCTCCTGACCCGAGCGGACCTGCCCGAAGTCGAGGCTGCCCGGAGCCCAGGCGATGTCCGGGGAGAGCCGCTGGAAGTTCTGATCGCCACCGCAGGCGAGCAGCAGGGGGAGCAGGAGAGAGGTGCTCATTCGCAGTCCCACCGGGTCGAGCTGTAGTTGTCGGTCGCCTCGGGCGTGACCAGCCCTTCGGGCAGGTTGACGACGGCGACGTCCCAGATCTGGTTGCGCGACATGACCCGGGACCAGGAGTCGACCAGCTCGCCGGAGAGGAAGACCGAGACCGTCGCCTCGGTGGTGCCGCCGGAGAGGTCCTGGTAGTAGTGGACCCGGATGTAGTACTCGCCGTCGGCGGGCGACTCGATGTTGATGTTCTCGGGGCCGTACCCGACCCGGTTGTCCAGCGCGAGCACCGGATCGTCGGCGCTACCCGACTCGCCCCAGTTGGGGTTGGGGTTGCAGTAGCAGGCGTCGTCGGGATCGACGAACCAGTTGGCCGGGTCGTCCCGCAGCAGGTGCAGGTCCAGGTCGCTGTTGCCGGTGTTCCAGGAGAGCAGGATGTAGAGCTCGTCCTCGGGCTGGGCCAGCATGATGTGGGTGGCGGGCTCGCTCTTCACGCCGATGGTGTTCTCGACCTGCAGGACCAGGGTGTAGGTCCCGGCGGCGTCGATGAACATCGAGGGGGCCGAGGCGCTGCCGTCGCTGAGGCTGGTCTGGCTGCCCGTGGGCTGGTCGATCAGGGTCCAGGCGTAGTTGAGCGGCTCGTAGCCTTCGGGGTCGTAGGAGCCGGTCCCGTCGAAGGTGGTCGTCGTCAGGGGCGCCACGATCGCCTCGGCGTCGATGACGGCGACCGGGTAGTTGTACTCGCCGCCGCCGTTGCCGATCAGCAGCACATCGGCGCTGGGGACCAGCGGATCGTTGCTCTGCACGGTGTAGCGGGACCAGTCCCCCAGCGAGGTGGTCGGGGTGTACTCGACGATCACCGGGAAGTCGCCCCCCGGCGAGATGGTGCGGCCGGCGGGGTCGCTGATCAGCCGGAAGACGCTGGCGTCGGACAGGCCGCTCTCGGGCAGGATCTCCAGTGGGCCCGTGCCGGTGTTGCGCAAGGTGAAGAGCGACTGGGTGGTGGAGCCGGCGACGACGGTCCCGAAGTCCACCGAGACCGGGTCGATGTCCAGCTCGGGGACCGGGCCGTCGATGCCCTCGGCCACGATGGGGATCCGGACGACGGGCGCCTCGGGGTCGTTGGACTGGATCAGCAGCTCGGTACCGTAGTCGAGGTAGGTCGCGGGCTCGAAGGTCACCAGCACGGCGGCGCTCTCGTCGGGGGCGAGCTCCAGGACCGCGGGCGAGATGGTGTAGACGGCGTCGCGCGAGGCGACCTCGATGGCCGAGACCTCCAGGGTGGCCCGCCCGGCGTTGATGAGCTGGAGCTCCAGCGCCGCGTCGTAGGGCACCACGACGCCGCCGAACTCCAGCGAGGTCGGCGCCGCGACCAGGACCGGGGTGAGGATGTTGAGGTTGCTGTCCGGGTTGCAGGCCAGCAGGCCAAGCGTCAGGATCAGCGGAGAGGGTCTTGGGAGCACGATGATCCTCGGAAGGGGGTCGCGCGAAGGGGGCGGGTG
>DDSR01000235.1 GCA_002343455.1 Deltaproteobacteria bacterium UBA2385 | reverse complement strand
GTTCCCCGCCGTCCGTGCCGCCATCCCCGCCGTCCGTGCCCCCGTCCCCGCCGTCCGTGCCCCCGTCCCCGCTGTCCGTGCCGCCATCGCCGCCGCCCTCGTCGGCGAGCACCTCCTCCACCCAAGCCAGGGTGTTGGCCTCGATGTAGCGCTCGCCGAGGGCCTCCATCCAGTCCAGGGAGTGGTTGTCGCCCGCCTCCTCGATCAGCAGCGCGCCGGTGATGTCGCTGGCGTAGAGCAGGTCGATGTGGCTGAGGTTGACCACCCGGGTCTCGACCACGGTGGCGCCGCGGCCGGTCAGGGCCGCCGCCTTTGTGGCGCTGTCGACGAAGACCAGGCCGTCGCTGGGCCCGCTGATGTCGCCCAGCACCAGGTCGCCGCCGGCCAGCCCCTGGACCTCGCCCTCGGTGATGCCCAGATCCTCCAGCCCGTTGCTGACCGCCGCAGCCACCAGCTCGCTCCAGTCGTCCAGGGCATCTCCGGCCAGGTCCAGCCAGGCCTGGTCGAAGCTCTCGGCCAGCCAGTCCTCGGTCCCGTTGGGCATCAGCGGGTTCTCGCCGGCCAGGAGGAAGAGCTCGACCTCGGGGTCGACGCCTCGCTCCACCAGGGCGGCGATCAGCCCGCCGCCGGCCTCGATCGCCTCGTCGATGCCCTCGCTCTTGCTGACGAAGCCGGTGCCCCCGTGGTAGGTCGTCCACCAGTCCTGCTGCAGCGCGTACAGTCCCATCCAGGCCGAGGCCCCGGGCAGATCGTAGAGGCCGTCCCAGCGGGCCAGGAGCTGCCGGTGGCCCGGGAAGTAGTCGGCCCCGCCGCCGCCGATGTGCTGGTCCTGCAGGCTCTCCTGCACAGAGGGGACGCCGCTGCCGTAGGGGTAGTAGACCGTCCAGGAGGTCGGGGCCAGCGCGGTGTCCCCGTCCAGGCTGGCGTAGTTGCCCCCCGGCCAACGGAAGCTGGTGTCGATGCCGCCCAGGGGGGTGGCGACGAAGACCGCCCGCCGGACATCGCCGCGGTAGACGGTGCCCTTGCTGTCGTAGCCGGCGTGGCCCCAGTCCCCGCCGTCGTTGCTGAGGTACACCGCCGCCGCGATCCCGCCCTTGCTGTGGGCGACCAGGTCCACCTGGGCGGCCCCGGTGCGGGCCTTGATCCGGGCGATGGCGTTGGCGATGATCTCGGCCTGCTGGAAGACGTCGCCGTGAGCGTGGGCGAAGCTCAGCGCGTAGACGGGGCGCAGGCCGCGGTCCAGGCGGGTGGCCATCGTGACGTAGGCGCGCACGCCGTTGTCGCCGGCGCCGGGGACCAGCAGGATCGGGGTGCCGCTGGCGACGCTCTCGTTGAGGCCCATATGCAGCAGGGCGAGGCTGCTGTGCGGCGTCGTCGAGCCGAAACAGTCGGCGATCCAGGGGGCCCACTCGGCCGAGGAGGGCCAGGCCAGCTCGGCGTTGAAGCTCTCCTGCGTGAAGAGGCTACGATCGGGGTCCTCGAGCCGCTCGACCCGGCTCCAGAGCTTCAGCTCGCCGCTCTGATCGTAGGTCTCCTCTCCGGTGAACTCGGCGGCGACGGTGCTCGCATCGAAGGAGGATGTGGCCAGGGCGGGCAGCACCAGGAGGTGGATCATCGGACGCTCCCCGTCAAGAACCAGTCCATCGCTTCGTTGAATCCTTCGGGATCGTCGTGATGGACGGTGTGCCCGGCCCCCTTCAGCAGCACGAGCTGCGAGCCCGCGATCGCCCGCTGCCCGGCCTCGGCGATGGCCCGGGTCCGGCCCCCGGTGAAGACCGGGTTGGGGATCATCCGGTCCTCGCTGCCGAAGACGATCAGCGTCGGCGCCCGGATCTCCCCCAGCCGGTCCAGGACGGGGTGGTCGACCATCCCGGCGATCGAGCGGCTGACGGCCACGCTGGTCCCCTGGAAAGAGGGGTGCCGGCCCATCTGTACGCGCTCGCGCAGGAGTCTCTCGACGCCTTCATCGGGCTTGTTGAAGACAACCTGGGTGAAGGTGGCGCGCAGCTCCTCCTCCTTGGCCTCCATGGCCCGGCCCTCGTGCCAGTAGCCCTTCATCCAGCGGGCGGCCCCGGGGCTGAAGCGCTCGAAGCCGGCCGGCGCGGAGAGGACCAGCCCGGCGACCCGCTCGGGCTCGTTCAGGGCCAGGGTCAGGGCGATCTGCCCGCCCATGCTGTGTCCGACCAGCACCACCCGCTCCAGGCCGAGCTGGTCCATCCAGGCGCTCAGCACCTCGGCGTACCAGTGCGGCGAGTACGGGGCGTCCGGCCGGCCGCTCATGCCGTAGCCGGGCAGGTCCAGGGCCAGGACGCGGCGCTCCTCGGCGCTGCGGGCGAGCTGGTGCTCCCAGAAGCCCATGCTGCTGGAGAGGCCGTGGACGAAGACCAGGGGGACGGCCTCGGGGTCGCGCGGCGTGACGCCAGCGGCGAGGCTGTCGCTGTAGGCGAGGCGTACGCCGGCGACCTCGGCCGTGTCGAGCACCATGCCCTGCACCGGCAGAGGGGCGTACAGCTCCGCCGGATCGAGGGCGGGGAGCGAGCTGTAGCGGGCGGCGCAGCCCATCAGGCCGAGCAGGGCGGTGATCATGGGCGGCCTCAGAAGAGGACCCACTGGAGGTGGGCGAGCACCGTCCAGGGGAAGGCGGGCAGCTCGCTGAGCTGACCGGTGGAGGGATCGGAGACCCGCGCGCCCTGCACGACGGCGCCGCGCAGGCCGACGTCGAGCAGGGGCAGGGGGTGGGCGACGAGGCCGGCGCCGAGCTCCTGTCCCAGGGCCTCGCCGTCGGGGGTGCGGGCCAGGGCCAGGGTGCCCTGGGCGGTCAGGCGCTCGGGCAGCAGATCGTAGCCGGCGTTGCCGGTCAGGCCGAGCAGGCCGCGCCCGCCGTTGGAGAGGTCGCTGACGACGGCGACCTGGCGGTTGATGGCGCCCGGATCGCTGAAGAGCAGCAGGGCCCCGTGGCTGGTCCAGGTGGCCCCGACCACGCCGTAGCTGTTGCCGGTGACCAGCCCGGTGTAGGCGCCCTCGCCGCTGCCGTCGCGGCTGCTGGCCAGGAGCTGGGCCGAGATCTCGCTGCCGCTGCCGCGGGCGTAGCGACCGCGGACCTCGGCGTTGACCAGCCAGCCGCGCACGGGGACGTCGGGCAGATTGGTCAGGTACAGCCGCCCCAGGTTGAACAGGCCGAGCGCGCGGGCGCCGACCGGTCCCCGCCGCAGCTCGCGGTTCCAGCCGATGTCGGCGGCCAGCCAGATCAGGTCGGCGTCGACCTCGACCCCGTCGCCGAAGTCCAGGTCGGGCCCGCCCTGCAGCGCCGAGAGCTGGCTGGTCGGCCCCAGGCCCAGCGTCCCGCCGCTGCCCCCGGTGTTGTCCTTCAGCCACCAGGCGTGCAGGCCCAGGTCCACGCGGTACTCGGGGCTGAGGCTGGCGTCCGCCATCCACAGCGTCAGGTCGTCGCCCAGGCCGAGCCCGTTCTCGACCAGGGTGTAGCCGCCCAGCCGCCAGGCCAGCCGCTCGCCCCAGCCGTCGCTGTGCCGCCCGAAGACCGAGATCCCGGCCGCCTCGCTACCCCAGATCCCCAGCCCCCCACCCTGGCGCGAGAGGCGATTCAGCGTGCTGCTGTGCGGATCCCAGGCGCTGTCGGCCACGAACTGCAGGCCGGTCAGGACCTTGATCTCGTGGTCCCCGCGCAGGGGCTGGAAGCTGGCGTACAGCCGCCGCGTCTGGAGGTTGACCTGGTCGGCCCCGAAGCCGCCGCCCTTGTTGCCGCCGGTCTGGTAGCTCTGGTCGCCCCAGGCGAAGTCCACCTCGAAGCCGGCGGTCAGGGCGGCGCGCCCGTCCAGGGCCGTCGGCGCCCAGCTCAGGAAGGCCACCGCCCGCTGCTCGGCGGACATGCTGCGCTCGTCCAGGCTGGTGGTCGTGCCATTGCTGCCGCCCAGGGCCCCCACCACCTGGCCGTCCAGGAAGGGGTTCGTCGAGATGATGCTGCTGCGGCTGATCCTCGTCTGGAAGATGCCCAGGGCCGAGAGGGGGGCGGCCTCGGCCGGGCCCGGGACCGCGACGGCCTCGTCGGGGCTGTCGGCCCGGGCCGCCAGGCTGAGGAGCAGCAGGATCATCACAGGCGCCGGTAGGTCTGGACGTTGTCGCCAGCGGCCAGCCCCTGGCCCGCGGTGCTGCCGAAGCCCGTGCTCGGCGTCGGCGCGGTGAAGCCGTAGTCGGGGTCGACCTGGACCACCTCGAAGCTGAGCGCCTCGCCGGCCACCTGCCAGATGCCCTCGGCCCGCGCGGCGTAGGGGTAGTCCTGCCACTGGGTGATGCTGCCGGGGCTGCCCTCCTGGGCCTCCCAGGAGCCCGTGATCACGTACTCGTCGCCGCCGTTGGTCAGCACATCGACCCGGTAGAGGCAGTCCGCGCCGAAGCTGGCGTCGACCCGGGCGTAGTCGAAGGTCGAGAGCTGGAAGAGCGCGCTGATGTCCTCGCCCTCGGAGCGCCAGTCGCCGAGGAGGCCGCTGCCCTCGCAGTCGCCAGAGGCTGCTCCCCCGTCTCCGCCGCCGTCGCCTCCTCCCCCGCCATCGCCGGCCTCTCCCCCGCCGTCGGTGGACCCTCCGTCCTCGGTGGGGTCGCCGTTCACATCGTCGGGACGGCAGGCCAGGATCAGCAGCAGCGGGGAGAGGCGCATGAGGAGCTCCATCAGAGGGCGGCCTTGTCGATCTTGCCCGAGCCGGTGCGCGGGAGGGCCGAGAGGATCTCGACCCGCTTGGGGAGCTTGTAGCGGGCGAGGCGGGGGCGCAGCCAGTCGAGCAGCTCGTCGGCCGAGAGGCTGGCGCCGGGAAGCAGCTCGAGGAAGGCGCTACCGACCTCGCCCCAGCGCGCGTCGGGCACGCCCTTCACCGCCGCCAGGGCCACGGCGGGGTGGCCTTGCAGCACCGCCTCGACCTCGGCCGGGTAGACGTTCTCGCCGCCGGAGATGTACATCTCCTTCAGGCGCCCGCGCACGCGGAAGTAGCCCTCGGCGTCGCGGCTGAGCACGTCGCCGGTGCGGAACCAGCCCTCGACGATGCTGCTGGCCGTGGCCGCGGGGTCGTGCAGGTAGCCCTGGCAGACCATCGGGCCGCGCAGCCAGAGCTCGCCCGGCTCGTCGCAGTCGCACTCGCTGCCGTCGGGGCGAGAGAGCCGGGCCTCGATGTGGTGGATCGGCAGGCCGACGGTGCCGAGCTTCTCGCGCACCCGGGCCGGGGGGGTCGAGAAGCAGTTGGGGCCGACCTCGGTCAGGCCGAAGCCCTGGCGCAGGGGGATCCCCCGGTCCAGGTAGCGCTGCAGCAGGGCCTCTCCCAGGGGCGCGCCGCCGCAGATGGCGTCCTGCACGCTGGAGAGGTCGGTGCCCTCGAAGTCGGGGTGGTCGGCCAGCAGCTGGTAGATGGTCGGCACCCCCATCAGGTGGCTGATCTGCTCGCCCGCGACGCTGGCGAGGGCCTCGCCCGCGTCCAGCCGAGGCGTCAGCACCACCCGTCCGCCGCGATGCAGCAACGGGGTGCTCAGGCAGTTCATGCCCCCGGTGTGGAAGAGGGGGGCGAAGGTCAGGGTGCTGTGCTCAGCGCGCAGCTCGCAGGCCAGGATGGTGGCCAGGGCGTTCCAGTGGACCTGGCCGTGGCTGATCAGGGCGCCCTTGGGTCGGCCGGAGCTGCCCGAGGTGTACATCAGCTGCCAGGCATCGGAGAGGGCGTTGCCCTGTCGGGCCCGGGGAGGTGCGAGCAGGTCGAGGGGCGGCTGCTCCAGCGAGCGCAGCGGCAGGCCCAGCTCGGCGGCGAGGCCCGCGTGGGGCTCGTCGTGCAGCAGCAGGCGAGGCTGGGCGTGCTCGGCCTGCCAGCGCAGCTCAGGAGCCGAGAGCCGCCAGTTCATCGGGAAGAGCACCGCGCCGAGGTGGGCGGCGGCGAAGAGCAGGGCGAAGGTCTCGCCCCGGTTGAGCGCCAGCACGGCCACGGTCTGCCCGGGGCCGACGCCGGCCTCGTGCAGGGTAGCCGCCCAGGCGAGGCTGTCGGCGTGAAGCTGCGCCCAGGTCCAGCGGCGGCCGGTGCCCAGATCGACCAGGGCCTCGGCCTGCGGTCGGAAGCGGGCGTGCATCTCCGGCCAATGGCTCATGAGTGATTCCTGATCCACCGATCAAGCAGCGGGTAGAAGACCTTCGGCCCGTAGGACCCGACCACCACCCCGATGTGGCCCGTCTCCAGCAGCTCCTCGTGCACCGCCGGGCTGCTGGTCGCCTGGGCCAGCGGCAGGCAGGCCTCGGGCGGGGCGATGAAGTCGCGGCGGCAGGCCAGGACCATCAGCGGGACGGCGATGCGGCGCAGATCGACGCGCTCGCCGCGCACCTCCCAGGTCCCAGCCAGCAGGCGGTTGTCCTGGTAGGCGTTCCGGATGAACTCCTGGGCGAAGGCCCCGGGCATCGGCACGTTCTCTTCCAGCCAGCGCTCGCGGATCAGCACCCGGGAGAGGGTGGCGGGGGTGTGGCTGGCGGCTTCGATGGCGGTCAGGCGGCCGATGTTGCCCATCGGGTCGAGCATCTTGAAGGCCTGGGCCATCAGCTCGGTGCCGACGAGGCGGTCGGCGTCGAAGGCGGTCTCGACGTCGAGGTGCTGCACGAAGCTGCGGAAGCGACCGCCCTTCTCGAAGTCGACGGGAGCGTTCAGGGCGATCAGGCCGGCGACCCGCTGGGGGCGGAGGGCGCTGTACATGGCGGCGAGCGTGCCGCCCTGGCAGTAGCCGAGCAGCACCGCCTGGGCGGCGCCGGCGTGGCGGCAGGCCCGATCGATGCTGCGGTGCAGCAGGTCCAGGAGGACCGTGCCGACGTCCTGGTTGGCGTCCTCGGGCCCGGGCTCGCCCCAGTCGACGAGGTAGGTCGGGTGGCCGGCGGCGGCCAGCGCCCCGACCAGCGAGCGGTCCGGTTCCAGGTCGCAGATCCAGGCCTTGTTGATCATCGAGGGCACCACCACCACCGGGCGTCCTGTCGCCTGGGCCGACGAGGGCGCGTAGTAGCGCAGCTGCAGCTTGTTCTGGCGGTGAACGACCCGGTGCGGGGTCAGGGCCACCGGTGGGCGCGGCAGGCGGGCCAGCAGCTCGGCGCCTCGCCGGGCGCGGTCGGCCTGGTCGAAGCCGCCGTAGCCCTGGACCAGCGGGCGCAGGAAGGCGAGGGGATCGGCCGGGAGGTTCACTCGGCCTGCTCCTGCGACCAGGCGATCAGCGCGGCGGGCAGGGCCTTGCCGACGCAGACGCCGACGTGGCCGCCCTTGAGCTGGCGGGTCTGGGTGGGGGCGCCCCAGGCGCGGGCGAGGCCGAAGGCGGCCTGCGGCGGGCAGATATGGTCGCCGTCGGCGGCGAATGCGACCGCGGGGATGCGGGCCCGACCCAGGTCCACCGGGCGGTCGCCCAGCGTCCAGCCGCCGGTGATCAGCGCGTTGTCGAAGTAGCAGCGGCGCACGTACTCCCGGTAGGCCTCGCCGGGGAATTCGACCCCGTCCTCGCTCCACTGCTCCATCGCCGCCCAGAGCTGCCGGAAGCCGGGATCCTCGATGCGCTCGTAGAGCCCCTTCCACTTGGCCACCTGACCCGCGGGCCGCAGGAGCTGGAAGCTGGTGCGCATCAGGGACGCCGGGAAGTTTCCCAGTCCATCGACCAGGTCATCCAGGGGGAAGCTGTCGGGCGAGGCCCAGGCGGCCAGTCGCCCGGAGGCGTGGAAGTCGATCGGCGCTGCTAGCAGCGCTAGTGTCGAGATCGGCCCCGGGTCATGGGCCAGGCGGAGGGAGAGGAAGGTGCCGCCGACGCAGTAGCCTAGACCCGCTAGAGCTCCATCCCCGCCTTCGCTGCGCGCGTGGCGGCTGGCCCGGTCCATGGCCCGGGGGAGGAGATCGTCGATCAGATCGTCGAGCCGGACGCCGCGGTCTTCGGGGCCCGGGCGGCCCCAGTCCAGCAGGTAGACAGGGATACCCGCGGCGGTGAGGGCGGCCACGACGCTGCGCTCGGGCAGCAGGTCGAAGATCGTCCAGGTGTTGATCAGCGGCATCGAGATGAAGAGCGGCGCGCCCTGCCGCGGGCCGCGGGCCGGGAAGAAGCGCAGGACGGCCTTGTTCTGCCGGTGGATGATGGTGTGTGGGCTCTGGCCGGCGCGGGCCCGGGCGACCGGGTCGGCCTGCAGGAAGCGGAAGAGCTCGCTCATGCGGTCGATGGGGGTCATCGCGGCGCCCTGCGGCTGGGGGGCTTGCGGGTCGGCTTCGGTGCGGGCTCGCCCTCGGGTTCGTTGCCTTCCAAGCGGTCGAGCCGGGCCTGCAGCTCGGCCAGGTGCTCGCGCTGCTCGATCCGGGCCTCCGCCGCGTCGATCCGAGCCTGGACCGTCTCTCGCTCGGCGGCGACCAGCTGATCCTGCACCTCCAGCAGCCGGTCCTCCATCTTCAGCAGCCGCTCCTCCAGCAGGGTCGCGATGCGGGTCACCTGGATCAGGTCGGTGCGGGTCGGCAGGTGCAGGCGCTGCAGGTTGCTGTCGACCTGCTCTTCGTACCTGCGCCGCTGCTGGGCGAGGGTCGAGAGCCCCTGGCCCGAGGCCTTCAAGACCTCGGGCGAGTCGAGCACCTGGTCCCACCAGGTCGTCATCGCCGACTCCCACTGCTGGTAGAGGTCCTGGCTGAGCGTGCCCAGGTCGATGTCGGCCTGGTCGAAGGGGCTGGTGCTGCGGGTCATGGCGGGCTCCTCGGTCGAGGGGGATCAGGCGCTGGCGGCTTCGTCTTCCTTGGGAGCCAGCACGGACAGGGCCTGCTCCTGCATGGCGATGGCGTTGTCGACGGCCTTGCGGGTCTGGTCCAGGGAGAGCTTCCAGAAGGCCAGGGCCTGCTCCTCAGCCGCTTCGAGGCGGCCGAGCTGCCAGGAGACGAGCTCGCCCTGGGCGGAGAGGACGCGGCGGCCCTGGTCGAGCATGGCCTTGCGGGCAGCGGCGGGGACCAGGGCGGGGAAGAGGTCGGGGCTCAGGTTCGGGAACATCGGGACTCCAGGGAGCGGCCTGTGGAGGGCCGCGGGGCTTGGGGGAGCGCCGGCATCGCAGCCGACCTGTCGAGAATAACCATCATGTTGCAGTGCGGCAAGATGGATTTTGCAGCGCAACACGATTTCCTGGAGGGGCGCCGATCCGGGGGGCCGCCGGGCCGGTTAGGGCCGCTGCGTGCGCACCATCAAGAAGTACAGCAACCGACGCCTCTACGACACCGTCGAGAGTCGCTACGTCAACCTCGACGAGCTCGCCCGGCTGATCCGGCAGGGCGAACAGCTCCAGGTGCTCGACGCCGCCAGCGAGGCGGATCTGACCCGGGCCGTGCTGCTCCAGGTGCTGCTCGAGGACCCGGATGGTGCCCTGCTCTTCCCCACGGGTCTGCTGCACCGCATCATCCGCTACGGCGGCGAGCTGCCCTGGCAGCGCACGGCGCTGCGCCAGATCGGGCAGGCCTTCGAGCTGCTCGACACCCAGGCCCAGCAGGTCGAGCGGGTGATGGGTTGGCCGCCCAAGGCGCCCCCCCCTCCGGCGCCTCCCCCTCCGG
>DDSR01000114.1 GCA_002343455.1 Deltaproteobacteria bacterium UBA2385 | reverse complement strand
CGGAGGGGGGGCTGCCTGTCTCATGGTCCGATGGAGGCGCCCCGGCGCCATGAGTGACCAGTCGTTATGGCGTCGCCATGCCGAACAGCCCTCGCCCCGAGCTCGCCGCCGCCGTGGACCTCGGCAGCAACAGCTTCCACCTGATGATCGCGCGGGTCCAGGGCGATCGCCTCTCCGTCGTCGATCGGGTCAAGGAGCGGGTCCTGCTGGCCGCGGGCCTCGACGAGCAGGGCAACCTCAGCGCCGAGGCCGAAGACCGCGCCATCCAGGCCCTGCTGCGCTTGGGCCAGCGCCTGCGCGAGATGCCGCTGGACTCGGTCCGGGCGGTCGGCACCAACACCCTGCGCCGGGCGCGCAACAGCGAGGGCTTCCTGGCCCGCGCCAGCGAGGCCCTCGGGCACACCATCGAGGTCGTCAGCGGGCGGGAGGAGGCCCGCCTGATCTACCTGGGGGTCGCCCACAGCGTCGCCGATCCCGTCGCCGACACGCGCCGGGTCGTGATCGACATCGGCGGGGGCAGCACCGAGCTGGTCGTCGGCGAGGGCCAGACCCCGATGGCCGCCGAGAGCATGTTCATGGGCTGCGTCTCGCACAGCCTGCGCTTCTTCCCCGACGGCGTGATCGACGATCTGCGCTTCGAGGCCGCCTTCATCGCCGCCCGCTTGGAGATGGAGCCCCACAAGAAGCTCTTCCGCTCGCTGGGCTGGGATCGTGCGCTCGGCAGCTCCGGCACCATCCTGGCCGTGGACCAGGTGCTGCGCAGCCAGGGCTGGAGCCATGGCATCGACGAGAAGGGCGTCAAGCGTCTGCGCCGGGCCATGGTCGAGGTCGGCCACACCGACCGCCTCGCCGCCCAGCTCGGTGTGCCCGCCGATCGCGCCCAGGTCTTCCCCGGTGGGGTCGCCATCCTCGACGGCGTCATGCGCAGCCTGCGGCTGAACGCGCTGGAGGCCACCAGCGGCAGCATCCGCGAGGGCGTGCTGGTCGACCTGCTCGGCCGCTACAGCCCGCACGACGCCCGCGAGGCGACCGTGTCGGACCTCGCCCGCCGCTGGGGCATCGACACGCTGCAGGCCGCCCGGGTCGAGCGCACCGTGCGCGTCCTGCTCGAGGGCACCTTTGGCCGCTGGGTGCCACACGACGCCGAGCTCGCCTGGCTGCTTCAGCGGGCGGCCCGCCTGCACGAGCTGGGCCTCTCGGTGGCCCACAGCGGCTACCACCGGCATGGCGGCTACCTGCTGGCCAACGCCGATCTGCCGGGCTTCTCCCGCCAGCATCAGCTCGTCCTCGCCGCCCTGGTGCGCTCGCATCGCCGCCGCCTGCGGCCCGAGTACTTCGCCGACCTCCCCCCATCCTTGCGCAAGCTGCTGCCCCGCTACGCCGCCCTGCTGCGCCTCGCCGTGCGCCTGCACCGCGGCCGCAGCGATCGTCCCCTGCCCGGGCTGCGCGCCTCGGTCCCCAAGGCCCGCAAGCCCACCCTGCGGCTGGCCTTCCCGCCCGGCTGGCTGGCCGAGCACCCGCTCACCGCCGCCGATCTCGCGCGCGAGCAGGGCTATATGTCCGAAGCCGGGATGGTGCTTGAGCTGGAGGCCTGATCAGCGCATGCGCGCAGGGGGATGCAGGGGCCGACCGCCGCGGGTCAGGCTGTAGGTGATGGCGTCGACCTCCTCGCCGCGGGCGAGGCGGGCCAGCTGGTGCTCGACCGGGGCGAAGCGGCAGGAGAAGCCGGCCTGCATCCCCAGGTCGTGACAGGTGCGGAAGCGGCCCCAGCCGGCGGGAGGGCCCTGATCGGCGCGCAGCGGCTGGCTCTCCAGGTCGGGGAAGCCGTCCTCGTCGACCGGCAGCCAGGTCTCGTCCGCCGCGGAGAGGCGGCGCACCAGCTCCCCCCCTCGCCAGGCGGTCCAGGAGCGCTGCGGGTCGTCCACGGTCCCGATGCAGAGCCCCAGCTCGTTGTCGCCCTCGCTGAGCCGCCGCAGGATCGACTCCATCTCCAGCGTGGCCGGCTGACCCTGGGGGTCGAAGAGCATCACCGCCGTCGCGTTGGCCTCTTCCAGCGGCAGCAGCAAGGTGTCGAGTTCCTGCTCGGCCGGGACCGCGTGGGCGAGGGCGAGGGCGACGGTGTCGGGGGCGAGGTGGGGCAGGACGAGGACGTGGCGCATGAGGCGCTCTATCCTAGCCTCGGTCAGTCGAGCGAAATGCTGGCCGTTCCGCTGCGCCGGATCCCGCAGCCCTCGCCATTGGGTTCGTCCTCGACGTAGCTGGGCACGACCTCCTCGCTCAGCAGCTCGACCCCGTCCAGGCGGATCGTCAGGTCGAAGGCGTCCGGGGCCGCCTCCCAGAGCGTGACCGAGGCGAGGCCGCTGTCGTCCTCGCTGAGGGCCAGACCGAGCACCGTGCCGGAGCAGCTGGGGTCAGTGACGGCCGGCAGGACCACCGTGCAGATTTCGCCCAAGGCCTCGACCTCGTAGGTGCCGGGCGCCCAGGAGTCGGCGACGAGCTGCACATCGACATTGTCGGGCGCATGCATCAGCGTGCAGGTCTGGCTCGTGCAGGCAGCGAGCAGCAAGGGCAGGGAGAGCAGGAGCAGGGCTTTCATGGAACCTCCGGGCGGAATGAGAGCAACGGCCGTGCCAGCGTCCACGATGCTGTGGTGTTGAGGATCGTGGCCCGCGTTCGGGCGCCATTCGCGACATTGGTGTCGTTGCCCCCCGGGGGTATGACTGGCTAGTGCCTGGCGCTAGCGGGTTGCACCGGCCGCACCCGCGGCGCGTCGCCGAGCTCCCAGTCGTCGCCCTCGACGAACCAGAGCTGGCCCTGGGCATAGACCTGCCAGTCCTCGCGGGTCCGCTCCCACCCGCAGGCTTCCAGATCGAAGCGCTCGCGGTTGTCGAGGCGATGCGCGGAGTGGATCGGGCCCGGCTCCGCCCACCGGCTGTAGATGAAGCCTTCTTCGTCCATGGCCCGGATGAAGAACGGCCACCGCTCGAACTCGGTGATCTCCCCCGTCCGAGGGTCCGCCATCCGCTGCTCGCGGTCGGGTCCCAGGTGCCCGATGAGCGGTCCGTCTACCGTGCGGAGCTGCTGCGCGTAGGGGCCCCACTCGCTGCCGGCGTTGGCGAAGGGGTCGAGGTCCACCGTCCCGGCGCCGCGGTCGAGGCGGATCGCGCCGGCCCAGCCCTGGCTGAGGGTCTCGGCTTCGATCAGCCAGAGGGCCTCACCCACCGCGAAGGCCTCGTCGGAACGAAAAACGACCAGCTCAGGGGTCTCCCTCCGCTCCAGCCCACCCTCCACCGGCAACCGTAAGACCTGTGTGGGGCGGTCCGCGTGGTGGACCACCAGCTCGGCGGCGTCTTCACCTCCGGCGAGGGTCAGATCGATGAAGTCCCTCATCGGCAGATCGGTGATCGAGAGCAGTACCCGTCCTTGCGGGTCGAGCTGTACGACACGATGTTGCGAGGCCCGATGATGCCCGGGATACCCCACCGCCAGGAGCACCAGCGCCTGCTCGGTCCCGACGACCTCGCGGATCCACCAGCCGCCCAGCGCCTCCTCCAGGCTCCAGGGCTCCCCCAGCAGGTCCAGGAACTCGATCTCCCGCGGAGGTGTCTCGTCGTAGGGGTAGACCTCGTCGCGCAGGTAGTCGCGCACGCCCGTGTCGGGAGGCCGGGTCCCGCAGGTGTCGGCGACGGCCAGCTCGACATCCAGGTCGGGGATCCCCTCCTCACAGGCCATCGCGAAGGCCTCCTGCGCCCGCTGGACCCGGGTCGGGTACAACTCCGAGGTGGGGACATATTCGGCGAACAGATCGTCCAGATCCCTGGAGGGCCAGCCCTGCACATAGTCCCAGCCGTGACAGAGCTCGTGGCGCAGGGCGTAGAGCGGGTCCTCGGCTTGCAGACGGATCCGGTTCCCGATCGGGTTGTACCGGCCCGAGAGCTCACCCGCGTGGTGCAGGATCGTCTCATCCAGCACGATCCGATCGACACAGACCCCCGGCAGCCCGGTCTGTGCCGCGAACAGATCAACCTCGGCCCGGATGGCCTCGATCGTGCTCTGCGGGACCTCGCCGGTGTGGTCCACGATCTCGATCGACTCGAAGGTCGGGCAGCGGCAAGCCAGGGCGAGGAGGAGCAGCATGGAGGCAGTCTACCTCAAGGCGAGGCCGGTCCAGCTCCCGGTCTTCTTCGCGCGCTTCGCCAGCTCCTCCGGAGTCCCCTGATCGACCACACGACCGCCGCCTTCGCCGCCTTCGGGG
>DDSR01000273.1:16538-17544 GCA_002343455.1 Deltaproteobacteria bacterium UBA2385 | reverse complement strand
CATGAGGTAACGTCCTCGAACGCTCCCCCCGCGTCCACCTCTCCCGGACGCTCCGCCTCCCCCGCGCACCCCCCGCGCCTCTCCCTCCCCCGCCTCTCCCCCCTCCGGTCCGCCTGTGTTCACCCCGCACCCGCCCGAGCCATCGCTATGGCGCCGCGCCCTCCGCGTCCTCGCGGCCGGCGTGATCGGGGGCGCCGTCGTCACGGCGCTGGGGGTCGGGCTGCACCACGGCATGGAGGACGAGGGCTTTCGGGTCCAGCAGGTGGAGATCCTCGGCGCGTCGCGGGCCTCGCCGGTCGCCCTGCGCCACCTCGCGCGGGTGCCCGAAGGCGCCCACCTCGCCTCGCTCGACCTCGCCGCCGTGCGCGCCGACGTCGAGCGCCACCCCTGGGTGGCCGAGGCCACGGTCAGCCGCGCCCTGCCCTCCACCCTGCGCATCGAGGTGCGCGAGCACCAGCCGGTGATGCTGCTGGCCCTCGACCGGCTCTGGTACCTCAACGCCCAGGGCGAGCCCTTCCGCCTCGCGGACAGCGACGACCTGGACTACCCGGTGCTGACCGGCTTCCCGCCGCAGCTGGTCGAGCAGCGCCCCGAGCTCAGCCTCGCCGCGGTCCGGGGCGCCTTCCGGGTGCTCGACGCCCTCGACGACGCGCCGATCGCCTCCTCCCAGCTCAGCGAGATCCACTTCGACGAGCGCCTCGGCTACGAGCTCGTCCTGCGAAACGGCACCCGCCTGACCCTGGGCTTCGAAGACCCCCAGCCGGGCCTCTCCCGCCTCTCCCGCATGATCGCCCAGGGACTCGACCTGGACAGCCCGCAGCGCATCGACCTCGTCCCCGAGGCCATGGCCATCGCGGCCCCCCTGCCGCCCCTCCCCTGATCTTCAGTCGCTCCTTCCCCCTCTTCTGCCCTACATCCCGCCCTTCATCCCACCGTCCACAGGACCCGCTGCCCGCGGTCACAGGGCGTCCTCGGAGGATCTCCCATGATCGACCTCGTCGAGAGC
>DDSR01000273.1:0-16488 GCA_002343455.1 Deltaproteobacteria bacterium UBA2385 | reverse complement strand
TCGTGGTGAACACCGACGCGCAGGACCTGGAGCGCTCGCTGGCGCCCCGGCGCTTCCAGCTCGGCGGGCACCTCACCAAGGGCCTGGGCGCGGGCGCCAACCCCGAGGTCGGGCGCGAAGCGGCGATGGAAGACCGGGACAGGATCGCCGAGCTGGTCGCCGGCTGCGACATGGTCTTCATCACCGCCGGNNGCATGGGCGGCGGCACCGGCACCGGAGCGGCGCCGATCATCGCCCAGGTGGCCAAGGAGATCGGGGCCCTGACGGTGGCGGTGGTGACCCGGCCCTTCCACTTCGAGGGTCGCCGTCGCCGCAAGCAGGCCGAGGAGGGCATCGAGGCCCTGCGCGCCAACGTCGACACCCTGATCACCATCCCCAACCAGCGCCTGATCAGCATGGCCACCGAGCGCACCACCATGCGCGAGGCCTTCTCGATGGCCGACATGGTGCTCTACCAGGCCTGCAAGGGCGTCTCCGACCTGATCAACTACCAGGGCATCGTCAACGTCGACTTCGCCGACGTGCGCACGATCATGGCCAACAAGGGTATGGCCCTGATGGGCGTGGGCGTGGGCAGCGGCGCCCACAAGACGGTCGAGGCCGCCCAGCGCGCCATCAACAGCCCCCTGCTGGACGACGTCAGCATCTCGGGCGCCACCTCCATCCTGATCAACATCACCGGCAACAGCGATCTCACCATGTACGAGATCAACGAAGCCAGCACGATGATCCAGGAGGAGGCGCACGAGGACGCCAACGTGATCTGGGGCTGGGTCACCGACGACACGATGAAGGACGAGGCCCGCGTCACCGTCATCGCCACCGGCTTCGAAGAGAAGCAGGTGGCAGCCAACAAGCCGGTCGAGCTGCAGATGGCGGCGGCGATCGGCGGCGGCCGCGGCAACCCCGGCAACTGGCGCCAGGGCTCCCGCTCCGGCGGCGGCATGGTCAGCGGGCTGGACCCCAACGACTACGACATCCCGACCTTCTTCAAGAACGGCGACTGAAGGGCGCATCCCCGCTCCCCTGGCCGTCTTGAACGGTGAGGGGAGAGGTGTGTTCAGGCCTGCCCCACGGAGTTCCCGTTCCTCCGTGTGGGCTTGCGGACGCTGATGTGGAGCGGTTCGTTCGCACGGACGGACCGTCAGCTGCTGCTGTGTTGGATGGAGACACAGGACGGGTCGTGCACCGCGCCCGCCCCTCCGTTTCGGCGGAGGGGCGGGCCTTTCATTTCGGGGCCCCCGGCGCCCCCATCGCCCGGCGAAGCGCTTGCCACTCGGAAGTCCAGGCGCCGTCCTCGGTGCGGACCGTCAGCGGGTGGTCCGGCAGCGCCTCTCCCTCCCAGCCGGCGAGGTAGACCAGGATGGTCGGCGCTCGCCCGCTGCGGAAGTAGATCGGGAAGCGCTGCAGCAGCCGCAGGCCGCTCGCCTTCAAGGCCGGCTCGGGCCGCGGATCGCCCCAGGCGTGGCAGATGGAGAAGCGACCGTCCGGGGCGAGGTGGGCAGCGGCGGCCCGGCAGTAGTCGGAGACGTCGCCGCGCAGCTCGATCCGGCAGGCGGCCCGCTGCGGGTGAGGCGAGAGCAGGCCGCGGCCCAGCGGGATGTAGGGCGGCGAGCCGGTGATCAGCTCGAAGGTCCCCAGGCCGTCCAGGGGCTCGCGGAGGTCGGCGAGGCGCGCCCCGACCCGCTCCTGCAGGCCGTTGAGGACGATCGTCCGCAGGGCGAGGCGGTGGCTGAGCTCCTGGGCCTCCACCATCTCCAGCCGGGCCGAGGGGGGCAGCATCCACAGCGCCGCGAGGCCGACCGTGCCGATACCCGCGCCCAGGTCCAGCAGCCGCTGCGCCTGAGGGCGGGCCTGCGCGCCCACCCAGGCCGTGACCAGGTCGTCGGTGCTGAAGCGGTGCCCCCCGCGGAGCTGCAGGATGCGCCAGGCGCCGCAGAGCGGGTCCAGGGTCTCGTCCGGGCCGACCGGCTGCGCCACGAGGTCGCTCACCGGCCGTTGCCGCGCCCCTCGATGGCAGCCAGGGCCTCGATCACCGCCCGGCGCACCTCGGGGCTGGGGTCCTGGATCATGCGCTCGATCTGCCAGGACAGGGCCGGGCCCGCCAGCACACCGACGGCCCGGACGGCCTCGGCCCGCACCCGCACATCGCCGTGGTCCAACACCCGGCGCAGCGGCGTGACGAAGGAGCGCCAGTTGGCCGCGGTGGCGATGCGGCAGGCCAGGGCGACGTGGCTGGGGTCGGTCGACTGGAAGAGCACCCGCACCCGCTCGCGGCCGTCGGGATCGAGGCCGTCGGCGGCGAAGGCGGCCAGGGCGGCGGCCTCCTGACCGGCGTCGAGCAGGCCCCAGGGGGTCGTCGGGGGAGGAGGAGGAGGCCCGGCGTCGACCGGGGCGGGGGCGGCCACCAGGGCGGCCGAGGGGGTCAGGACCAGCTCGACGCTGGCATCGGGCACGGCGAGGCCGAGCTGATAGGCGGCCTGCACCAGGGCCAGCGGCTCGTCCGAGAGCAGCAGCTCCACCCGCCCGCCGTGCGGCCCGTTGTCCACCCGCGCGCCCGGGGGCAGGCGGCTGGCCTCGGCCAGGGTGATCGGGGTCGAGCGGTGCAGGAGCAGGCGAGCCATGGGTCTCGGGATAACCGAAGCTCCCGCCCCGCGCGCTACACTGCTCGGCCATGCTCGCCGCCCTGCTGATCTCGTGTACTTCACAGCCATCCTGCCCCGCAGACATGGCCATGGTCAGCGGCCGGAGCGGCCCCTACTGCATCCATCGCTACGAGGTCGCGCTGAGCGGTGACCCCGGCCCGAAGGCGCAGGCGGCGCAGTTCCCGGGCCACGCGGCCGGAGGCGTCCAGCTCTCGTCGGCCGCCGGTCAGCTGCCCAGCAACGCGGTGAGCTGGTACCAGTCGAGGGCCGCCTGCCTCGCGGTGGGGCTGCACCTCTGCACCAGCGCCGAGTGGGAGGACGCCTGCGCGGGCCCTCCCGGACCGACACGCCGCGAGTACCCGATCGAGGGCGGTCGGCTCTGGGACCGCTGCTACGTGGGGCGCCCGGGCGGCGGGGTGATCGCCTCGGGCGCGGCCTCCGGCTGCAGCACGCCCGAGGGGGTCTACGACCTGGCCGGCAACCTCTGGGAGTGGACCGATCCGGGCCAGCTCGCCGCCGACGGCAGCCCCCTGATCGACAAGCGCGGCGGCGGCTACTACACCGTCGACGGCGTGCCCTGCGCGCGGGAGGCCGTCGGCACCCACGCGCCGGACTTCGACGGGACCATCGGCTTCCGCTGCTGCGCGCCGGTGGCGAGATGAACGAGCCGTCGGTCGACAAGCCGCTCGAACAGTGGCAGCGCTGGCGGACCGTACTGGCAGCAGAGCGCCTTCCCTGCGCGGTCGTCGACCTCGACGCCGTCGACCACAACGCCCGGGTCCTGCGCGCGGCCCTGCCCTCTCCGGGCCCCCGGCTGCGCCTCGCCAGCAAGAGCCTGCGCTGCCCGGCGCTGATCTCGCACATCCTCTCCCTCGACCCCGGCTTCCAGGGGCTGTTGACGATGAGCGCGGCCGAGACCCGGGCTCTGTTCGAGCTCGGCTTCGACGACCTCTTCCTGGCCTACCCGGCCAGCCGCCCCGAGGAGGCCACCGACCTCGCGGACATCGCGGCGCGCGGCGGGAAGCTGCTGGCCACCGTCGACTGTGCCGCTCACGTCGATCTGCTCGACGCCGCCGCCCGCGAGGCCGGCACCGTGCTGCCCGTCGCGATCGACCTCGACCTGAGCCTGCCGCTGCTGGGCCAGCACCTCGGCGTGCGGCGCAGCCCCATCCGCGACGCCGCCGCCGCCTTGGCCCTCGCCCGTCACATCGAGACCCGGTCCGGCACCGTCCTGCGCGGCCTGCTCGCCTACGAGGCCCAGGTCGCCGGCATCCCCGACCGGGTCCGCGGCGGCGCCCTGCTCGACCCCGTGCGCGGGCTGATCAAGCGACGCTCGATCCCCCTCGCCCGCAGGCGGCGCGCCGAGCTCCTGGCCGCGCTCGGCCCCCTGCCCATCGTCAACGGCGGCGGCACCGGCAGCCTGCATTCGACCGGCCTGGATCCCTCCGTCAGCGAGGTCACGGCGGGCTCGGGCTTCCTCTGTCCGCACCTCTTCGACGGCTACGAGGGCCTTCCCCTGCGTCCCGCCGCCTTCTTCGCCCTCGCCGTCTGCCGGCAGAGCGACCGCGGCTTCGTCACCTGCTACGGCGGCGGCTACGCGGCCAGCGGCCCCGGCGGCGCCGACCGGAGCCCGCTGCCCTGGCTGCCGCCGGGCTTGAAGACCGTGGATCTCGAAGGCTTCGGCGAGGTCCAGACCCCGCTGGACACCCGCGCCTGCCCCGTCGAGCTCGAGCTCGGCGACCCCGTCCTCTGCCGCCACGCCAAGGCCGGCGAGCTCGCCGACCGCTTCGACGAGCTGCTCCTGGTGCGCGGCGAGCGCATCGTGCAGCGGGCGCCCACCCTCCGCGCGCTCGGTCGGGGTGCCGAAGGCGGCCTGCTGGCACCACGGGTTCTGATTTGACAATTCGAACCTTGCGCGTGTGTGTGTGTGTATATACCGAAAATGTCGGTGCCCCCAGGCCCGGCGACCACCTCCATCCAAGGCATGAGCAGGCTCATGGCCGTCGAGATCCGGATTCAAGACATGATCGTCGTCAGCGGAACCAAGGTGCAGGACCGTCGTGACGCCAGTGACGTCGGTGGGCACCGTCACTGGTCGATTCAGGTGCGCACCCCGCGGCAGCCCGTGACCTCGGGTACCATGTACTTCCAGCACGCGGCCCGCAACGAAGAGGAGGCGTATGTCGACATCCCCAACATCAGCGTCAACCTGGTCACCCAACCCAACGAAGTCGTGGTGATCACCGACCCGCTTCGCTTCCTCCGCTGGCGTGTCGTCAACGTCAATGCCGATGCGGGATTCCTCATCGACGCGATCGGTCGAAACTGATCATGAGCTGCGCAGGGGCCAGCGGCGCCACGCTCGAGCCCGTCCCGAAGGCGGCGGGCTGTGGCTGTGGCCAGTCCCCGGTGGAGTCACCTGCTCCACGCGGCGAGCGTCTCCCTCCCCCGGGGAGGCGAGGCAAAGCAGTCCATTCGCACGGCACGCCAGTACCTCCGCTCGGTCAGCCGGTTCCAGCCGTCCAAGGCAATGTGCTGGGCCCCACCGGCTGGAGCTGCGGCAACAACCTGCTGGCCGAGATGACGCCGGCCGAGCAGCGCGCGCTCGACGAACAGGACCCGCGATCGGTGGCCGTTGGCGACGAGGTCCAGATCCTCTTCGACAGGGCGGAGTTCGGGGCCGCGCCCTCCGGATGCGGCCCAGCCCTCAACCCGGCCTTGCGGCAGGAGGGAGAGGGGGTTCGGGCATGGCTGGGCGGTACTCTGTCCGCACGAGCGTACACGGAAGCCCTGTGGGGTCCCGACGCCGGAATCCTGATCCAACCCGAGCAGATCCCCGGCAACACCATCCCGAACCTGTGGGCATGGGAGGATCCGCAGCCCTGGAGCGGAGAGATTGGCCTGTGCTGGACCACCCGGGCACAGACCTTTCGGGCTCGAGACATCGCCAGCATCGCCAGGCCGGACTGCCTCTACCTTGGGCCCAACACGCTGGCGGCCACCTCCCGATACCCCGAGCTCAAGGCCCATGTGCCGGCCGACTTCCAGCCCACCCGCTCGAAGGCCGAGATGAAGTGGGCCTTGTGGCCCCGGTGGATGGAGCGCTGCGCATCCGCCGGTAATCCGGACTGGGAGTCAGCAGCCGCCTGTGTCAATTGGAAGGGCGGTCCCGGACCGAAGGGCCTGTTCTGGGATTCGGGCAACGGCTTCGAGTATCGATACCTGCTGCACGCGGTGGTGACCTTGAACGGGTTTCGCACCTACCTGTCCGACAGGTACCGGTTTCCAGCAGCCTGCGGACTCTCGACCGAGGTAATCTCGGACTACTTCCGATCCAGGAAGAAGTGGATCAAGAACGAGTCGATCTACCTGACCGCCGAAGCGGTGCCTTGGATGCACATCGACGGGCAGGGCATGATGTCCTGCACCATGACCACGGACGCCGATATCACCGCCTGGGCCGCCTTCGGGACGATCCGCTACAACCAGTCCCTCTTCGAGTGCAGCGCGGCGGTCGCGGACTTCTACCTCTGGTGGGCCCACCGCCTCTACAGCTACGCCCTGGACGGAAGCGGCACCCGGCTACACCTGTTGATGGCCTGGTGGTGTGCGCAGCTCGCCATGGCGGAGGTGGTGACCCTGGCAGGCCTGCTGGTGCACGAGCTGGGACACCTCACCGGGTCGTGGTGGCACTGTGGGACGCAGGAAGTGACGGGCTGGACCGTGGGTGCGGATGGGAGATTGGAGGCAGAGCTGGAAGATGTGCCGCTCTATTGCTGCCAGTATCTCTCGGACTTGATCTTCTCGACTCGGGTGCGCGCGGAGCTGGGATTGCCGAAGGCGCAGATGCAGATTCACGGGCCTTCTGGAGTCTGGTACCAGCCTGACCAGGTGCTAGGGAGGAGGAACAGTTCAGTGTGGATCGAAGCACGAGGCACGGGCAGCGGACAGTGCTCCTCCGCAAGTAACATCGCCGAAGGGATGGTGCATCAGTACCTTCGGGCGGGCTCTTCCAGCGAGGTGGCGCGTGCTCTTCCAAAGGACTGCGCACCCGACATCGCCGCGAAAGCAACCCAGCAGTACGTGGGGGTCCCTTGGTAGCCCTGCAGAAGATGTTCCGACAGATGCTCTCACTGCACGCACTTCTTCCCGCCCTCCTGCTTACCGTTTGGGGCTGCGATGATGTGGGGTGGCCCCAACACTTCGCGATGGCGAATGGGGACCTTTGCCAGGCAATGGCGGACTACTCCGCAGCCAGCGGCACCGACTGCAGCACGGAAGAAGGTTCGTGCATCGATGTTGCATGTGCGGGATCATGTCTTCTGGAGGGATCCGACGTCGTAATGGTCACCGTGACTCCACTCGCGCTGCTCGCGGGCAGGTCGGAGTGTGTCGACCTGAACGACGGCAGGCTCCTCGAGCAATCATGCGAGAACGAACTGGACAACGTCCGAATGGCTGTGGTTTGTTATGAATAGACTTCGCCACACGCGTCCCGATGCGCCATCCGGGCATCAGCGCCCCAGACTGATCGTCTTGTTTGGGTCCCTGGCCCTCCTTCTCGCCTGCAACCCGAACGCCAACCATCAGCCGGAACTGGCGATATCGAACCAGAACCTCTGTGACTTCCTTGTCGAGCAGACCGACTACGACTCAGTCAACTGCTCCGCTGATCCGACGCTCTGCCTGGAGATCGCCTGCGCCCTCGACTGCGACGCCGTGGGGGACGGCTCGGGATTCAGTGTGGTCGTCGCTGCCCACCAGACCCTGATCGACGCGGCCAACCGGTGTGATTCGATGAGCAGACGTGCGCACCTCCTCTACTCCACCTGCCCCAGCGACGATCCCGACGACATCCAGTTCGCGATCGCCTGCGTCGAATAGCGCCCGGTCGGCGCCTGGCAACCGCCACCAAGGCACCCAGGGGGCGAGGTGGTGGGTGTGGTGCAGGCCGAAGTGGTAGCAGGAGAGAAAGGTCGCCCAGGCCGGCCAGCGCTCGCCGACGGCGCGGTGCTCGTCGGCGAAGCCCTCGGGGCGAGGGTGATGCGGGCGCCAGGTGCCGAAGTACCAGAGCTGCACGGCCGATAGCAGGGCCGGCAGCGCCCAGTACAGCAGCATGGTGCCGACGGGGATGCCCAGCAGGTGGATGCAGATCTGGAAGAAGGCCGTCACGACCAGGAGCTGCCCGAGCGTGACGTAGCGCCGCATGAACGAGACGAACCAGGGCAGCAGGCGCGAGTCGCCGCGGTGGAAGTCGGGGTCTGCGGCGGTGCCCGGGGCCGCGTGGTGGACGTGGTGGGCCTCCAGCAGGCCGCGGAAGCCGAAGCCGGCGTAGAGGAAGACGGCGAGGGCGCCGACGGCGTGGTTGAGGCGCGGCCAGCCGGGGGTGACCAGCCCGTGCATGGCGTCGTGGGCGGTGATGAACAGGCCGGTCGAGAGGAAGGTGCGCAGCGCGATGATCAGGGGGACCAGCCAGAGGGGCCAGGAGCCGCCCACCGCCATGACCAGGGTGATCACCCAGGCCGCGCCGATCGTTGCAGCCACCGCCAGGCCCAGCCCGGCATGGGCGGAGCCGCCGATGTGGGCAGGGGCCAGGGGAGCGGGCGGGGACCTCATGGCAGGCACCTAGTCCTCCCCGGGCGCGGCGCCACCGGTTATCGGGCCTCCATGCCCAAGGCTCCGCCCCTCGAGCTCGTGCCTCCGCCGGCCCTCCCCACCCGGGAGCAGGCCGAGGACGCCGTGCGCACGCTGATCCGCTGGGCGGGCGACGACCCCACCCGCGAGGGCCTGATCGACACCCCCAGCCGGGTGGCCCGGGCATACCAGGAGTTCTTCGCCGGCTACACCGAGGACCCGGTCGAGGTCCTGGCCCGCACCTTCGCCGAGGTCGAAGGCTACGATGAGATCGTCCTGCTCAAGGACATCCGCATCGAGAGCCACTGCGAGCACCACATGGTGCCGATCATCGGCCGGGCCCACGTCGCCTACCTGCCCGACCACCGCGTCGTCGGCATCAGCAAGCTGGCCCGGGTGGTCGAGCTCTACGCCCGCCGCTTGCAGATCCAGGAGAAGCTGACCGCCCAGGTCGCCGACGCGATCTACGACGTGCTCAAGCCCCGCGGGGTCGGCGTCGTCATCGAGGCCGATCACGGCTGCATGACCACCCGCGGCGTGCACCAGCCCGGGGTCAGCATGGTCACCCGCCGCCTGCTCGGCTGCTTCCGCGAGGACCCGGTCCGCCGCGAGTTCCTGGCGATGATCGGGCACTGACCGGCCTCCAAGCCAGCGCTCAGTCCAGCTCGTAGCCCGCCAGCTCCCACTCCTTGCCGCCCCAGCTCAGCAGGATGGGGCCGACGCCCGCCGCGAAAGCCGCCGGCCCGGCCAGCTCGCCCTCGCCCACCTCGACGCTGAGGACGTCGGGGAAGCTGCCGTACCAGACCTCGACCTCGCCGCGGGCCTGGATGCGGGTGCCCTGCGCGCTGCTGCCCACCTCCAGCTCGGAGGGCAGCAGCAGGCTGGTGCCGACGAGGTAGCCCTGGCCGCCGACCGTGCGCTCGGCCTCGCCCTGCTGCTGGGCGGTTCGCCAGTTGTCGCCGTAGCGAAACTCCCAGGTGTCCGCCTCGACCTGCACCAGCAGCGGCAGCGAATCCGGTTCGTCCAGCGGGACCAGCTCGTAGAAGGCGCCCGCGGGGCCGCCCCAGTCCTCCAGCGACCAGGCCGCCTGGGGCTCCTCTCCGGCGCAGGCCAGCAGCAGCAGGATCATCGGGTCCAGACCGGGACGTGGTTGTTCTGGGTGTGGTCCTGGTCGGGCAGCCAGAAGGCCGGGAAGCTGGGATCCTGGCCCTGTCGGGCGAGCTCGGGGTCGAAGGCGCTCAGCCAGATCTGCGGCAGCCCGTCGACGTAGCGGCCGTAGGCCCGGGTCGAGGAGAAGGCCAGCCAGAGGATGTCGTCGTCGGGCAGCGGGCCCCAGCGCGACCAGGAGTTCATCAGGTTGAGGTCCTTGTTGGCCGCGCCCAGCCGGACCGCCTCGCCCCCCGCCGTCGGCACCACCCAGAGCTCGGCGTCGGCGTCGGAGTAGGAGTCGCCGGTCGAGAGGTTGAAGGCGACCCACTCCCCGTCGGGCGAGAAGGCCGGGTAGTAGGCGTTGGTGCCCTCGGGCGGGGTGTAGAGGGTCCGAACATCGCCCCAGCCGTCGCCCTCCAGCACGTCGATGACCGCTATGCTGCCGCCGGTGAAGACCCAGTCGGCGCTGTAGCCGGTGACGGCGCTGACCACGATCTGCGTGCCGTCGGGCGACCAGTCGGGGTGGGTCACCGAGGCCGGGAAGGGCACGCTGCCCAAGGAGGCCCAGCCGCTGGTCTCGAAGAGGGTCAGGGTGCCCGCGTAGGAGGCCACCAGCCGCTCGCTGTCCGGAGACCAGGCCTTGAAGTTGCCGTACAGATCGTCGCCGTAGGCGACCAGGTCGGCGCGGTCGGCGTCCTTGATGCCCAGCCGGCCGTTGCCCCCGTCGTAGGTGAAGGCCACCCGGCCGTCGTTGCTGATGGCGTGGCAGGCCATGCAGTAGCCGGTCTCGGACATCACCAGGTAGGGCTCGGCCGGCGATCCGTAGGGGATCTCCATGAAGCCGGCGGCCGAGGTGCTCCAGTAGACGATGTTGCCCTTGGCGTCGAAGCGGTTGACCCCCAGCGTCCGGGCGGGGGCCTCCACCAGGACCCCCTGCATCAGGGCCGCCAGCTCGACCTGCACGCTGCCGCCGGCGTTGGTGCCGGTGACGGACTGCCAGGTCTCCTCGTCCGCCCGCCACTCCAGCTGGTCGGTGTAGACGGTCAGCTCGGTCAGGGTCGAGGTGAAGCGCAGCCGCCAGGCCTCGGCCGCCTGGCCCTCGGGCGCCTGCCACTGGAAGGTGATCCCCGGCGTGTTGCGCGGCAGGGTGACGCCGTCCTCGGGGTAGAGCCAGAGCTCGGCCGCATCGCCGGGGGTCGCCGCCTCGAAGTCTCGGGGGTCGACCTCGCCCTCGACCCGCTCCTCGCTCCAGCGCACCGTGACGGTCACCTCGTCCTCGACCCCGGCCAGCCGGCCCTTGACCCAGGTGATGCCCCCGCCGGTGGTGGCCGGCTGAAACCAGCCCAGCTCGTCGATGCTGCCGGCGGTCTCGTTGGAGAGCGACCACTCCACCCGCTCGGTGCCGTCCTCGACCGCGCCGTCGTCCCAGGTGATCGTCGCGTTGAACTGCACCCCGTCGCCGCCGCTGGCCCGGGTCAGCACCGTGAAGTCCTCGCCCGGGGCGAGCTCGACGCCGGTCACCGCCCGGTCCGGAGGGAGCTGGACGAGGGGCGGGTTGCAGGCGAGCGCGAGGAGCAGCAGCATCGGGCGATCCTACCACGACGAGGCTCTGCTACACTCGGCCCATGCTCCTGCCCCTGCTGCTCCTGGCCTGCACCGACTACGACCTGACCGAGGTCGGGGTCATCGACGAGTTCGAGCAGGGCGGGGTCGAGACCCGCAGCGACGTGCTGCTGGTGATCGACGACTCCGCCTCGATGGCCGAGGAGCAGGCCCGCCTGCTGGCCAGCTTCGAGACCCTGCTGCTCGTGCTGGAGACGACCCGCACCGACTTCCAGATGGCCGTCACCACCACCGACGCCGCCGGGGGCGCCACCCTGGGCGGGGTGGTCCTCAACCCCGAGCTGGACGAGCTGGGCGAGCTCTTCCTCGACGCGATCGCCGTCGGCAGCGAGGGCAACCGCACCGAGCAGGGGCTGCACCAGGCCTTGCTGGTGGTCAACCCCGCCACCAACCCCGGCTTCTTGCGCGACGGCGCCGATCTGCACCTGCTCATCGTCAGCGACGAGGACGATCAGAGCCAGTACGAGGTCGACTTCTACCTGCACGAGCTGCAGACCCTGGCCGGGGCCGACCGGGTCACGGTCCACGCGATCGTCGGCGACCTGCCCGCCGGCTGCGTCTCGGGCACCAGCGCCGCCGACGGGGGCCCCCGCTACCTCGAAGCGGCCGAGCGGACCGGCGGGCTCTCCGGCTCGGTCTGCGCCGAGGACTACTCGCCCCTGCTGGAGCGGGTCGGCCTGCAGGCGGCCGAGTGGAACGACCGCTTCCCGCTCTCCCGCATCCCGCTGCTGGACAGCCTCGAGGTCCGCGTCGACGGCGTGCTCATCCCCGCCCGCGAGCAGGATGGCTGGAGCTGGTCGCCCGGCGACAACGCCATCGTCTTCGTCGGCCGCGCCATCCCCCGGCCCGGGATGGAGATCCTCGCCACCTACCAGCCCGACCTGGGCGAGGTTCAGTAGACCCTCCCGCATGGCGCACCCAGACATCCAGCACGCCCGCACCCTGCCGAGCGAACTGTACACCGAGCCGGCCGCCTTCGCGCGCCTCTCCCGCGCCCTGGATCACCAGTGGCACTGGCTCGGCCCCGACGACCTGCCCGAGGGCTCTGTTCGTCCGTACGAGCTGGGCCAGACCCCGCTGCTGCTCAGCCGCGAGGGGGGCCAGCTCCGCCTGCTCTCCAATGTCTGTACGCACCGCGGCATGATCCTCGTCCAGGAGGAGGGCCCGGCGCGCGGCCTACGCTGCGGCTACCACGGGCGACGCTTCGGCCTGGACGGTTGCCTGAAAGCAGGCCCCACCATGGCCGGCCCCGACCCCACCGACGATCTGCCGGCTGCCGGGCTGGCCGCCCTGGGACCGATGCTCTTCGGCAGCGTCCTGCCCCGTCGGAGCTTTGCCGAGGTGCTGGGCCCCGTCCAGGACCGCCTCCGCGGCCTGCCCTGGGACCAGGGCCGCTGGGATCCCGACTGGGCCCGCGACTTCGAGCTGTCCGCCAGCTTCCTGGCCTGGTGCGACAACTACCTCGAAGGCCTGCACATCCCCTTCGTCCACCCCGGCCTCAGCCGCGCCCTGGACCCGCAGGACTACCGTGTGGTGACCACACCCTGGGCCAGCATCCAGATCGGCACCGCCGCGCCTGGCCAGCCCGCCCTGCGCCTGCCACCGGACCACCCCGACGCCGGGCGCCCGGTGGCCGGCATCTATATCTTCCTGTTCCCCTGCACCGCCCTGAACATCTACCCCTGGGGGGTCTCGGTGAACTCGGTGGTGCCGCTCGGCCCCGAGCGCTGCCGGATCCGCTACCGGGCCTTCGTCTGGGAGGAGCGCCTGCGGGATCGAGGAGCGGGGGCCGATCTGTACGCGGTCGAGGCCGAGGACCAGGCGGTCGTGAGCCAGGTGCAGCGCGGGTTGCGCTCCCGGCTGTACCGCTCGGGGCGATACGCGCCCGCCGAGGAGCAGGCGGTGTTTCACTTCCACCAGAAGGTGGCGGAGATGCTGGCGGAGGAGTAGCCCTCAGCGCCGGTGCGCCCGCAAACCGCGCGGGAGGAGGGCGTTGGTGTCCTGGCCTACCAGCAGCCCTCCCCCTCACTCCACTCCAGGTCGTCGAGCAGCACTCGTCCGGTAGCCGAGATCGGCCGGAGGTGGACCCGCGCGATGCGATCCAGATCCAGCCCCGGGTGCAGGTCGGCCATACGACGCAGCGGGATCCTCCAGGTCTCGAAGACCGACTTGGGCGTCGTCGTTTCCAACCAGTACGGTGTCGGTCGCAGCGCCCCCTGCGGCGAGTCCGACAAGCTCCAACTCCCGACGTCGCCGTCTGCATCTTCAAGCTCAACCTCAAGGTCCAGAGTGGTCGAATCCGGGTTGAGCGGGTCGTCGTGAACGGCCAGCAGTCGTAGCGAGAGCACCGGCGTCTCGCTGAGGTCGGTCTCTCCTACGTCCCACGATACGGACGAGGTGTTGTCGGTCCAAGCCAGCTCCAATGCCATCGTCGTACTGTATAGATGGCGATCTTCGTCGAAGGCCCAGAGCTCCTCGACCGTCTCAAAGCCCTCGTTCGAGCGCGGTGTATCGAGCCCCTTCCCGTCCTCTTCGAACGAATCGATGACCCGAGCGCTCGGGTCGCGCCACTGGCTACGCAGCTCGATCCTGTCGATCCAGGGTGGTGTGGTGTCTCCTCGCCAGGGATCTGCCCCTTCGGTCAGACCTTCGACCGTGAGGGCCAGGAAGGAGATCATCGCCGGTTCGGCGACGATGAGCACCTGCTCGCGGGGCACCTTGGTATGGGTTGTCGTGGCGCTGTCGGTCCAGGAATAGTGGTCGGCGCCTTCCACATAGAGCACGCCCGCTGGTCGCCCGCTGTGCTCGGGGAAGGCGATGGTCTGTCCATACGCCAGGTCGTTTCCGCGCTCCGCCCCTCCGACCAGATGAAGCAGGGGTGGAAGCCCGTCATAGGCGGTGGGGTAAAGGTCATACTCCTCTGTCATATCCGGTCGGGTCGCAAGCATGGCCAGCGCGGCAACCCGGTAGGGTCCATCAGGATCCATCGGCCGTCAGGACTGCGCCAGCCGCAGGACCGAGCCCCCTCCGTGCGAGTGTCCTCCCAAGGCGATGCGATCCAGGTCCAGCGTCCCCTCCCACTCGCCTCCGGCCTCTTCTTCCCAGGACATCAGCAGCTCGAGGGCACGCTCCGCCAGCCAGGGGTGGCTGTCGTACCAGCCACCTTCGGTGGTGTTCCAATCGCCCTCATCGTGTTCCGGCGCGATGATCACCCACCCACGACTGGCCAGTGTCTGAACGAACCATTCGTACTGATCGGGAGCGGCACCGTAGGCGTGCATGAAGATCAGTACGGGATAGGGGCCGCCCGAGGCGTCCACAGGTCCGTCCAGCCCCGCGACGGTCGCTGGGTAGGTAATACGGACGTACAGGGGGAGCAGATCTCCGCGGAACTCGAGGGTCCCAGTGTGAATTCGCGTACCGGACAGGTAGGGCCCCGGGAGGGTCCAGTCCGGGCTTTGGGGCCAGACGTCGGCGCACACCGCCCTCACGGTGCCCCCGTCGCCCGTGGTCGTACCCCCGTCGCCCGTGGTCGTACCCCCGCCATCCATGGTCGTGCCACCGTCGCCGGTGGCGGTGCCCCCGCCATCCATGGTGGTGTCTGACCCTGGGCCATCGGGCGCCGCGCATCCCACAAGAAGAAATGGGAACAGGCGAACGAGGAGCGCGAGCGGCATGGACGGCCTCCGTGGCCATGGTAGCAGCTCCGCGCGGAGGCTCCGGCATGAACAACACCAGCGTAGAGTCCTTTCTGGCCGAGGGCTGCGGCCGCTGCGACAAGTTCCAGACCCCCCAGTGCAAGGTCCACCGCTGGAACGCCGAGCTGCTGGCGCTGCGCGCCCTGCTGCGGGAGACGGGGCTGGTGGAGGAGATGAAGTGGGGCTCCCCCTGCTACACCTGGCAGGGCCACAACATCCTGATGCTCTCGGTGCTCAAGGACTGCGCCGTCGTGGGCTTCTTCCGCGGCGCCCTGCTGGTGGACGAAGGGGGCCTGCTGCGGGCGCCCGGACCCAACTCGCAGGCGGCGCGGCAGCTGGTCTTCACCTCGCTGTCGCAGGTGAGGCAGCAGGCGGACCCGCTCCGGGCCTTCATCGGGCAGGCGGTCGAGCTGGCGCGCTCAGGCAGGAAGATCGAGTTCGCGCGCGCGCCCGAGCCGGTGCCCGACGAGCTGCAGGAGCGCCTCGAGCTCGACCCCGCCCTGGCCGAGGCCTGGGCCGCCCTCACCCCGGGCCGCCAGCGCAGCCATGTGCTGCACATCTCCGGGGCGAAGCAGGCGGCCACCCGGGTCACGCGGGTGGAGAAGTGCGCCCCGCTGATCCTGGCTGGGCGGGGCTTGCACGATCGCTGAGCGAGGCGCCCATCCCGGGGGCGCCCCGGCGCCAAGGGCGACTACGCCCGCGCCAGCTCCCAGACCTCGACCTGCTCCCTCGTCTTGCGCGGCTGCCCCGCGGGCGTCGGGCTGGGCCGCACCTTGCGGTTGAGCTTCTGGACCAGCCGCAGCCTGCCCCGCTCCAGCTCGGCCAGGATGGGGTGCGGCAGGTCCGGGCGAGAGAGCTGCAGGACGGTGGAGAAGACCAGGACGATGCGGCCCGCGGGCGAGAGGCGGAGGAGGGCCTGGTCGAAGAAGCGCTCGAAGAGGCCCTCCTCGAAGATCAGCGCGCTGTCCAGCAGGCCCTCGACCTTGCCCTGCTGCCAGGGCGGGTTGAAGACGATCAGATCGGCCGCGGACCGGTCGGTCCCGAACAGATCGCCGTGCAGCAGCTCGATCGGCGGCGGCTCGGGCAGGCGCTCGCGCTGCCGGGCGACGCTCTCGATGGCGTTGGGGTTGATGTCGGTGGCCAGCACGCTGCCGAAGCCCGCGCGGCAGAGCATCAGCGCCAGGACCCCGCTGCCCGTGCCGACATCGACCGCCCGCCGCCGGGCCCCGCCGTACTGGCTGAGCCAGGTGGCGAAGAGCTCGAGGTGCTCGGTCCGGTTGGGCGCGTAGACGCCGTAGTAGGGGTGGAGCCGGTAGCCCAGCACCGAGACGGCGACGCCGTTCTGGTAGCGCTCCCAGGCGCCGTGCAGCTCCTGGACCTGGGCGAAGGGCAGGAAGAAGCGCGGCTGGCCGGGGTAGAGCTCGGACAGGAGGCCGTTGGGGCGGCCACCGGAGAGGGCCAGCCGGTGCTTCTCGATCGGGGCGAGCAGGCGCATGGCGACCGCGCGGGCGGCCCGCTTGTGGGCCCGGCGCTCGTCGTGGGAGGCGTCGGGGTCCGGCTCGCCCAGCTCGGCGGCGAGCACGGCCAGGATCTCCGCGCCGGTGCTGTAGCGGTCGGTGACCAGCAAGAGCTCGCCCTCACGCAGGCGAGCGGCGGCCCATGCCGGGGGGGTGTTCAGGTCCACCGGCCGCGCGGAGTGCCGGATGATGGGCTCGGGCCGGTGCAGGGGGGTCTTGGGG
>DDSR01000262.1 GCA_002343455.1 Deltaproteobacteria bacterium UBA2385 | reverse complement strand
TCGGGCTCCGGCAAGACCACGGTCTCGCGGATCGTGCTGGGGCTGGAGGAGCCGAGCGCGGGCGAGGTGCGCTTGGAAGGCCAGCGCTGGTCGGGCCTGGCCGAGGCGCAGCGCCGAGCGCAGCGGGTTCACTACCAGTACGTCCCGCAGGACGCGATGGGCGCCCTGGACCCTCAGCAGAGCGCCCTCGAGCACATCGAGGAGACCCTGAAGGTGTTGGCGGGCCTGCCGCGCGCCGAAGCCCGCGAGAAGGCCGCCGAGATGCTGAGTCGACTGGGCCTGGGATCGCGGCTGCACGCCTTGCCCCGCGAGATGTCCGGCGGCGAGCAGCGTCGTGTGACCATAGCCCGCGTGCTGGCGCTCTCTCCGCGCCTGGTCGTGGCCGACGAGCCCACCAGCGGCCTGGACCCCGATCGACGCGAGAGCGTCCTGGAAGCGCTGATCGCCAACCTTCCCCCCCGCGCGGCGTGTATTCTCGTGACTCACGATATGAGCGAGGCGCGAGGCTGGTGCCATCGGGTGCTGGCCATGATCGCGGGTCGCGTCATCGAAGAGGTGGACCTCAGCGTGAGCGAACCGACCCATCCGTACGCGCGAGTCCTCTTCGACCCCTGGTCGGCTCCCTTGCCGCGGGGCCTGCTGGCCGATCAAGGCTGCCCCTACCGCCCCGACTGCCCGCTGGTGACGGCCGAGGTCGCTCACCTCTGCGCGACCACCGTCCCCTCCCTCCAGCCCNNCCCCGGCGGGCCCGACGGTCAGCGGGTCGCCTGCCACGCCCTGACCGCGTCCTCCTCCTCGCCGCCTCCCTCCTCGCCGCCGTCCTCCTCGCCCTCTCCCGCCCCCACCCCCTGAGCCGCGGAGTCCCCATGCGCCCGCATTCCTTCCTCCTCGCCCTGGCCTTCGCGCTCTTCGCGCCGAGGGCTGCCTACGCCCAGAGCCCCGAGGACCAGGCCGAGAAGGTGCGCCTCGCCGAGGACATGAAGCGCCTCTCCCGCCGCAACGCCTGGCGAGGGGTGGACGAGGCCTACCTCAAGCTGCTGGACCTCCAGGCCAAGGGTGTGGCCCTCAACCTGGAAGACCATGTGCTCGGCGCCGACGCGGCCATCGCCCTGGGCGACATCAGCGCGGCCTACGACCGCCTGAAGCGCTCGACCAGCCCGCGGACGACCGAGGACGTGGCCCAGCGCATCGCGGCGATCGAGGCCGAGTTCGGCTCGGTGCGGCTCACGGTGGAGCCCAAGTACGTCGGCACCTTCGAGCTGTCGGTCGCCCAGATGCCCTTCGCCGCCGACCAGCGCAACGCCATCACCAAGGCGCAAGGCGCGGTCGCCGCCGGGCGATCCTACGAGGGCCTGCTCCCCTACGGCAGCTACACGCTGGGCCCCAAGGCCTTCGAGGTCAAGCCCGGAGGAGGCTGGGAGACCGTCAGCCTGACCGCGGCCGACGGCGTCCAGCGCGAGCGCGGCATGGCCTTCGTCGGGCCGCGGCTGGACATCGGTCCGGCCTTCACGATGGCCGGAGCGCCGAGCGCGGACTCGGGCATCCAGGCCGAGGCCTTCTCGGGCATGGGCGGCCGGGTCGGGCTGGGCGTGCAGATGGGCTTCCACAGCGGCTTCGGCGGCCTGGTCGAGGTCGGCTACCACGGCCTGTTCGGCGGGGCGGACGAGGGCACCGAGGCCTTCCCGACACGCTCCTCCAGCCTGCAGATGGGCTTCTCCTGGCTCGCCGGGAGCTGGCGGAAGGGCGGGCTGGACATCGCGCTGGGCCCCGTCTTCGCCTTCGGCTCGGCGCGCTCGACCGGGGCGGCCGGCGGGGCCACCTTCGACGACCAGGAGTTCCAGGTCGTCAAGGGAAGCATCGTCTCGACTGGAGGGTCGATGGGCCTGTCCTATGTCTTCATGGATCTCGGACCGATGAAGGCCGGCGTCGGGCTGCTGGGCGGCGCCCAGCTCGACGGCGCCAGAATGTACCCCTGGGGCCAGCTCGGTCTCACCGTTGCCCCCGCTCGGAGGGAAGGATGATCTCCAGTCTCGCGCTCGCGCTCTCGATGTCGGCTCCGGTCGACGCCAGCGAGATCGCCATCAACACCAACGGTCACGCGACCAACCCGAGCTGGTCCTTGAGCGGGCAGTATCTCGCCTTCGAGATGAACACCTTTGCCGGGCAGATCGACCTCTTCGTGGCGAAGATCCAGAACGGAAACCTGGTGGGCGAGCCGCAGCAGGTGAAGCTGCCCGGGGCCTCTTCCTCCTTCGGCGGCGGCGGCACGGTGGCGGTGTCGCCCCAGTGGCACCCCCAGGGCCGGCTGATCTTCGAGGGCAACAACAAGGGCAGCTCCACCCGGCTCTTCGACTGGGCGCCCGGCGGGTCGGCGGCGACCGAGCTGCTCTCCACAGCCCAGATCCAGGGGGATCTCGCCTGGCCCTCGATCCGCTTCGACGGCGGCGCGGTGGCCTTCACCAGCAGCCACACCGGCCAGGGGGACGTCTACATCTGGGATCGGGCGTCCAACAAGGTCTCGCAGGCTTTCACCTCGCCCTTCTCCGAGTCGGGTCCTCGCTACGATCACGCCAGCTCTCTCGCCTACTCGCGCAAGAACGCCGGGAGCGAGGACATCTTCGTCTTCAAGGATGGCAAGTCGGTGCCCCAGGCCGGCGGCAACGGAGACCAGACCCGCCCGACCTGGGTCGGCGCGACCGTCGTCTTCTTCAGCAACGAGCGCGGCGATGACAAGTGGGACATCGTCACCAGCGCGGGCGCGGGCCAGAAGGTCACGATCGCCCGCGACGTGCGCCTGCCCGACCGCGCGCCCCCGGCCCTCACCCCGGACAAGCAGTGGGTGGTCTACGGGCTGGCCGACCCCGATCGCAGCAACCGCATCGTCTTCACCAAGGTGGACGGCTCGCAGACGGTCGAGATCGAGAGCGAGCTGGTGGCCTGCGGCGAGCCCGCAATCGCCCTCTCCGGCGGGCGCTGGTTCCTGGCCTACAGCGCGCTGCCCTCGCAGGGGAGTGACTGGCGCCGGCTGCACGTCGTCGACGTGACGGGGCGGCTGTAGCGCCGAAGGCGCCCGCGAGGGGCGCGGGTCAGCCGGCCGCGCTCAGAACCACCAGCAGGTCTTGCTGCTGACGAAATTCATCGCCTGGGGGCTGCTACCCTCGGCCAGCGCGTTGCCCTGGCCGAAGGCGTTGCCCGTCTCGGCGAAGTACCAGACCGAGTGGGTGGAGTCGTCGACCAGGTCGATGCCGTAGGTCGTGGAGAAGGACTCCTCGCCCTCGCGGTGCTCTTCGTCGCAGGTGGTGGCGCCGATGTCCATCACCGCCGAGACGGCCAGCCCCAGGTCGCAGTTGCCGCAGGAGCCGGTCCCCGCCTCGCTGGCCGAGACGGTCCAGACCAAGGAGCAGTCGGCGCCGCCGTTGTCGCGCCAGGTCTGGTTGGCGAAGAGGCGCACCTCTTCCCAGCCCTGCCAGCCGTCGCTGCCCTGGGCGTAGGTGCCGATGAAGTACACCGCCGCGCCGGGGAGGGCGCTGCCCGAGACCTCCTCGCAGCCGGTGATGTCGAGGTCCTCGTCGACGGGGGGCAGGTCGGCCCCGAGCGGGGTCCCGCCGTCACCGCTGCCGCCGTCTTCGGTGAGGGGATCCTTGCCCGCGTTGAAGCGCTCGCTGCAGGCGGTCCGGAGCAGGGCGAGGGAGAGGGCGGCGCGCATCAGAACCACTTGGAGTGAGTAGGAGGCTG
>DDSR01000017.1:2589-2797 GCA_002343455.1 Deltaproteobacteria bacterium UBA2385 | reverse complement strand
CGGGCGGCCCGGTCCCCAGGTCTCAGTGGTCGTGCCGCCGTCGGTGGGCGTGCCGCCGTCGGTGGGGGTGGCGGGGGTTGGCTTGTCCCGGGTGCAGGCGAGCAACAGCAGGGCGGCGAAGACGAGAGGGCGGGACTTCACTCGGCACCCGTGTCGGTGAGAAGGTGGGACCAGACCTCGTCCTCGGTGGTGCCAGAGTAGGTCTGGT
>DDSR01000017.1:0-2551 GCA_002343455.1 Deltaproteobacteria bacterium UBA2385 | reverse complement strand
GTGCTCATCAAACACCATCATCACCGGGTTGGGCAGATGCTCCTGGTACCGGCTGGCAGAGCTGGCGTCGATGGTCCAGGCCATGACCATGCGGTCGGGGCGCAGGTGGGAGATGCACAGCGTCCAGCCGACAAAGCACTCCTCCGGGTCGTAGGTGGTCTCGTCCCAGCGGCAGAAGGTGGACATTCCCTCATACCATGAGGAGGCCTTGGAATCCTTGACCGGGTCGTAGGTCAGGCTTTGATACAGAAATCGACCGGCAGTTTCAATCTCAGCCGGCCAATCATCCCCCCAACTGTAGGTGAACTCGTCCTGCAAGACCTGCGAAGCAGACGCCGCTTTGCTGCCGAAGTGCCAGTAAACGTTGACTTCGTAGGGCGCCGGAATGGCACTGATCCATGCGTAGGGATCCGTGACCTGAACGGGTGACAAAAAACTCTCGCCAATCACGGGAATAGAAGCAGTCAATGAACCCGGATCCGGGTCCTGATCAAACCAGTAAACATCTGTATACCCGCCCCCCATCCGCACAATCCAGGTATCGTCACTCGGTTGCGAACACTCCTGCCAGGGATGTCCATCCAACCGGTGCTCCTCTACCGGGCCGGCCCAGGCGCTACCCAGCAAGATCAGCCAGCTCATGCCCTACTCCTCGACTTCGATGTCAGAAGCGTCCACCGCCAGGCGGAAGGTCGAGAACAGCAATATCGGTGGGTCCTGCGGCCGCACGGTGAAGGACCAGTACGATGAGGGCGGTGACTTCAACCCGCTCGACCGGGCCCGGTGGGTAGTCGGCGGGTCGGAGGTCCAGTACGGAAACGGGAACCGATCGGGCCGGCCGGGGCTGCTCAACACCGCCGAGGGAACCGTAGGGAGCTGGTGGATCTGGAGCGAGTCCCGATCCGGAAACGAGAGCCCAGAGCGAGACGCTCGGGTCAACCGGACGGTGGCGGAGGACGGCGGAGGGCGGTCGGGGCCGCCGGGCTCGACGAAGAGCAGGTAGGCCGTCCACAGGCCCGAGGTGTCGGCCGTGACCCCGCCGTCGTCGGGCCAGGTGGCCGAAGGGATCTCGATGACCCAGACCATTCGCTTCGGTTCAATGGGCAGGGACTTCAATCCTTCTCGATCTGAGATGATCTCCGGCGCCAACCGCGTCACCCCCGTCGCCGCCTTCATCACCTGCGCCAGCCGCTGAAAGCTCCACCAGGCAGGCCGGAACGACAGGTCCGAGGTGCTCACATCGGCATCGGTGAGGTTGAGCTGGTCGAAGTGCAGGCCCATCGCCCGGAAGCCGTCGCTCATGCTGACGGCAGCATGCGAGTGCCAGCCCGCCATCCCGGCCCCCGAGGCCAGCGCAATGGACAGGCGCATGATGACGCTGCTGGCTTGAAAGGCCAGCGGATCGGTGACGCCTGCAGGCCTCCAGGAGACCAGGTTCGCCGCACCCGGGGCGGCCCGTGCCTCGCAGACCGAACCGGCATCCTCCTCGTCGTCACTGCACAAGACGTTGACCCCGCTCTCGCAGACCGAGAGCAGCGCACTGGGCAGGTGCTTGGCGAGGTCGGTCTTCAGGACAGCCACCTCGCTGGCCAGGAAGTGCAGCGGCAGGGCTGTATCGGCCTGGGCGTCGGTGGAGGCGGCGTGGTGGTAGAAGTGGTAGTCGATGCCGTCGACCAGGTCCGTCAGCGCATAGTCCAGCCCGCGCGCCCTTCCCACGATGCAGAGCGACTCCAGAGTTGTGAGCATCTCGCGCAGGAATCTTCGTTTCGCGTCCCATGTCATACACAGCTTAGCCTCCGTCTGAGGCGCATACGACGAGATCGCCGGCAGGTACAGCGGCACCCAGTCGCACTCGGCCCGCAGCGCAGTGGCGCAGTGGTAGTAGAAGGTCGCCCAGCCCTCGGGGTCGACATCGCCCTCCAGGGTGTGCCGTACCTCCAGCTCGTTGCCGATCTCGATGCCTTCGATCAGGCTGCTGAGATCGATCCCATCCTCCTCCTCCAGCGTGTCTGCCATGGCGACCAGTGCCCTACCCAGGGCGCGGCTCAGCAGCGCAAAGTAGCGGCGCTTGACCCCGTTATGAGGGTCGAGGGTGTAGTAGCGCCACTCTTCGTCGTCTTCGTCGCCCACATAGAAGGGGAGGGTCTCGCCCGTGAGGATGTCCCTGACCTCCTGTCCTGCGAGGTCCGCCCCCCAAGGTACGAAGATGGGGTCCTCCTGACCCAGGTAGGAAGGCGCGTCATTGGAGAGGGCGAAGGTCTCTCCCCCATCGTCCGGCGTATAGACCGCGCCGGGTCGCCATGCCGATGCCTTGCCCCCACCGAAATCGATGAAGGTGATCAGGACCTTCTGGCGACCGCCATGGAGCGCCAACTGTCGGACGACCCTACGAAGGTAGGCCCAGGACGAGGACGAGGTGATTCGCGACAGCAGGAGCGGTACGTCGAACTCCGATCGAGTGATCCGGGGGATGCGCAGCGACGCACCCTCGCCGCTGATGTCGTAGATGTGCGACAAGAACAGGTTGACGAGGCCCGGTTGACGCACGACG
>DDSR01000385.1 GCA_002343455.1 Deltaproteobacteria bacterium UBA2385 | reverse complement strand
GACGGCGGAGGCCGCCTTCGAGAATATCGACGTCCAGGTGCTCCTCCGTCCGGTCGTCCCATCGGCAGGGATTGATCATGCTACACCTCCTCCTCATGGCCTGTATCAGCGGCAAGGACACCGAGCCCACCCCCACGCCGTCTTGCTCATACGACTGGACCGAGGCACCCTGCTCGGCCGAGGACCTCAAGCGCGTGCGCTGCGACCCCTGCTCCCGCGCCTGGCTGTGCCAGACCGTGGACTGGGAGGAGCGGTATCCGATCTGGGTCCGCCAGGACGAGGACTGCACCTGCGACGCCGGGCCCGATGGGCTCTGGCACGACGAGGGTGGCTGCGGCGGCGAGGCGACGAAAGCAACCGAGGGTGGACCCTGAGGGTGGGCGCCGACGCGTTAATCCGCCCCCCATGCCCCCCTTCAAAGACCAGCTCGGCCCCGCCGCCGTACACGCCCTCGCCGACGCTCAGCGCGCCGTCGATCCCGCCTTCCCCCATGCGCGTTTCATCACGACGGCCCTCGACGGCCTGGAGCCCTTGGAGCTGAAGGACCGCGTCCGGAGTATCGCCGCAGCCCTGCGCGCCTCGCTGCCCGCCGACTGGCCCGCCGCGCTGGACCGCCTGGTGCGCGCCATGCCGGCCTCCACCCCCTTCGTCCATTGGCCCATCCTCCAGGTGGTCGAGGAGTATGGCCTGGACCACCCCGAGGCCAGCCTGGACGCCCTGCGCCTGTTGACCCCGCGCTTCTCGGCCGAGTTCGCCGTGCGCCCCTACATCGAGCGCCACCCCGAGCTCGCCTGGTCCCGGATCGAGGCCTGGGCCGCCGATCCGGACGAGCACGTCCGCCGCCTCGCCTCCGAGGGCAGCCGCCCCCGCCTGCCCTGGGGCCGCCGCCTGAGCGCCTGTGTCGCCGACCCCAGCCGCGGCCTCGCCCTGATCGAGCGCCTCGTCGACGACCCCTCGCCCTATGTACGACGCTCCGTCGCCAACCACCTGGGGGACGTCGCCAAGGACCACCCCGCCCTCGCCGTTGAGGTCGCCCGCCGCTGGGGACCCCAGCGCATCGAGCTCGCCCGCCACGGCCTGCGCACCCTGCTCAAGGCCGGCGACCCCGAGGCCCTGGCCCTCTTCGGCCACGCCACGCCCCAGGTCCGGGTTCAGTCCCAGTCGGTCGAGCCCGGCACTGTCCAGGTCGGAGGTTCCGTCGAGCTGCGCGCCCGCCTGGTCGCCGAGCAGGCCTGTCATGTGCGCGTCGACGTCGTCTGGGCCTGGCCCGGCGCCCGCAAGGGCTGGTCCTCGCGCACCTTCCGCGGCTCCGACCGCGATCTCGCCGCGGGCGAGGCCTGGGACTTCCGCCTGAGGCTGTCCATGAGGCCCGTCACCACCCGCCCCCTCCGCCCGGGCGAGCAGCGGCTGCACCTGCGCATCTCGGGCCAGGATCAGCCTCCGGTGAGCTTCACCCTGGAGCCCTGAGCGCCACCCGGTCCAGGCCCTCCACCACCCGCGGCACCGGGATGATCTCGGAGAAGACCACCACCTCGGGCCCCGGCTGCACCCCGGCCTTGTCCCCGCACAGCCGCTTGCTCACCGCCAGGAGGACCCCGGGAGGGGTGCTGGCCAGCCGCTCCTCCAGGCTCTGCTTCCGCCAGTGCCCCACCACGTCCAGGTGGGCCACGCGGCCCTCCTTTCGGAAGGTCCAGGCCGGACAGACCACCTTCTGCCCGCCGGCCACCACGAACTCACCGGGAGCGATGCGCCAGCCCTGCTGCTCCTCGCCCCAGCGGTCCTCGAAGAACTGCTCGGTCCGGCTCTTCCAGACGCCGGTGTCGCGGAAGTGCGAGCGCAGGCCCGCCTCGGGCCCCAGGTTCAGCCCCTTGCGCAGCGCCCGCGCCTTGCCCCACATCAGCTCGGCCTCCAGCCGCCAGGAGCCGTGCAGCAGCACCGCCGGGAAGAAGCGCCCCAGGTTCAGCCCGTAGCGCGTGCTCTGCCGCAGCAGGCTCTCCGGTCCGTCCAGGTGCACCGTCACCGTCTCGCCCTCGCGCTCCAGGCGGTACATCAGCTCATGGAAGCGCGCCAGCCGCAGGAGCTGGGCCAGCCGCCGAGGATCGGGGGCCCGCAGGCGGATCCGCAGCCAGCTCGCCCGCAGCAGCACCGCCTGGACCAGCCCCACGTTGTAGCGGTGCAGCAGCCCCGGGGCGTCCAGCGCCTTCCAGCTCGACAGCCGCTGCTCGTCCTTCAGATCCGCGTACAGAGCGCGGCGCAGGTCCTCGACCTCCAGCCCCTGGGCCTGGGCCACCTCCGCCAGCAGCTCGGCCGCCACCGGCAGGCCCGTCCCCGGCCGCCGGGCCAGAGGTCCGCGAGCGGCCGCGTGGCTGAACACCAGCGCCCGCGCCTGCGAGGGCTCCAGCGCCGCCACCGTGTCCACCTCGGCCCGGTCCATCAGCACCTTGAACAGACCGCGGAAGAGCTTGTGGTCGGTCTCCACCCCCTCCAGCTCGCGCTCGGACTCGCGCAGCTCGCCCAGCGTCCAGCTCTCGCGGACCGCCTGGGCCACCAGGTCCACCAGCAGCTCGGCCCGCTCCAGCAGCCGCTCGTTGTCCGGGTCGACGAAGGTGGGCAGCACCTCGCGCCCCTTCACCCGCACCCGCAGCAGATCAGCCGTCAGCACGGTCCACCTCGTAGGCGCTGTGCCGCCGCCGTCGGGCGCTGGTGCGCTCCTCGGCCGTGCCCATCGCCACCAGCTCGTACAGTACGGCTTGCTTGCCGTGCCCCGGCCGCAGGATCCGCCCCAGCCGCTGCACATGCTCGCGCACCGTGCCCGTCCCCGAGAGCACGATCGCCACCTCGGCCGCCGGCAGATCGACGCCTTCGTTCAGCACCCGGCTCGTCACCAGGCAGGGATACTCCCCGCGCTCGAAGCCCTCGATGAAGGCCCGTCGCTCCTTCAGGTCGGTCTGGTGGCTGATGCAGGGCAGGAGCATTTCGCGGCTGATCGCGTAGGCCGTCGCGTTGTCGTCGGTGAAGATCAAGATGTGACGCCCCCACTCCTGGCGCAGCAGCTCCTGCAGCACCTCCAGCTTGCCGCTGGTCCCATGGGCGATGCGGCGGCTCTCCCGGAAGGCCTGGAAGGCCTCGCGCCCGGCGCGGCTGCGGGCCGAGGCGAAGAGGAAGTTCTGCCAGCCGTTCGGTCCGCCCAGGAAGATGTTCTGTTCGGCCACGAAGTCCTTGAAGCGCTTGCGCGCCTCGTCGTAGCGGCACTGTTCGTCATGCGTCAGCCGCACCTCGATCCGCACCACCTCGTAGGCCGCCAGGAACTCGCCCGCCAGCTCGGTGATCTCCTTGCGGTAGACCACCGGCCCCAGCACCTCGTCCAGCAGCACCTCGCGCCCGTCCTCGCGCTCCAGCGTCGCCGAGAGGCCCAGGCGGAAGGGCGCCAGCGAGGCCTCGGCCGCCGTCAGGTAGCCCGGGGCCGGCAGGTGGTGGACCTCGTCGAAGACCAGCAGCCCGAAGCGGTCGCCGTAGCGGTGCAGGTGCAGGAAGGCGCTGTCGTAGGTCGTCACCGTGATCGCCGCGAGCTCGTGCTGCCCGCCGCCCAGCATCCCCACCGGCTGGT
>DDSR01000322.1 GCA_002343455.1 Deltaproteobacteria bacterium UBA2385 | reverse complement strand
GCCGGCCGATTCATCCGATCAATGCCCATTCGCCGGCGTCGGGCTCCACCCCAACAAGCCGCCGAGCTCGTAAAGCCGAAACCGGTCTTCGGGCAGCTCTTCAGAGCCGTCCCAGGACACCGACCCGAAAATCAGCCCGCTGTCCGGTACGTAGATGTCGACCTGCGAGGGCGCCGGGAGGCCCGAGAGCCAGTACAGCCGGCGGGCCTCCTCGAAGTTGATCTGGGCGAGCGCGCTGCCGTGGTACGCATAGTATAGGTCGAAGTCCGACGGCACCGCCAGTTCCTCGAGCGTCCCCTCCTGCTCCGCGTCCACGAAGATGACCGCACCCTGCGCATAGATGTCGTCGAGCAGGCTCTCCATGTCGCTGGTCGTCGGCGTGCCCGAGAAGGTCCACTCCACCAGGTAGGCGTTCAGCGCCGGAAGCTCGCCAACGATGTACCAGCCGGTTCGGAAGGAGTCCAAGGCCTCGGCGGCGTTGAGCTTGGTCGTCACGGTGGAGGGGATGATGTCGTAGCCGAAGCCCACGATGGTGCGGTTGAGGAAGATGCCCGCTCCAAGGGAGTCGTCGTAGAAGGCGTCGTCCGGCTGGGTGAAATAGGGGACGGGCGGCGTGCTGACCCCCACCGTGAATGCAAAACCATCGCTGGTGCCCGCCAGGTTGCCCACGACGATGTCACCGTCGGCGGCCTGGACGGGGACCACGACGGTCAATTCGGTGGGCGTGCCGCCGAGGATCCGGGCATGTGCCCCGCCGAAGCTCACCGAGGTGTTCGGATCTGCTATGAAGGCCGTCCCGTTGATCTTGACTGTGGTACCCGGCGTTGCGCTCGTGATGGGCGTCCCGCCGGTCGTCGTCACCCCCGTGATGGTCGGAGGCGCGCCGACGGCCTCGGAGATGAGCTGATACCCTCCAGCGGATCCCGTCACGCGGATGCAATAGGGGGCCGCTGCGGATACCGAGTAGTGAATGGTGGCCAGGCCGTCTGACATCGTGTCATTTGCAAGCAGCGTGCCCCCCCCCCGTTGTAGAGCTGAAGCTCGAAATCCCCGCTTGGGTTCGAGCGGTTCATGAGGACGACGTTGAGCACGCCAGGGGGGACGCCGTTGACGCGGAAGGCGTCCACGTCCGAGCCCGAGGAAAGCGTACCGTCGCCGACGGTGAGGAGCCCCGCCAGCAACTCGGGGGAGGCGCAGCTATCGTTGGGCTCGGTGTCGAGGGCGAGCGCGCGCGGAGAGGCGAGGACGATGAGAAGGAGTGGGAACATGGGAACCTCCAAGGGGATTGTCCGATCATTCGCCACCCTTGTCAACGCCAAGATCTCGCCGACTTGAGGGCGGACCTGGGGCGGGCCCTCGTGGGGGCGGCTGGGAGCTGAAGGCACCCCAAGGGGATCGCGCAAAGACGCCAAGGCACGTCGCCCTCTTTGTGCCTTTGCGCCTTTGCGTCTCTGCGCGACCTTTGACTCCCCTTCGGTCGAGGATCTGTACGTCTACCGTCGCAGGGGCCGTCGTCGGGCAGGGGTTCAAAGCTCGGTGACGAACAGATTCCCCACACACATCTCGTCGGTGGAGCCCTCGCCCCAGGCGACCTCCTCGGTCCCCGCGCTGTTGTCGAAGCCGCACTCGAGGAACAACGAGTCGCCGCTCTCGAAGCGGACCGGCTGCGCGAGCTGGTAGTTGAGCTGCCAGTGGAAGTCCCAGTCCTCCACCTCGAGCAGCACCTGGCTGGAGCCATCGGCCTTGTCCACCCGGACCAGCCCGGTGCGGCCGATCTGGTGCATATGCAGCATCACGGCGTGGATGTCGAAGCCCTCGTCCAGGTTCACCTCCTCGCCCACGAACAGGCCCCAGAAGCTGGTCGGGTCTCCCTCCTCGACGAAGGAGGCGGTGCCGCCGGCGGGGATCGTCATGCCGCCGAAGGTCCACAGGGCGTCCAGCCAGGGGGCGAAGGCGCCTTCGTGCTGGACGGTGGGCTCGGTGTCGAAGTCGATCGAGGTCTGGTCGGGCGCGCCGTCCCAGGACTGGAGGTTGTAGTGCATCTGGATGACCACGCTGGAGCCGGCGGGGACCAGGATGCCAGAGCCTTCGGGGAGGATGAGGGCCTGGTTGCCGGGGACCCACTGGCCGAGCTGCTGCACCGGCACCTGGATGTCCTGGCCGGTCCGGCTGGGGCCGCCGAAGCAGGTGTAGCCGGGGCCCTCGTCGGCCTCGTCCCACTCGGCCAGCGTCGGGGTCAGGTCTCCGCCGATGGAGTCCGTCCGGATCAGGAAGGCCGCGACGTGGTGGACCGCGGTGGGGTTGTCCGGGTGAACCTCGAAGCCGGTGACGTAGCTGTCCTCGGTCGCGGTCCAGGCCACGGGGAAGCAGCGGTAGTCGTCCGGCGACAGCGTCGGCGTGTAGGGCGCGGGCAGGCTCAGCGAGAGGTCGACCTCAGGCAGGGCGGCCCCGATCGGCGGCAGCGGCTCGCCGGCCTCGCTGGGGTCCCCCTCGGGCGTGCCGGCATCGACCCAGTCCCGGATGAACTGGATCTGGGCGTCGCTGAGCGAGCGGTCGTCCTTGTACTCGATGTGCCCCGGCACCGCCTGCCAGGGCGGCATGACCCGAGCCTCGGTGACCTCGGCCACCCAGACCCCCAGCGCGCTGACCTCCTCATAGCTCTGCAGGGAGAGGCCGCCGATGCCGCCCTCCACGTGACAGCCGGCGCAGCGGGCGCTGACGATGGGCTGGATGTCGCGGTGCCAGGTCGGCGGGTCCTCGCCAGATCCCTTGCAGGCGACGAGGAGGAGCGGGGCGAGCAGGCGGCGGATGCGCATCGGGGAGCCTCCGGGGCGAGCGTAGCCGTTGCGAGCCGAGCGCGTGCTACGCTCGCCCCATGAAGAGCGGCAGCGCCGGCTATCGGTCCCCTGGATCCGGGTCCGTGGACTACCCCGACTCGGACGGTCAGCCGATGGCCGACAACACCGAGCACTTCCACTTCATCCACACGTTCCAAGGCAACCTGGACGCGCTGCTGCCGGACTTCGTGGCTGGCGACCACCTGTGGTACCCGGTCCAGGGCCGGCCGGACATCCGCGTGGCGCCCGATGTCTATGTCGCGATGGGGAGGCCCAAGGGGCACCGCGGCTCGTACAAGCAGTGGGAGGAGGAGGGGGTCCCGCTGCAGGTGGTCTTCGAGTGGTGGTCGCCGCGGAACGACTTCGCGCACCAGGTGGAGAAGCTGCGCTTCTACGACCGCTACGGTGTGGACGAGCTGTACACCTTCGATCAGCTCCGGCGGGTGTTCAACGCCTTTCATCGGGTCGACGGGCAGCTCGATCCGGTCGCCACGGAGGGCGGCGTGCAGAGCCCCCTGCTGGGGATCCGCCTCGCCCTTGAAGACGAAGAGCTCAAGGGCTGGCGCCCCGATGGCCGCCCCTTCCTCCGCATGACCGAGATGGAGGCCAACGCCCGCCTGGCCGAGGAGAAGCTCCGGCTGTCCGAAGCGCGGGCCGAAGCCCTGGCCGCCCGCCTGCGTGCGCTGGGTGTGGACCCCTCGGAATAGTCCCCCTCAGCGCTTCCGCACCGGCGGCGTCTTCGTGCGCTGCTCGACCAAAAACCGGTACACCGCCAGCCGGTGTCGCTCAGGCAGGTTGCCGAAGGCCGGCATCCCCGTCCCGGGGCTGCCGTCGACGATGACCTGGTACTCGCCCGCCGGGCTGAGCGTGCGGCCGGCGTGCAGGTTGGTGGGCCTGGGCTGCATGCGGTCGGCGCGGGGCCCGTCGCCCTGGCCGTAGGGCCCGTGGCAGGCGTCGCAGTTCTTGTACCAGACCTCGGCGCCCAGCTCGAGATCGGCCTCGGTGAGGCCGGGGACGGGCTGATCGTAGGCCTCGCCCAGCTTCGCCTTCAGGTCGGTCTCGAGCTGGGCCCGGCGGGCGGGCTCGGCGGCCTCGTCGTAGGGTGCGATACTGCCCGCACAGGCGAGGAGCAGGGGCAGGATCATCGGCCTCTCCGGGCGGCCAGCTCGTTGCTGTCGCGCTGCACGGCCTCTACCAGCCATTCGACGAAGGCGCTGCGGATCGGGTTCGGCCGAGCGCGCAGCGGGCTGAGCACCTGGTAGCCAAGCCGGGTGCTGAGCGCGAGAGGGAAGGGGGCGACCAGCCGCCCGGCGCGCAGATCGCGGGAGACCAGGATGCCGCGGGCGAGGGCGACCCCCTGGCCGGCGAGGGCGGCTTCGAGGGCCATGTAGGCGTGGCTGAAGCGAGGCCCCGCGTCAGGGTCGACCTGCGAGGCGCCCGCGGCGGCCAGCCACTGCGCCCAGCCGACCCGGTCGGGGTGGTCCTTGAGCACCTCGTCGTGCAGCAGGGTGTGGGAGGCGAGGTCGGCGGGCGAGAGGAGCGGAAACTCGCCGGTGAGGAGGGCGGGGCTGCAGACGGCCAGCACCTGCACCTCGCAGAGGCGCTGTTCGGCGCTGCTGAGCGAGCCGCCGGGCCCGTAGCGGATGCAGACGTCGATGCCGGCGCGCCCCGGCTCCACCAGCCGATCGTCGGCGGAGATGCGGACATCGATGCCCGGCGCTTGCTCGCGCAGCTGGGCGAGGTTGGGCACCAGCCAGCGGATAGCGAAGGAGGGCGAGCAGCTCACCATCAGGTGCCCGTGGTGCGCCTCGCCCAGCAGGCTCTCCAGCCCCCGATCCAATGCGCTGAAGGCCTCCTCGGTCGCGCGGTACAGGCTCAGGCCCTCCTCGCTGAGCTCGACCCGACGGCCTTCGCGCACGAAGAGGGCCACGCCCAGCGCGTCCTCCAGCCCGCGGATCCGGTGGCTGACGGCGCCCTGGGTCACGTGCAGGCGGCGGGCGGCCTCGGAGAAGGAGCGGGTGCGGGCCACGGCCTCGAAGAAGCGCAGGGCCTCCAGGGAGGGCAGGCGCTCGATCCATGAGTAGGGCTCATAGGTTCGTGAGGACATATCTCTTGACCGGGGCCTCCTCCTGCCGCAATTGTCCAGTAACGCGGAGGGTCTGGCCGTTCGGCCCGGCTCTCCGCCCGCTTGCCTGGCGGGCCCTGCTGCCTTAGCAGGGCTGCCCCGAGCGTCCCACCGTGTGCTCGACGGAGTCGGCTCATGCGCTGGTTTCTGAAGTTCGCCGGAAGCACCATCGGCCTGAAGATCGTCATGGCGGTCTCCGGCCTGCTGCTCTTCGGTTTTGTGATTGGCCACATGCTGGGCAACCTGCAGGTCTACCTGGGGGCCGAGACCCTCAACGCCTATGGCGCGACCCTGCAGGGCATGGGCCCGCTGCTGTGGGTGGTGCGCCTTGGCCTGCTGGCGATCGTGCTGGCGCACATCGGCAGCTCGGTGGCGCTGGTGCGCCTCAGCCACGCCGCCCGGCCGCAGTCCTACAAGAAGGTGCAGCCTCGCGCCTCGACCTACGCCAGCCGCACCATGCGGGTCAGCGGGCCGATCGTGCTGGCCTTCATCATCTTCCACATCCTGCACCTGACCCAGGGCGCGGCCCACCCCGAGCTGCAGCACTGCGTGACCGGCGCCGACGGCGCCCTGCAGTGCTTCGTGCACGAGAACGTCGTCAGCGCCTTCTCGTTGACCGGGGCCAACGTCGCCTACAAGGCCTTCTCGGTGGTCTTCTACGTGGTCGCGATGGTGCTGCTGGGCCTGCACCTGGGGCACGGCGCCTACAGCATGGTGCGCACGCTGGGCTTGTCCAACCCCCGCTACGACCGCATCGCTCGGGCGCTGGCCACGGCGGTCACGCTCGTCATCGTGATCGGCAACTGCTCCATTCCCATCGCTGTCGCGGTCGGGCTCGTCCGCACGGCGGGAGGCCACTGAAATGATCCTCGAGAGCAAGGCCCCCGGCGGGGACATCCAGACAGCCTGGCAGCGGCACAAGTTCGACATCAAGATCGTCAACCCGGCCAACAAGCGCAAGTACACGGTCATCGTGGTGGGCACGGGCCTTGCGGGTGCGGCGGCCGCCGCGACCCTGGGCGAGCTCGGCTACAACGTGCTGAACTTCTGCTTCCAGGACAGCGCCCGGCGGGCCCACTCGATCGCGGCCCAGGGCGGCATCAACGCGGCCAAGAACTACCAGGGCGACGGCGACAGCGTCTACCGGCTCTTCTACGACACGGTCAAGGGCGGCGACTTCCGCGCCCGCGAAGAGAACGTCTACCGCCTCGCCGAGGTCAGCGGGAACATCATCGACCAGGCGGTCGCGCAGGGCGTGCCCTTCGCTCGTGAGTACGGCGGCCTGCTCAGCAACCGCTCCTTCGGCGGCTCGCTGGTCAGCCGGACCTTCTACGCCCAGGGCCAGACCGGGCAGCAGCTCCTGATCGGCGCCTACCAGGCCCTCTCCCGGCAGGTCAAGGACGGCAAGGTCAAGCTCTTCGCCCGGACCGAGATGCTGGACCTGGTGATCGAGGACGGCCACGCCCGCGGCATCATCACCCGCAACCTCGTCACCGGGAAGATCGAGCGCCACGTCGCCGACGCGGTGGTGCTGGGCACGGGCGGCTACGGCAACGCCTTCTTCCTCTCGACCAACGCCATGGGCAGCAACGTCACGGCGGCCTGGCGGGCGGCCAAGCGGGGGGCGCTCTTCGCCAACCCCTGCTTCACGCAGATCCACCCGACCTGCATCCCGGTCAGCGGCGGCTACCAGAGCAAGCTGACCCTGATGAGCGAGTCGCTGCGCAACGACGGCCGGGTCTGGGCCCCCAAGAACCCGGCGGACGCCTGGGATATGGCCAAGGGCAAGCTGGGCAAGGATCCGCGGCAGATCCCCGAGGCCGACCGCGACTACTTCCTGGAGCGCCGCTACCCGACCTTCGGAAACCTCGTCCCCCGCGACGTGGCCAGCCGCGCCGCCAAGAAGGCCTGCGACGACGGGCAGGGCGTGGCGTACGAGGGCCGCGGCGTCTACCTGGACTTCGCCGAGTCGATCGGCCGCCTGGGCCAGAAGGCCGTCGCCGAGCGCTACGGCAACCTGTTCGAGATGTACGAGCGCATCACCGGCGACAACCCCTTCGAGACGCCGATGCGCATCTACCCCGCGGTGCACTACACCATGGGCGGGCTGTGGGTCGACTACAACCTGCAGAGCAATGTGCCGGGCCTCTTCGTCATCGGCGAGGCCAACTTCAGCGACCACGGCGCCAACCGGCTGGGCGCCAGCGCCCTGATGCAGGGCCTCTCCGACGGCTACTTCGTCCTGCCCTACACGATCGGGCACTACCTCGCCCAGGTCGGCCCCCGGCCCAAGAGCACCGACTGGGGCTCCTTCAAGCAGGTCGAGGGCGAGGTCAACGAGAAGACCAAGAAGCTGCTCTCGATCAAGGGCAAGCGCTCGGTGGACAGCTTCCACCGCGAGCTGGGCCTGCTGATGTGGGAGCACTGCGGCATGGCCCGCAACGAGCAGGGCCTGACCACGCTGTTGCAGGAGATCCCCCGGATCCGCGAGGAGTTCTGGAAGGACGTCAGCGTCCCCGGCTCCGAGGGCGAGGTCAACCAGGTCCTGGAGCGCGCCGGCCGGGTGGCCGACTTCCTGGAGTTCACCGAGATGATGGTCCTCGACGCCCGCGAGCGCAGGGAGTCCTGCGGCGGTCACTTCCGCGAGGAGTTCCAGACGGAAGAGGGCGAGGCCAAGCGCGACGACGAGAACTTCCAGTACGTCGCCGCCTGGGAGTTCAAGGGGGTGGGTGTGGCGCCCGAGCTGCACAAGGAGCCCCTGAACTTCCGCTACGTCAAGCCCAGCCAGCGTTCCTACAAGTAAGCCCGGAGCACACCGTGAACCTCACCCTGCACGTATGGCGGCAGAACGGCCCCTCCGACAAGGGCCGCTTCGAGACCTACCAAGCCAACGGGATCTCCGAGCATATGAGCTTCCTGGAGATGCTCGACTTCGTCAACGAGAAGCTGGAGAGCGAGGGCAAGGCCCCGATCGTCTTCGAGCACGACTGCCGCGAGGGCATCTGCGGCAGCTGCGGCTTCATGATCGACGGCAAGGCCCACGGCGGCCAGCACCGGACGACCGTCTGCCAGCTCCATATGCGCTCCTTCAAGGACGGGGATGTGCTCACCCTGGAGCCCTGGCGGGCCGCCGCCTTCCCGGTCCTGCGCGACCTGATGGTCGACCGCAGCGCCTTTGACCGCATCGTCCAGGCCGGCGGCTACGTCTCGGTGCGCTCGGGCTCGCCCCAGGACGCCAACGCCATCCTGGTCGGCAAGGAAGAGGTCGATCGCGCCTTTGACGCGGCGGCCTGCATCGGCTGCGGCGCCTGCGTCGCGAGCTGCCCCAACGCCAGCGCCATGCTCTTCACCGGCGCCAAGATCTCCCACCTGGGCCTGCTGCCCCAGGGCCAGCCCGAGCGCTACCGCCGGGTCCAGGCCATGACCCAGACCATGGACGAGGCCGGCTTCGGCTACTGCAGCAACCACGGCGAGTGCAGCGCCTTCTGCCCCAAGGACATCTCGCTCGACGTGATCGCCATGACCAACCGGGACCTGATGGCCGCGCAGGTCAAGGGACGCAGCGAGGGCTGAGGGGGTGACCGTCCTGCCGTGCGGTAGACTGCGCGGGTGCGGGTTCCCCTCCACCACCTCCCCCTGATCACCGCGGTCCTCGCCGGCGCCTTGATGCGCCTGTGGGACCTCGACGGGCAGAGCCTGTGGCTCGACGAGCTGTACACGGTGCGCGTCGCGACCACCGAGGGTAGCGGCGCGGTGCGCCGGGCCCTGGCGGAGGATGTGCACCCTCCGCTGTACTACCAGGCGATGCGCATCTGGGCGCCGCTGGCCGGCACCGACGAGGCCCTCTGGCGCCTGCCCTCGGCCCTGGCCGGGCTCCTCAGCATCGTCATGACCTGGGTCTTCGCCAGCCGCCTGGCCGGGCCCGCCGCCGGGGCGCTGGCCGCCTGGCTGGTCGCGCTCAACCCCCTGGCGGTGGACCTCGACCGGGAGGCCCGCGGCAACGCCTGGATGCTCCTGTTCACTACGACCGCCGCGGCCCTGGCCGCCGGTCCCCCCGGGCGCGTCCCCGCCTGGTGGCTGCCGGCCTTCGGCCTGAGCTGCGGCCTGGCGGCCTGGACCCACTTCTACGGCGCCCTCGCCATCGCCGGCCTGCTCGTCTGGCTGCTGCTCCGGCCCGACCGGGTGCCCGGCCTGGTCCCCGCTGGCCTGGCCGGGCTCGGCAGCCTCGCCCTGTGGTGGCCGGTCTTGCGCGGCCAGGTCTCGGGCTTCTCCTCCTCGCCCTGGTACCTGCCGTCTCCCCCCGACAGCATCGCCTGGATCTGGATGGAGCTCTGGGCCGTGCACAGCGGGCCCGCCCTGCTCTGCACCCTGCTGGTGGCGATCGGCCTGGCCCGTGTCCCCAGCGCCGTGCTGCCCCTGCTGACCGGCCTCGTCGCCCTGGTCCTGGTGCCCCAGGTGCTGGAGACCCTGCTCGCGCCCACCCTGCGCCCGCGCAACGCGCTCTCGCTGGTCCCGCTGGTCGCCACCGCCGCCGCCGCCGGCCTCGCCAGCTTGCGCCCCGTCCCGGTGGCGGTCCTTGCCAGCGGGCTCGTCCTGGGCGTGCACCTGCTGGTCGTCGTGCCCACCGTGCTCCTCCGCCCATCCGGGGAGGACTGGAGGGCCGCCGCCGCCGAGGTGGTCGAGCTTCGCCAGGAGGGAGAGCCCCTGGTCGCCATGCACCCCTTGCTGTGGCGGGTCTACCTCGGCCCCGACCTGCTGCCCGACTCCTTCGAGGAGGCCCCCGATGCCGCCTCCCTCACCTGGGTCCTGCTGGCCCACCAGCTCGATCCTCCTGGCCTGAGCGCGCTGCGAGCTCGCGCCGTGGCGGTCGAGGAGTCTGTCTACGAGAACGCTCGGGTCCTGCGCCTGTCCGGACTCGAGCGGGTCCTGGGGCGGCCCGACTTCCGAAACGAGGCGGGAGAGGCCCCTGCCGCCGAGGAGGAAGGGGGCGCAGACCTGCACTTCTACAGCGCTTCGGGATTGCGCTCGGTGCCCCTGAAGGCCCAGGGCTCCTGCCGGCTGGGGCTGGTAGGGAGGAGTGAGGACGCTGGCGGCATCTCTGCCCGCCTGCGGGTGCGCGTCGAGGCGGAGGGCCAGCAGCTCCTCGACCAGCAGCTCGTGCCCGGTGCGGAAGAGCAGTGGACCGAGGCCGTCGAGCTGCGGCTCGAGCGGCCGACCATCATCGAGCTGACCCTCGCCAACGACGCCATCGTCCAGGAAGAGGACGGGCCCCGCGACCGCAACGCCCACGTCGACGCGTTGCGGCTGCGCTGTGGCTGAGCCGGCTCAGACCTCCCGCCGGTGCTCCATCGCCCGGGCCACGCTGCTCTTGTCGGCGTACTCGATCTCCGTGCCCACCGAGATCCCGTGGGCGAGGCGGGTGACCCGGACGCCCGTGCCCTTCAGCAGGGCCGCCAGGTACAGCGCGGTGGCGTCGCCCTCGACGTCGGGGTCGGTGGCCAGGACCAGCTCCTTGACCTCGCCCTGCTCGACGCGGGCCAGCAGGGGCCGGATGCGCAGGGCGTCGGGGCCGATGCCGTCCAGGGGCGAGATGGCCCCGTGCAGGACGTGGTAGCGGCCGCGAAAGGCGCCGCTGGCCTCGATGGCGGCGACGTCCTGGGGGCGCTCCACGACGCAGACGATCCCGGTGTCGCGCGAGGGGTCCCCGCAGGTGGGGCAGGGGTCGGCGGCGGCGATGTTGGCGCAGCGGCTGCACTCGGTCATGCCCTGGCGCAGGTGCAGGATGGCGGCGGCGATCTCCTCGGAGACCTCGGGCGCCTGCCGCAGCAGCCACCAAGCCAGCCGGGCGGCGGTGCGCTCGCCGATGCCGGGGAAGCGCGCGAGCTGGCGGGTGGCCTGCCGTAGGGGGTCGTCGGTGCTCATCCCTCCTCCTCTTCGTCCAGCCGGGCGGGCAGGACCTCGCCCTCGGCCAGGAGCTGCTCGGGCCCCTTACGCTCGGCGGGCTCGATCTGCTCGATCCTACCTCCCAGGAGCTGAAGCACCCGCCGAACGGCGGGCAGCTCGGGCACCTCGCGCTGCAGGCGGGCCCGCCGCTCGGCCTGCTGGGCGCTGTCTACTTCGCGGATGGTGGTGCCTTGCTCGACGACCAGCGAGGGCGCCAGTCGGGTGCAGCCGGGGAAGAGCTCGGCGACCAGGGCGCGAAGGCCGGGCTCGTCGACCTTGCGCCGTGCGCTCTTCAAGCCCAGCTCGGTGCGCACCCCGACCTGCAGCTCGGGGGGAGCCGCACCCAGCAGGACCGAGTCGATCGCCAGGGCGTCGGCCGAGGGCCCGAAGGCGCGCACCCGGCGCTGGAACTCCAGGAAGCGCTCCGCCTCGCTCAGCGCAGGGGGAGGGGAGGGG
>DDSR01000459.1 GCA_002343455.1 Deltaproteobacteria bacterium UBA2385 | reverse complement strand
CCCCAGGGATCGGCGGCCCCGGCGCTCAGCACCAGCAGGGCGCCGGGAAGCAGCACAGCCTAGCCCGGCAGGCGCAGCTTCATGCCGACGTAGATCAGGTTCGGGTCGGAGCCGATGACGTCCTTGTTCAGCTCGTACAGCTCGCGGTAGCGGTCCGGCGAGCCCAGCTCGCGGCCGGCGATGGCCCCCAGCGTGTCGCCACGCTTGACCACCAGCACCTTGCCGCTGCGGGTCTGGAAGTCGGCCTGGGGCGCCTCGCTCTGCAGCCATTGGCCCTCCAGCCGGGCCAGCACGCCGTTGTTGCCCAGGTCCTGCAGGATGCCGTTGACCTCAGACAGCAGGGTGGCGTCGTCGGCCCGCACGCCGACCGTGTAGGTCGTGATGTTCAGCGCGTCGTCGATCACCTTGAGCTGGTCGCCGAAGGTCTTCATCTCGTAGCGGGCCAGCGGGCAGTCGTAGATCATCGCGTCGAGCTGCCCGCGGGCCAGCTTCTCGAAGTAGCCGTAGTCGTCGAAGAGCACCTGCTCGTAGGCCCCGCCGATCAGCGTGTCGGCGACCTGCTGGGCGACCGGGTCGTCGTACATGCCGACCTTTCGGCCCTTCAGCTGACCGATGTCGCCGACCTTGGAGTCCTTCGTCACCACCAGGCACATGCTGTACTGCAGGTAGGAGGCCGAGAAGGCCACGCCGCTGTACTCCGAGGAGGGGCTGAGCTGGCCGATCACCAGGTCGGCCTGCCCGCTGGACAGCTTGTCGGTCAGCTCGCTGAAGGTCGCCGGGACGATCTCCACCGGCACGCCCGCCTTGCCGGCGATGGCCGACATCAGCCCGTACTCGAAGCCCTCGAAGGAGCCATCGGCCCCCTTCACCAGGAAGGGCGCGGCGTCCGGGTCGGCGGCCACCCGCAGCGAGCCGCGGCTCTTCACGCCGGCGAGGCCCGGGGCGCCGCCACTGACGGGAGGAGGCGCCTCGACCTTGGTCGTGCTCTCGGCCTTGTCGGCGTCGGGCTCGAGGGTGACCCACTCCTCGTCGCCCCCACAGGCGAGGGCGAGGCCGACGAGCACGGGAGCGAGGGCGAGCAGCGGGTGGCGCATGGGGGCTCCGGGAGAGGGGGCCCAGCATATCGCATGGGCCGCTTCACCTCGCGATGTCGCGCAGCACCTCCTCGTAGCGCGCCCAGACCGAGGGCCAGGAGAGGTTGGCTTCGACGTAGGCCCGCCCCTCCTGACCGAGCCGCTCCCGACGGGCGGGGTCATCCATCAGCGCCATCATCGCGGCGCGCAGGGCCTGCACATCCCCTCGGGGCACCGCGAGGCCCAGGCCGCCGGTCGCTTCACGAATGGCGGGCTGGTCGAACCAGATCACCGGCTTGCCGCAGGCCATGCCCTCGACCGCGGTGAAGCCGAAGCCCTCGTCCATCACGGTCGGGAAGAGCACGACGTCGGCGCCCTGGTGGAAGGGCTCGATGCGGGGCACATCGGTCTCGATGCGCACCGGCTGGCCGACCGCCTGGACCCGGATCTGGTCCAGGTAGACCGTGTCCGCAGCAGCGCCGACCAGGGTGAGCGAGGCGCGGCGCTTGAAGTCGCGAGAGAGGCGGGCGAGCGCGTCGATGGCGTGGTGTTGGCCCTTGCCCGGCAGGATGCGCGAGGGGTACACGAAGCGGACCGGCCGCTCGGCGCTGCCCGTCCCGGCGCCGACGAAGGAGGGATCGGGCCGGAAGCGCTCCAGGTCGACGCCGTTGTGGACCACCTTGATCTTCGCCTCGGGCACCCCCGCGCTGCGCAGCACCGAGGCGCTGGCCCGGCTGACCGTGATCACCGCCTTCAGGCCCCGCGAGCGCCCCACGTAGAAGGCCGCCTTGGCCCGACCGGCCAGCGTGCTCTGGATGCTGGCGCCGGCGGCCTCGCCGAAGTTCAGGTCGTGCACGATGCAGGCCGTCGGGAAGCCCGTCGGCGGCACCTCGATGCTGTTGCTGAGCACCACATCGGGCTTGAAGCGCCGCGCCTCGGCCAGGATGCCGCCGGCCATCTTGACCCAGCGCCCGACCTTGCCCGCGCCTTGCAGACGCACCGCCACGGCCTCGTCCGGCACCAGCTCCCGCCCGCGGGTCCAGCCCACCACCAGCCGCACCTCGTGCCCGCGCCGCGCCTGCTCGTAGAGGTTCTGGAAGACGGTCTCGGTGCCGGACCACACATCCGGCGGGTAGCGCCGGGCTGCCATGAGGATCTTCATGGCAGCGCAGCTAACGCGGGGGAGGCGGGGGCCGCGCCCTACCCGGCGGTGGCAAGAGGGTGGTGAGCGAAGTGCTCGAACAACGCGCCCCGCAAGAGGTCCTCAACCACTCCACGTGCGGCCAGCCTGGCCTCGATCGAGGTGACTCCGCCGTACGCTTCGGGTCTCGCCAGGTATGCGCCTCGCCCGGACACGTTGACTCTCTCGAGGACGCCGTCCCGCATGAGGTCACCTGCAAGACCATCGGCCGACCGTCGACGCAAGCGCCCCTGTTCGACACCAGAGATGATTGCGAAGCGACGCTCCTCTACGGCGCCTCCGAGCGCATCGAGTGTCTCCAGCCCAAGGTGGAAGGTGGAGTTGGAATCCCGGGCTGCACTCTTGAGTCCCCCCCACCGGGCTGACGCATCATGCGAGTCCAAGAAGTAGAGTCGGTCACGGCGCCCGAAATGCAGGTGCTCAAGACAGCAGACGGGATGCCTTGCTCGCTGCACCTGCTTGTAGGCTGCTGGCTTCGACAATCCTCCCTCACAGAGCGCGTCAACGAGCGCCGACGAACGCAAAGGGCCGCAGCGGGCCAAGGTCGCTTCGAGCAGCTGAGCCATAGGGGATTCTCCAAGATGTCCATTTGCGCCCTTTCTACCGAACACCTTCTTCAACTGCCCTGCTGGGATTCCCACCAAGGGCGACTACTTCACCAGTGATTTCAGCCACCTGAGGAAACGAGAGGGAGTGTCCTTGGACAGGTGGCATGTCCACGCCTACCCGAAGAGAGGCGCTCGCTTGAGGTGGACCCGGCAACAGGCCACCCCGACCCAGCGTCGGCCTTCTTCATTCCTCCACCGCTGACTCGGCACGGATCGCCCCAAGGACCACACGGCGGGCGGCGCCTGAGAGCTCATGATTGACACCCAGCGCACCTCACCCCTTCACCAGCGCGATCCCGTAGTGGGCGAACGCCTGATCCCGGGTCACCACGGTCAGCCCCTCCACACCTCGGTGGAGGACGAACTCACCCAGGGCGGACTTGATCACCAGCTCCCACGGGCAGACGACGCTGAGTCGGATCTCCTCAGCACCGACGATCGCGTCGCTCAGAGGGCGGCGTGCGCAACGAGAGGCAGCCTGATCGGGCGGCCAGGTCGAGTTCTTCGATGGACAGGGGCTCATCGAAGCCGTCTCGAACCGTGGCGACGCCGGGCATCGTCCCAAAGCGTCGACGCGGGGTCGGCAGCGCGCTCACGAGGCGAGCGACCGGACGGCCGTTCCGCGTGATGACCACCTCCTCGCCGGCCTCGACGGCGTTGAGAAGGCGGGAGAGACGGGTCTTGGCGTCGCTGACGGAGACGGTGACGGGTTTCAGATGCCTCTCGCTAGGATTCAAATCCCCTGCCCCATGAAGAACCAGGCCGCCCCCGAGCCCGCCCCACCGCGCGACGAAGCCGTCGCCCCGATCCCCACATCGTCGCAGCAGTCCCCGTTGACGTTCCCCACAAAGGAGACCGCCCCTCCGGCCAGGTCACGCGCCAGCTCCGGCACGAACACCAGGTCCGCATCCGCAGGACCCAAGGTCCCCGCCGCGGGCGTGTAGTACAGCCACGCGCCCCCAGAGTCCGTGCCGTTGCCATCGGCCGAGGGCGCGCCGATCAGCACATCGGGCCGGCCGTCCCCGTCGAAGTCGCCGCCTCCGGCGACCGAGTAGCCGAAGTCCGCCCGCGCCTCGGTCCCGACGAAGCGCAGATCCGCCCCCGCCAGCGAGCCCGTCTCCATCGGGCCGAAGACCAGCCAGGCCACGCCCGCCTCGCTGGCGTCGGTGTCCAGCAGGGGCGCGCCGACCAGCAGGTCCTCGTAGCCGTCGCCGTTGACGTCTCCCGCGCCCGCGAGGCTGGTCCCCGCCTGGCCCTCGCCCTCCTCGCCCTCCAGCCGGGCGGCGGCGTCGTCCAGGGTCAGCGCCCCCGCCAGCGGCCCGCTGAAGACGAAGGCGGCGCCCTGGTTGTCGTTGTCCGGCCAGCTCCAGGCCCCCACCGCGAGGTCGGCACTGCCGTCGCCGTCGACGTCGCCCAGCGCCACCACCTGGCTGACCCGGTCGTAGCTTTCGCTGCCGTCGATCCAGGCGGTCGCCTTGGCCAGGTCCAGCGTGCCGCTGACCTCTCCCGAGACGACGTAGGCCCGCCCGCGGTTCTGGTCGCTGCTCTCGCCCTGGCCGTAAGCGCCGAGGACGATGTCCGGCCGGCCATCCCCGGTCAGGTCCACGCCGCCGGAGAGCCCCACCCCGGCGTAGTCGTAGCTGACCTCGCCCACCAGGATGGCCTCGGCGCTGGACAGCGCCCGGGTGCCGCTGACCGGCCCCCGCAGCAGGTAGACCGCACCGGAGTCGGCCCCGCCCAGGTCGCTGTGCCAGGCCGAGACCAGCAGGTCGGCGTAGCCATCGCCGTCGACATCGCCCGCCCCCGCGACGGCGATGCCCGCCTTGTCCGAGCGGCTGGTCCCCGTCAGGATCGCGGTCGCGGCCGACAGGCTGGAGCTGCCCGAGAGCGGCCCGCTCAGCAGGTAGGCGGCGCCGGCGTCGCTGTTGCCGCCCGCGTCGCGGTAGGGCGCCCCCACCATCAGGTCGTCGAAGCCGTCGCCGTCGACATCCCCGACCCCGGCGATGGCGCTCCCGGCCTGGTCGCCGCCGGCCTCGCCCCAGACGATCGCCGGCGCGTCGGCCAGCAGCAGCTCGCCCGAGATCGCGCACTCCAGCGCGTCGCCGTTGCAGTTGTTGTCGCTGCCGTCGTTGCAGACCTCGGGCGCCCCCGGGTTGGTCGCCGGGTTGGCGTCGTCGCAGTCGGTCCCGTCGGGCACGAAGCCCGGCGGCTGCGAGCAGGTCGCGATGCCGCCGGCGGGGTCCCCGTAGCCGTCGCCATCGCCGTCCTTGTACCAGGGCGTCGCGTCGACCGCCTCGTTGACGTCGATGTTGCCGTCGCAGTTGTTGTCGGCCCCGTCGCAGACCTCGACGGCGTCGGGGTTGACCAGGGGGTCGCCGTCGTCGCAGTCCTCGGGCGTGAACCAGCCATCGCCGTCGTCGTCCGTCGGCGGAGGTCCCGGATCCGCCGTGTCCGTGGCGCCGCTGTCCGTGTCCAGCGGGGTGAACTTGCCCGTGCAGGCAAGCAGCAGGGGGAGCAGCAGGTTCACGAATCCTCCGAGGCGCCCGTCATCGTATCCCCTGTGCCCGGAGGCAGCGCCCGATTAGGCCCCCATGGTGCTGAGGCGCCTCCCAGAACCATGAAACAACGCAGCTCCCTGGCGCCTCCGCGACCTGGGGGACGCGGGGGTTGGGGGGGGCGGCCGCAGGC
>DDSR01000005.1 GCA_002343455.1 Deltaproteobacteria bacterium UBA2385 | reverse complement strand
GGCGGCCGGCCCTACCGGCTGCCGCCAACGTGCGCCAACTGCGATGGCTACGGCTTGCATGCTGGGGTCGTCATCGGCGCCAAGGATCGCAAGGGCGTGGAAGGGCCTCGCCCGGACCATCGCGCGGCCGCCCCTCGCCACGCCTCGGCTCGAGGAGCTCCCCGATGGTGGCCTGCGCATTCGCTTCAAGCGGCCCTGGACGGACGGGACCGAAGGCACGACCCGGTTTGGAGGACCTGTCCCGGATTGAGCTGATCGAACCTCTGGCAGCCTTGGTTCCACCGCCACACGCCAACACCGTCTTCTACCATGGGGTGCTCGCGGCCCGGTCGGCGCTGCGGCCCAGGGTGCAGCCGCGAGAGACCAGGCCGTCACAGCCTGGGGGATCGACCGCTTGCCGCCTCGCCAGGAAGCCGGCCGCGACCTCGCGTTGGGTGCCATGGGCCCGGCTGCTCTGGAGAGCCTTCGAAGTCGACGGCTGGGCTTGTCCGTGCTGTGACCAGGGAATGCGGTTGTGGGCCCCCCTTTGGCCGGTCCACAGGACCGGCCCGAAACGGCGTCGTCGCCCCCGCGACGCTTGGGGTGATGGAGTCGTTGGCGAGGTCCGCGCGCGGGCCACCGGTCGATGGTTCGAAGACGCTCGCCGGCTGAGGCGGGGAGCTGGATGATGCAGCATCGACATGTGGACCCTACCGAGTCCGTCGCGGCCCTCCAGATGCTTGGCGCTCGCCATCTGCCGGGCATGCACTTCCGCCGCGGTCCAGGCGGCCGGCGTGGACCCGCCGGCGATGCGGGGGCTGGCCCACGAGGGGGTCATGGACCTGGGCGCGGAGGGCCACTTGACACAGTCCAGATGGGCTGGATGGCACAAGCCTCTGCCCGTGCAGACAGATCGCCGTGATCGTCCACCTGGAACGGTCCTTGCATCAACGAGGCGCCCAGGAGTGGCGCCGCCATGTCCTCCCGGCTCTTCGTCTCCTCCACGCTCATCGGAGCCCTGGCTCTCGCTCCCTCCTCCGCGCGAGGTGGTGGCGCCTTCCTGGTCGGCCTGCACTCGGCCGCCGTCCGCGACGACCTCCTGGTCCCGCTGGGCTTTGGGGGCGGAGGATTTCGGCTCGGCGGACGCCTGGCATTCGACGCGGGACCGGGGGCGCTGGACCTCCGCGCCGACCTGAGCCCCCGCCTGCTCGCGACCCGGTTCGGCCAGGCCGCGTTGAGCCTCGATCATGGCGTCATGCTGCGCTACCTCGTGCCCCTCGCTGGCGACCGCCTGCAGCTGGGGGCGGCCCTGGTCGAGGACAGCCGCTTGAACTACCTCGAGGCCTGGGACGACGCCCACGCCTACGGATTTGGCTCGCAGTGGTTCGGTCCTGCTTTCGCCCTGGAGGCCGGTCGGTACGGCTCCCGGGAGCTCCAGTTCGAGCTCACCCTGGCGCTGCTGGGCGTGGTCGGGCGCCCTCCGGAGTACCGCTACGAGAAGCAGGACCCGCTGAAGCGGCCTCTGTACTGGCTCGCCGGGCAGGACGGCGGGGGGGAAACCTTCCGCACCCTGGTCGACCACCAGTCCCTGCGCGCCGGCCTGGCCCTGCGCGCCCCGCCTCTCCAGGATGGCGGAGGCCGCTGGTCCTACGGGCTGGACGGCCGCCTGTCGCGGGTCACGGACCCCATCGCCGTCGACATGAGCCTCACGGCCTGGGCCGCCCGCGAGTGGGGGTCGCCATGAATGCCCTGGTGCTGGCAGGCTGCATCCTGCTCGACGCCCCCTACAAGCACGACTTCGGCACCGTCCCTGCAGCCCTGGACGACGGCTGGGTCGTGGCCACACCCGAAGAGGTCGGCCTGGACCCGGCGGAGCTGGACGACATCCACGAGGAGCTGCTGGCCCAGGACCAATACTTCGGCACCCTGGCCGTGCTGATCGTGAAGGATGGCAAGCTCGTCTTCGAGGCCTATCTGCGCGACCCCGCCGACCGTGATCACGTCCACCACCTCCAGTCCGCCACAAAGAGCGTCAGCGCGATGCTGGCCGGCATCAGCCAGGACCGGGGCAGACTGCCGCCTGTACAGACGCCCGCCTGCGATCTGCTGGGCGAGGCCTGTGATGGCCTGGGCGAACAGAAGCAGGCCATCACCATCGAGCACCTGCTCAGCATGCGCTCGGGGCTGGATCTCAGCAACGAGTTCATGGCCTATGAGCTGACCGTGAAGCCGCCCGCCGATCCTCTGCGATTCCTGCTGGAGCTGCCCCTGCTCGGAGATCCCGGCGAGGTCTTCGAGTACAGGGACGTCGATCCCCAGGTCATGGCCTATGTGCTCGCGGTGGCGGAGGGGCAGTCGGAGGAGGCCTTCGCCCAGGATCATCTGTTCGCGCCCCTGGGAATCGAGGACTGGTACTGGCTCGACCTGCACGACGGTGCGACCACCGGCGCCTTCGGCCTGCACCTGCGGCCACGGGACCTGGCGCGCCTGGGGCAGGTGGCCCTCGACGGCGGCGCCTGGCAGGGCACCCAGGTGGTGCCGGAGGCCTGGCTCCTGTCCGCCATCGCGCCCCTCGAGGCCGACGCCTGGGAGGGCTGGAGCTACGGCTGGTACTTCTGGACCAGCCCGGAGGGGGACGCACACACCATGGCCGGTCACGGCGGCCAGTTCGCCATGTGGTTCCCCGCAGCGGACCTCCTGGCGGTGCAGGTCGCCATGCCCGACGCAGAGCTGCACGGCAGCGCCCCCGGCGACTTCTACGGGCTGGTGCGACGCCTCGCGGACTGAGCAGGGGCCACGCGCTTGCCCGAATTCCACACGGACCAGGGAGAGGCCGACGGAGTTCACGCGGCTGTCGACGGAGAGATCCATCCAACCGGAATCCGAGGGCCCCCGCGACGGCGGCCGCTCCCAAGCCAGAGAGCCAGGTCGCGGGCATCCAGGGCGCCGGGGGGGCCGGCTCGCCCGGGGGTGGCGCCCGAAGGGGTTGGTGTGGTCCATCCCTTCCCTTCTGGAGGCCCTTCTGGAGGCCCTTCTGGAGGTCGAGATCGAGGCGCCAGCGCTGTCGTGGAGGCTGGAGGCCGGGCGCCGCCTGGGGGTGATCGTCGCCGCCCAGGACCCCCATGACGTCCTGCCCGAGCATCGACCCCAACGGGCACGTCGCTTCGTCAATCCCGAGCGCCCCTCCAGGGTCGAGCTGCCGCTGGTCGTGGAACCGATGGGAAGCGGGGTTCCCAGGGGAACCCGGGGATGCCGCGCGGCTACAACCTCGTCCTCATGGTCTCCCTTTGGCTTCAGGCTTCCGCGGCACCCTTCGCTCTGGGTAGAGCGGCGCGAGGAGGTGGGAAAGCCGTTGCCCATCGCCTCGCTCGACAAGTGCCCGAAATCGCGTGAGCGCAGAGTTGGCACGAGTCCTGCAATAGCTTCGCACGGCACCGGGAAGGACGAGTCGGAACACCGACAAAGCCAGCTCGGACGGCTCTTTGACGTGAAAACCAAGAAAGCCCAAGGGAGCATCGGGCACGCGGGTCCATCACCGGACACGCGCGCAACGGACTCGGACACGGAGAAAGGCCCTGAGGACGGTTGGACCCGGCGGTCGAGAGAGCGCCAAAGCCGACAACGTCGAGAGGGAAGCAGGTCGCGGTGACGCGACACGGCTGTGGTCGAGGGGAAAGCTTCGAAGGGTGTCCGCGCCTGTGAGAATGGCGCGGGAGAGTGATGGGAGCGGCAGACCGCCCCGGCACGGGTTGGCTCGGCTTCGGCAGAGCGCGACCCAGACGCCGGAATCCGGTAGCCTGCCCTCGGGCCTCGACCTCGGTCGGTGCGCCCGCGACAGCTCCAACCCTTCGTTTCGGCGACGGGTGTTCCCCCTCCCGTTCCTCCAGTGATGGAGGACGCTGCGGTGCTCGATACGGTCGGTGTCTCTTCGACGAACCTCGGTTCGGCGAGTCAGCCCGTCCCGACCGACATCCCGGCGGGTCTGCAACCAGGCGAACCCCATGATCGGTAGCAGGGTGAAACAAACCTGCACCCTGTGTGCGGAGCAAACCGTCGAAGTCGTGAGAAACGGCAAGGGCGGAACGAGTCCCGGATTGGTATTCCGGGGCCGACGGTTCGTAACGAAGCCGCGGCGTCAGGGCCGGCGAAAGCCAGCACAGACGTCTGTCCAGTCCGCTGGACACCCCTCGAGCGGGGACGGTGACGAGCCCGGAGTGAACGCACACCAGGGATGTCGATGGAGGGGAGATCTTTGAGACGAACCCCAAGAGAGGAAGTCTGACAGGCCAAGAGCGCTCTTCACAGAGCAATCAACCGCCGAGACAGTCAGGGCGGCGTGGCCGACCTGTCCCGCACGGTCGCAAGACCCGAGCCATACGGGCATCTCCGCAAGGAGACCCCCCGCGGCGAGGAACAGGAGAAGGTACGCGCGCACGAGGCAGCCGACAGGCTGGTGTACCGGGAGACCGGGTCACCAACCCGCGAAGCCGCCGGGAAAACGGACCATCGAATCATGTCAGACCGCACGACTACGACGTGTCTTCTAAGGAGAGGCCAAGGCCAGGAGGGGCGACCCACCCGGTTCTACCAGACTGGAGACACTGAGAGGATGAAACCGCGAAGACCAGCCATCGCGCGAGAGCGCCGCTGGTAAGGTCAAGGCGGAGAGCGGGAAAGACCAACGACCCGCGTTCTCTCGGTGGAGCACTCGGAACCCTTCGGGGTCCCGGTCGCTCGTCCCTGGAGGCCAGCCAACTCCTGAAGGCCGCCAAGGCACGGACCCGCAAGGGCACCGACCGAACGCACCGCAGTCGCCGCGTAATACTCTGAAGGGGCGTCCCCGATAGACGCCAACCCGGTGCCAACAACACCCCCCAGCCGCGAGGTTGGGGGGTGTTTCCGTTAGGGCTCTGCGATGACCTCACCCGATGCCCGCTGGTCCTGGATCCTGCCTTCGGCCGTGGGCCCCCTCTACGCCCGGGCCGACGCCCAGGGCGCCTTGCTCTCCCTGAGCTTCGAGCCCTCGCCCGCGGGCCAGCCCGACGCCTCGCCCTTCGCCGCCCTGGGGCGCTGGCTAGATGCCTGGTCGGCCCGCGCGCCCATCGCCCGCGAGTTCCCGCTGGCTCCCGCAGGGACCGCCTTTCAGCGGCGGGTCTGGGCCGAGCTCGAGGCCATCCCATTCGGCCACACCCTCGGCTACGGCGAGCTGGCCCTGCGGCTGGGCGGGCCGACCCTGACCCGCGCGGTCGGCGGCGCCAACGGGGCCAACCCGATCGCCATCGTCGTGCCCTGCCACCGGGTCCTGGGCAGAGACGGCGGGCTGGTCGGCTACGCCGGCGGGCTGGACCGCAAGCGCGCGCTGCTGGCCCACGAGCGCCCCCCCTCGGCCCAGCTCTCGCTGCTGGGCTGACTCAGGGGTCCGGTCGAGGCTCGACGCCCTCCACCATCCAGCGGGCGATCGCCCGGCGGTCGGCCTCGGACAGCGGCGCGGTGCCCTCGCGGACGACCCGGCCCATCTCGCCCCCGACGAAGTCTCCGTCCGGGGTCATCGCCAGGCTGAGGAAGGTCTGCCAGTCCTCGACGGTCCAGCTGGCCAGCCCCTCAGCGTGCGGGGTGATGTTGGGGCCGGGTTCGGGATCGGCGTCGCTGCCGGCGAGCTCGTGACGGGCGCGGGTCGCTCCGATGCGGTTGCGCGGGCTGTGGCACTCCCCGCAGTGGCCGACCGCCTCGACGAGGTAGCGCCCGCGGGCCAGCTCGAGGTCGAGCTCGGGGTCCTCCGGCAGAGGACCCCGTTCGAGCTCCAGCAGCTTCCAGAAGGCCAGCGGTCCACGCCGCTTGTAGCGGGTCAGCTCGTGCGGCAGGTTCGGCTTGGCGATCGGCGGGAGCTCGCGCAGCCAGGCCCAGAGGTGGGCCAGATCTGCCTCGTCCATCTTGGTGTACGAGGGGTACGGGAAGGCCGGGTAGTAGTGCTCCCCTTCGGGCGAGCGCCCTCGCCGCATCGCCCGAACGAAGTCCTCGAAGCTCCAGGCCCCCAGGCCGTGCTCCGCGTCGGAGCTGAGGTTGGGACCGTAGAAGGTGCCGAAGGCTGTCTGCAGCGCGTAGCCGCCGCCATAGGGCTCTCCGCCCTCCGCGGTGTGGCAGGAGGCGCAGCCCCCCAGGCCGGCCAGCTCGGCGCCGATCGCCGGGTCCGGGGGGCCCGCCGCCAGGGCGGTCCCCAGCAGGATCAGCAGGCTGGGGCTCAGTCGTCGTCCTTGCGGAAGCCGTCGTGGCAGTCGCCGCAGGTGCCGCCGACCTTGCCGAGCTGGGCCTTGAAGGCGTTGATGTCCCCGCCCTTGGCGATCTCGACCAGGGCCGCCGACTCGGTCTGGAAGGCCTCGCTGCGGGCGGCGAAGGCCGCGGGATCGGCCCAGATGCTGGCCAACGCCTCGGTCTCCGGCACGGCATCGGGCCCGGACCCCGCCGGGAAGAGGGCGGGGACCAGCGTGCTCATCTGGTGGATGGCGGTGGCGTGGGCGACGAGGTCGGGTGTCCGCGGCTCCAGCGTGCCCTTGGCGAAGAAGGAGAGGGACTTCATATGCTTGCCCAGGCTCTCGAAGACCTCGTGCCGGTAGTCGTATGCGCTCTTTGCGGGGCTCGCGGCGGCGGGAGGCGCCGGAGCAGCGGC
>DDSR01000004.1:12610-15864 GCA_002343455.1 Deltaproteobacteria bacterium UBA2385 | reverse complement strand
AGGGATAGGAAACATCAAGCCTCTGCTGGCGCCACCCCTGGGCGGGTCGGTCCCTCCCTGGCGCCCTGGATGCCCGCGACTTGGCGCTCTGGAGTGGGTATCGCCGCCGTCGGGGAGGCCGTTGGATGCCCGTTGGATGGTGTTCTCCGTCGCCAGGCGCAGCTCTGCCCGCCCGTCGCTGTCCCTCGCTTCAGGCTTCGAGCGTCTGCGTGCCGTCGGCCGGTGGCCCGCGCGCGGACCTGGCGAACGACGCCATCACTCCCAGCGTCGCCGGGGCGACCCCCTCTCCGGTGCCGTCGTTGGGGTCTTCGCAGTAGAGCCCGTCAAGGGCCAGAATATGAAAGTGCAGGTTCAAATTCAGAGCGGAGCCGAAGCGTTGCGTCACCGTATCGCTGCCGCCCTGGCCGGAGGGCTGCCCTGCGCGCCGGCGCAGCCACCGTTGGATCTCGTGCAACGCCACCCTCAGCACGCCCTTGACCAGCTCAGGACTGCGGGCCAGCAGCAAGCGGCGCGGCCACGGGACGGTGAGCACGGGGTGCGGGCGCCGCGATGGTGGGCGCGGGCGGCGCAGGATCTCTGGGCCCGCATCGCCAAAGATGCCGAGGAACAGCCGCTGAGCCCAGCCGGAGGCGTCGATCCCCTGGGAGGTCGCCCGGGAGAAGATGCGGCGGCGCGGCGGATGCTCCTTGTCCGCATCCGCCCCGAGGCGCTCGACGAGCTCGCTGAAGCTCCGAAGGTGCGCGGCGACGTCCGCCGTCGGATGACCCGTCGCTTCCCCTACGCGGTTCTCTACCTTGCGGAGGACGACCACTTCGAGGTGCTCGCGGTCTTCCACTCCTCCCGGGATCCGAGGGAGTGGAAGTCGCGAGTTTTGAGAATTCGAGAAGTGGTCGGGGTGGGTGGATGCTCATCGAACTTTTTGGCTCGACCCCCAGGGGTGTGGAAGTGAGCGGGTGTTGGCGTTCGAGGATGCGTGTTCCTGATGTCGGCGCCGGGTGACGTCGGGGAACCGATGCCCGTCCGGGCCACCCCGGAGCCCGTGGCACCTGAACCCGCGGCGCCTTCGCCGCTCGCCGAGTGCGGTCCAGCTGGCCGGTGACGACTGTTTGCGGCGTCTCTACGAGGCCGTCCTCAGCGCCAAGGACACGGCCTCTCCAGCGTCGGGTACGCGGAGAGGCGGCGGACTATGTCGTCGACCATGGTGCGATCGCTGCGCGGTCGGGGGATCCTCCTCGTCGTGGGCGAGGTTCCGACCCGCCCGGGAGCCCACCGCGCCCGCGCGAGTCACTCCATGCCCAGCTCCGCCAGGAGCCGCCGCCGCGCCCTCTCCGCGACGCGCTCGGCGAGGGTCCGGGAGACCACCGGCTCCCGGTACGTGAAGTTCCAGTGGAGCCGGCCGCCGAAGCAGGCTGCGGAGGAGCCGAGCAGCGCACCGCCGCAGAGCGGCACCAGGAAGTGGAGCGCCTCCAGGTCTTGGCTTCCCTCGCCCGCGGAGACCATCCCGATGTTGCTGATCACCGAGAGGCCGCCGGCCAACCGCAGGTTGTTGGCGGCCATCGCGCGTGCCGCAGCATCACGGCGCGGGACCAGCCCGGCGAGCCGCGCCATCCAGCTCACCATCAACAAGTGGTTGGAGACCGAGATTTCGTGCAGGAGAGCCGCCTGCACCCGGGCGGCCAGCGCGGGCAGCGCATCCTCCCGTCGAACCACGTGGGTCGTCGCGACGAAGCCGAAGTACAAGCCCATCGCCTCCGGCTCGACCGGCCTCGTGACCCGCCGCCGCAGATCTACGAGGCAGAGCACCCCCAACGTCCCCGGTGACTCTGCGAACTCCTCCGCGATCGAAGCCATCTGCGCGGCGTGCAGCGCGGAGTTGACGCTGAACCCGGCGGACTTGCAGTGGGCGAGGATCGCGCTGGTCTCCGCCTCGCCGAACGCGAAGGGGAGGAACCGGTCCTGCCCCTCCTCGGCGACGGGAGCGGCCGGAACCTGCCGTGGAACCCCGGTGCGCAACCACCTTGCCCGCATGGCGACCATGCGCCAGAGGAACGTGAACAGACCCCGGGCGCTCGGGATCCACGTCGGTAGTCGTGTCTCCAGGGCGTCGATCGGGTCGTCGGGCTCCCCCCGACCGCCGGAGGCTGTGTCGACGAACAGGCCGACACCACTTGTCTCAGGATCGCGGCCCCCGAAGTCGCGTCGGCGATGCTGTGGTGAAACGTCAGGAGCACCACCGTCCTCGGCCCCGGAGAGCGAAGCAGTGAACACCGCGCCAGCGGGCCGCTGCCCAGCTCGAATCGACGCCCCTGGTCACTCTCAGCCTCGCGCAGCCAGCCCTCGTCCGGACCCAGGTCCTGCACACGCAGCTCCACGGGGGCAGCGCAGGGCGCAAACGCCAGGCCTCGCCAACCGTGCGCCACGCACTGGACGCGGAGCAGGGGGTGGCGCGCCTGGACATGGTCGAGGGCGCTCCGCACCTCCGCCAGCTCCACGCGCCGGCGGATCTCGGCGATCATCACGAAGTTCGCGCCCGCTGCGCGATCCAACATCCAGTAGAGTCGCTCCACGCTGCCGAGAGGGCGCAGGATCGTCGTCACGACAGCCCCCTTGCTTCCGGTCGGACAGATCCGGTGCCCGCGCACCGCAGCAACCCCCGGCGCTCCATCCGACGGAGGTACCGGCCGAGCAGCTCGTCTCCTACCGGCGGGCACGGCGCGATCCGGTCGCCGAGCAGCGCGCAGCCGCGGATCATCCGGACGATGACGTCGTCGGGGGTGAGGGCGTGGAGGGAGCGTCTCCCCCGCAACAGCAGCAGACGTGGAGGAGAACGAGGGTCCCCTCGGCCGTGAAGCGGGTGGCGAGCACCGCGCCTTGGGCGTCCCGGTTGGGCACGGCGCGCAGCCGGACGCCTCCGACGGAGCTGAGGTCGAGCGTCTCGCCGGCGCCAAGCAGGACCCCGTTGACCTCGACGGTCGACTTGCCATGGTTGGCCACTCGGTACAGGCCCTCCAGGCACCGGGCCCCCTGGTGCACCAGGGTTCGGATCGGGATCTGTCCACCTTCCGCGATGGTTCCGCGGAACTGCCAGGTCACGGTTGGAATCACGGGTCACTCCTGTTCTGGTCGGGCCGGTGTCAAGCACAGAGTGTGCCAGGTCGCCGTGACCACCGAGGCAGCGGGCGGAGGTGGCGGAGGTGTCGTCGGGGACGCCAGGAGCGAAGGGGTCGAGGCGAGGACGCCCCCCCCCTGAGCGC
>DDSR01000004.1:0-12587 GCA_002343455.1 Deltaproteobacteria bacterium UBA2385 | reverse complement strand
GCGCGGGGAGGGCTCAGCGCGCGCTTCGGGATCGACAAGGCCGAGACCTGGAGGCTATGGTCCTGTCCCAGGGGAGCGGCGATGCAGCGTGTGGTCACGGAGTCCTCGGCGAGCGAAGGGGCTTGCGAGGCGATGGCGCGCGATCGGACGGGCCTGGTGGTCTGCGCCTGGCGGGAGGCGGCGCAGCGGGTCGGCGAGTGGATCGTCCCCGACCTGGGGAGGGCTCCCACGCGGATCTTCGGCCGCGCCGAGCCAGGCCAGCCCGAGCGCTTGCCGCTGTGGCGCTGGCGGCCCGACGGCCTGCAGCCGGCCGCGCCGGTCCTCTCCAGCCGGATCAGCGCCGAGCAGCTCGAGATCACCCCGCGGGGTCGGGCCCTCCACCTGCGCCGGCTGGGCAGGCGGGAGCTGCGGGTACGGGGGCAGCGGGCCGACGAGGCCATCGTTGAGCCGGGGGACCTCGTCGAGCTGGTCAACGAGGTGCTCTTCGTGGTGGCCGTGCGGCCCGAGCCCCAGGGCCGGGAGGTGGCGACGCACGCCTTCGGACAGCCGGACGAGGACGGGATCATCGGCGAGAGCCCGGCGATCTGGGAGCTGCGCCGGACCCTGCGCGCCGTGGCCTCGCTCGATGTCCACACCCTCGTTCGTGGCCCCTCGGGCAGCGGCAAGGAGCTGGTCGCCCGCGCGATCCACCGGCTGTCTCGGCGCCGCGGGGGGCCCTTCGTCGCTCGCAACGCGGCCACCATCCCCGACACGCTGGTCGACGCCGAGCTCTTCGGCCACGTCGCCGGCTACCCCACCAGTGGGATGCCCGAGCGCCCCGGCCTGGTGGGTGCCGCCCACCGCGGGCTGCTCTTCCTCGACGAGGTAGGCGATCTGCCGCTGGTCGTCCAGCCCCACCTGCTGCGCCTGCTGGACCAGGGGGAGTACCACCGGCTGGGCGATGCCCGTGCCCGGCGCAGCGATCTGCGGCTGATCGGCGCCACCAACCGGCCGGCCGAGGATCTGCGGGCCGATCTGGGGGCCCGCTTCCTGGCGCGCCTCGAGCTCCCGGGCCTGGACCAGCGCCGTGAGGACATCGTGCCGCTGGCCGTGGGCCTGCTGCGACGGGCCGCCGAGCGTGACCCCTGGCTGGCCGAGCGCTTCTTCGAGGGCGGGCCGGGCGGCTGGCCGCGGCTGTCCTACCCGCTGCAGCGCAGCCTCGTCCTGCGGACCTACCGCGCTCACGCCCGCGAGCTCCTGGCGCTGCTGCTGGCCTCGGCCACGCACAGCCCGGGGGCCGAGCTGGAGGCGCCGACGGTCGAGGTCCGGCCGGCCTCGCCGGGCCCGGTCACCCCAGTCGTCCCGGTCGAGGCCGCCCCCGTCGCGGCCCCCCCAGTCGAGCGGGGGCTGTCTCCGTCTCGGATCCTGCGCGTCCTGGAAGAGTGCAACGGCGTCCAGGAGCTGGCCTGGCGGCAGCTCGGCCTGGACAGCCGCCACCAGCTCGCCCGCCTGATCCGCCGGCACGGCCTGGCGGTCACCCGGCGCCCGTCGGGCTGAACGATGCCGCCCGAGTCGCCGATACCACTGGGGGAGGGCACGCTGCTCTCGGAGCTGGAAACCCCGGAGCGCAGCGAGCCCACGGGGCCCACGCCGGTCGCCCGGTACAGCGTGGAGCACCCGGTGGGCGCCGGGGGGATGGGCGAGGTCGAGGCGGTCCGTGACCACCTGCTGGGGCGCACCGTCGCCCGCAAGCGGCTGAGGACGGAGCGCGCCGGCTCGCCCGGCCACGCCGAGCTGCTCTGGGAGGAGGCCCGCACGACCGCCGGCCTGGAGCACCCAGGGATCGTCTCGCTCTACGACGCAGGGGTCGACGATCGGGGCGAGGCCTGGTTCACGATGCGCTATGTGCGGGGCCAGACCCTCGCCGAGGCGCTGGCCGGCCTCGACCGACCGGCCGACCGGCAGCGCCTGATCGGTCGCCTCCTGGCCGCCGTGGAGGCCGTCGCCTTCGCCCACTCCCGGGGGGTGATCCACAACGATCTGAAGCCCTCGAACATCGTCTGCGGGCCCTACGGCGAGACGGTGGTGATCGACTGGGGGCTGGCCCGCGCGCCCGATCGGGATCCCCAGGCCCGCGGGGGCACGCGCGCCTACATGAGCCCGGAGCGCCTGGCCGGGCAGCCCGCCGACGCCGCCGCGGACACCTGGGCGCTGGGCGCGAGCCTCTACGAGCTGCTGACCGGTGCGCCTCCTCCTCCTCCGCCGCTGGATCGGCCGAGCCTGGAGCGCTGGTGGGCGGAGCGCGCCGCGGCCCCCGCCTTGCGCGAGCAGCCCCCCGACCTCGCGGCCATCGCCCTGCACGCCCTGCGCCCCGACCCGGCTCGACGCTACGCTCAGGCCGGCGCGCTGGCTGAGGAGCTGCGGAGCTGGACCGAGGGGCGCTTCGTCGGCGTCCACAGCTACGGCCCGAGGCAGGCGCTGGCCCTGCTCGCCCGGCGTCACCGCCTCGCCGTTCGGGTGGGCTCGTTCGCCCTGCTGGCGATCCTCGCGGTCGGGCTGGTGGGCTGGCGCAGCACCGCCCTCCAGGCCGAGCGGGCCCGCCAGGAGGCGGTGCTGGCCCGCGCGGCAGAGGCCGAGGCCTCGGCCAGCCTCGCCCGCCTGCTCGTCGCCGAGGCCTCGCAGGCGGTCGGGCAGGGGCGCTTCGCCGAGGTGGAGCTGCTCGCCGCGCGCGCCCTGGGCCTGGGCGAGGATGTGCGCGCCCGAGGCCTGCTGTGGACCGCGGCCCTGCACCGGCGCCCGGCCCACGCCGGTCGGCTGGCCGCACCGGCAGGCTGCGCGGAGCTGGCGGTCTCGGGAGACGGGGCGCTGCTGGCCTGCTTGGAGGCCGAGGCGCTCTCGCTCTGGCAGCCCGCCACCGGCGCGCTGCGCTGGCGCAAGGCGGGCAGGCAGCGGTCGGTGGGCTTCGTTGGGCCCTTCCTGATGCTGCGCGGGCCCGACCTGGTCCCTCGGCTCTGGAGCACGGAGGGCGTGGCCATGGGGAGCCTCTACAGCAGCGCCTTGCCGACGGCCGGGACGGTGGTGGCCTCCGCAGACGGGGGACGGGTCGCCTTCGCCGTGGGCGCCGAGCGGGTGGTGGCGGAGGGGGCGGGCGGCTCGCCCCAGAGGCTGCCCGGCTGCGCCGAGGGGGCGATCAGCGCGATGGGAGCGGGGCCGGCGCTCGAACCGCTGCTGTACACCTGCGACCTGGACGGGCGGCTGTACGGCGGAGAGGTCGAGCAGGCGCTGCCGGTCGACGCCCCGACCTTCCTGCTCGCCGACCCACAGGGCAGCCGCTTCCTGCTCGGGACGCGCTCCTCGGCGGCGCTGCTGCTCGACGGGGCCGGGCGCCCCCTTCACCGACGGGAGGGCTCGCTCTCGGGCAGCCTGCGGGGGGCCTGGTCGGGCGACGGGCAGCTCGCCGCCCTGGTCGGTGACGAGCCGGGCGCCTGGCTGCTCAACGCCCAGGGGCAGGACCTGGGGCGGCTGCCGGCGCGGGCGGGGGCGCTGGTGGGCGCCGGTCCCGCGCCGGGGAGCCTGTTGACCGCGACCGCCGAGGGGTCGGAGAGCCGGCTGGACCAGTGGGTGGACCCCGGCCCGGCCGAAGGGGCGCTGCTGCGGGCCGAGGTCGGCCTCTCCGACGGCTGCGCCAGCCCGGACGGCGAGCGCCTGGCCCTGGCGAGATCGGACGGTCGCCTGGAGCTGTGGTCCCGGGCGGGGAGCTTGCTCGGGGAGGCCAGCTGGCAGCACCAGGTCGTCAAGCGCTGCGCCTTCTCGCCGGACGGGAGGCTGCTGGCGGCGGTGGGAATGGAGGTGGCCGCGGTGCAGCTCTTCGACGGCGAGGATCTCCGCCCCCTCGGGAGCCTGCCCGTGGAGCGGCCGGTCCGCTTGTTGGCCTTCGTCGAAGGCGGACGCCAGCTCCTCGCGCTGAGCTACGGCGTGGGGGGGCAGCTGTTCGCGATCCCCTCGGGCGGAGCGATCGCCCGCCTCCCCGAGCCCCTGGAGCTGATCGCCCTGGGCGGCGGTGCAGGCGAGGAGCCCCTGGTCGGCCTCGGCCACGAGGGCACGCTCTACCGCTACGACCCCACCGCGATGGCCTTCCGCACGCTGGCCGAGCAGCCCGGCGCCTTCGCCCTGGCCGCCGGAGGCGGGCGGCTGGCGGTCCTGGTGGGGCCTGCCGGCGAGCTGCGGCTGGACCCCCTGGAGCCCGCAGGCCCGCAGGCCCTCGGGAGCTCCGATGCGACGCGGATCTCGGTGGCCCTCTCCCCCGATGGGCGCTGGCTGGCGACCGGCCACCTCGACGGCGCGGTCGAGCTCTGGGACCTGGAGGCGGGGCAACGGTTCGCGAGGACCCCTCCAACGGGCAAGCGCCTGCCCGACCTGGAGTTCGTCGGCGGCGGCCGCTGGCTGTCCGGCGCCGGCTGGGACGGGGCCTTGCGGCTGTGGCCGATGGAGGGGCTGGACCGCTCGCCGGAGGAGTGGCAGGCGCAGGTGCGCCGACGCTGGGGCCTGGGAGAAGACGAGCCGCTGGTGGACTGAGGGAGGCTGGAGAGCAGCAGCTCACCGAGCCCGAGCGAGCAGCCCCCGTGCCTCCAGCCAGCCGACATAGCGGCCCATCAGCTCGTCTCCGACGGGTGGACAGACGGGCCCGTCGGGGCCGAGCGCCTCGCGGGTCTGGTCGGTGAGGAAGTGGGGCAGGCGCATGGAGCGAGGGTCGCGGCGGGTGCCGAAGAAGGGGATGAGCGGGTACAACGGGCTGTCGGGCTGCAGGTGGCGCAGCGCGTGGAGACGCCACTCCTCCCAGGGCAGGCGGTCCATCGGGTAGCCCAGCCGCCCCAGGGTCGAGAGGAACTCGTCGCAGGGCAGCGGGTGGGGGTTGGTGAGGTGCCAGGTGCCGGGCCCCGCGTCGCGAGCGAGGCGGACCAGGGCGGCGGCGACGTAGTCCACCGGCACCAGCTCCACCAAGGTGTCCAGGTCCGGGGCGACACCGAGCCCGGCGCAGCCCCGGATCATGCGGAAGATGAAGTCGCCGGGGTTCAGCGCGTGGGGATCCTCTGTCCGCGGCCACGCCGGGCCCGTGACCATGCCCGGGCGGTAGATGCTGGCAGACAGGCCGCGGCGGGCCGCCTCCTGGACGAGCCGCTCGGACACCCACTTGCTCTGGGGGTAGCCATCCCACAGGCCGGTGCTGCGGTCCAGGTCGGCGTCCTCGGCGACCTCCTCGGCCTCGGCGTAGCCCTCGGACTCGAAGACGGCGACGGTGGAGACGTGGTGGAGATGCTTGGGCCGGCCCTCGGCGGCCAGCGCCAGCACCTGCAGGGTGCCCTCGACGTTGGCGGCGCGCATGGCGGAGTAGGGGAAGACGAAGTTGACCAGGGCCCCGTTGTGGAGGATCAGGTCGACCTCCTCGGCCTGGCGCTGCCACTCGTCGAGAGACAGTCCCAGGCGGGGGCGGGTCAGGTCGCCGGGGACCGCCACCGCGCGGCCGGGGCCCAGGCGCCGCTGGCCCTCTTCGACGCTGGCGCAGCGCAGCAGACAGCGGACCTCCCAGTCGGTCTCGCGGAGGAGCTCTGCCAGCAGGACGCGCCCCAGGAAGCCGGTCGCGCCGGTCATCAGCAGGCGGCGCGGAGGCTCGGTCGGTCGCGGCCCGGGCAGCCAGGCAGGGTCGAGCTTCGCGTCGCTGAGGAGGTCCAGCTCGCGCGGTTGCGGCTCGGAGAGCACGCGCAGCAGGGCTTGCGGTGTCGGCGCCTCGGTCAGGGCGTTCATCGGCAGCTCCTGCCCCAGCACGGCGCGGATCCGCAGCATCAGCGCCGTCGCGAGCACGGAGTCGCCCCCTGCCGCGAAGAAGTCGGTCTCCGGAGCGCAGGCGGCCCCCAGCACCTCCGACCACAGGCCGGTGAGCAGGGTCACGGAGGCGCGCTCGCCCTCCGCGGCACCGGCGCCGGCTGCCTCCTCCGGCGCCGCCTGCTCGGGTGGCACCAGGGCGTTGCGGTCGATCTTGCCGCTGGAGAGCCGCGGCAGGTGATCCTGGCCGTAGATCCGCGCCGGGACGAGGTGCGCCGGCAGGCGCTCGGCGAGGCCGGCGCGCAGCGTGGCCTCCGGGCTGTCGGCGACCACGAAGGCGACCAGGGAGCCCCTCCACGGCCGGACGACCGCCTCGTGAACGCCCGGGAGCTGCTCCAGGGCCGCCTCCACCTCGCCCGGCTCGACGCGGACGCCCTGGAGCTTGACCTGGTTGTCCAGGCGCCCCTGGTAGGCCCAGCTCCCGTCCTCCAGCAGGCGCACGGCGTCGCCGGTGCGGTACCAGTGCTCGCCGTCGTGCTGGACGAAGGAGGAGGCGGTGCGCTCCGGATCGGACCAGTAGCCCTGGGCGAGGCCCTCGCCGCCGATCCAGAGCTCTCCCTCGTGCAGGCGCAGCCGATAGCCCGGCAGCGGTCTCCCGATGCTGACCTCGCCCTCGACCGGGCCCAGGGTGGCCCAGATGGTGGCCTCGGTCGGGCCGTAGGCGTTCCAGAGCCGGCGGCAGCGCGCGCGGAGGGAGTCGGCCAGCGGGCGCGGCAGGGCCTCGCCGCCGGAGATCGCCTGGAGCTCGGCCTGCCCCTCCCAGCCGGCGTAGAGCAGCATCCGCCAGGTGCTCGGCGTGGCTTGCAGCCAGCCGGGTCCCGTGGCCTCGACGCGGGCCCGCAGCCGCTGCCCGTCACGGGCCGTCTCGTCCGAGACGAGGTGGACGGAGCCGCCGTGCAGCAAGGGGAGGAGCAGCTCGGCGATCGAGATGTCGAAGGACAACGCGGTGACGGAGAGCCAGCGCGGCCCCACCGCCCGATCGCCCAGGCCCAGGCGCTCGGCGAAGGCCGCGAGGTGCAGCGAGAGGGCGCGGTGGCCGACGGCCACGCCCTTGGGGGTGCCCGTCGACCCCGAGGTGAAGAGGATGTAGGCGAGCCCCTCGGTGGCGCTGCACCCGGCGCGCGTCGCGCTGCGCAGGGTGTGAGGGTCCAGGACCCGCAGCTCCTCGGCCTGCTCGGAGGAGCCGGGTGTGCCGAGGACGCAGCGCACGCCGGCGCGGCGCAGGAGGTCCTGTCTACGGGAGGCCGGCCAGCTCGGGTCGACCGCCACCCAGGCCCCGCCGGCCCAGGAGATGGCGGCGAGCGAGGCCAGGGCGCCCAGCCCGCGCGGCAGGCAGATCCCGACCCGATCGCCGGGGGCCACCCCCTGCTCGACCAGCGCGCCGGCCAGCCCGAGGATCCAGTCGGCCAGCTCGGCGCCGCTCAGCTCGCGCGCCTCGTCGCTGGCCACGACATCCTGGCGGTCCCGGATCGCCGCCAGCAGGCGGGCCGGGAAGGGGGCCGGCGCGTCGAGGGGGCCGCCCCAGACGGGCGCCAGCAGCTCCTGCGGACTCAGCCCGCCGAGCAGCCGGTCCACCGGCCAGGGCACCCCCAGCTCGCGCTCCAGCTTCGCGGCGAGCGCCAGGGCCAGCATCGAGTCCAGGCCAAGGTCCACCAGGCTGGTGTCCCGGTCGCGCGCCGCGTCGTAGCGCCCCAGCACGTCGACCAGGGCCCCCTCCAGCCGGCTCTGGACGTCTAGGGCGGGCCGCGGCTTTGGTGCGGGCCGGGAGCCCCAGGGCGGAGGCAGGGGCTGGGGGTGGCGGGGGCCGGGAGCAGGCCCGACGACGACGTGGACGTTCGATCCGCCGAAGGAGAAGGCGCTCAGGCCGGCGGGACCGGGCGACCAGGGCTCACCGCCCGAGAGCCGGAGGCGCTCCCAGGGGATCCGGGGATTGGGGACCTCGACGGCGACCTGGGGCGGGACCCGGCGCCGCTCCAGGCAGAGGATCAGCCTGGCCAGCCCCGCGAGTCCGGCCACGGCCTCGGTGTGGCCGATGTTGGCCTTGAGCGCGCCGACCAGCACCGGCGGGGCTTGGGCGGAGCGGGCGCGCACCAGCGCCTCGGTCTCGATGGGATCCCCCAGCGCCGTGCCGGTCCCATGCAGCTCGAACAGGGTGGCCTCGTCGGGGGTGCGGCTGGCGGCCGCCCAGGCGCGGCGGATCACCTCGGTCTGGGCCCGCGCCGACGGAGCGGTGAGGCCGTTGGTCCGGCCGTCCTGGTTCTGGGCCGAGCCCAGCAGGACCGCCCGACCCCCCGCCGGGTCGCGGTCGAGCACCACCGCCACCGCGCCCTCGGCCCGGACGTAGCCCCGACCGTCCGCGGCAAATGTACGACAACGATCCGAGAGGAAGCCGGCAGCCGCCAACGCCTCGGTCGCCGCCGGGTCCCGCAGCAGGTTGACCGCCGCGACGATCGCGAGGTCCACCTCGCCCTGCCCGATGGCCTGGGCCGCGAGGTGCAGGGCCGTCAAGCCCGAGGAGCAGGCTGTGTCCAGCGTCATGCTCGGCCCGCGCAGGTCGAGGAGGTAGGAGATCCGGTTCGCCGCGATCGCCGGCGAGGCGCCAGTCGCCGTCCACGGTCCGGCCTCCCCAGCCGGGACCCTGGCGCCCGCCCCCGACATCCCGATGTAGACCCCCACGGCCTGTCCGCTCAGCGAAGCCGGCTCGACGCCCGCGTCGGCCAGGGCCTCCCAGACCACCTTCAGGAGCAGGTGCTGCTCGGGGTCCATCGCCGCGGCCTCGGCGGGAGGGAGCCCGACCACGCCCGGCTCGACCGCCTCGATCCGGTCCAGCCAGCCCGCGGGTCCGCGCGCGCCCTCGGCTCGGCGGGCCTCGGGCGGCTCGCCCACGCTGACCTCGCCGCCCTCCATCAGCGACCAGAGCGCCTCGGGATCGGCCGCACCGGGCAGGCGCAGGGCCAGCCCTCGGATCCCCACCGCACCCCCACCGCCGGTGCCGCGTCCACGGGCCGGGGCCGGGGCAGGGCGCTCTGGCGCGCCGAGCGCCGAGGCCAGCGCGCGTGGGGTGGAGTGATCGTACAGGGAAGAGGTCTCCAGCTTCCGGCCCAGGCGCTGCTCCAGCGCGCCGAGCAGCTCCAGGCCACGCCGCGAGTCCAGGCCCTGGGCGACGAAGCTGATGTCGGGGGAAAACTGTCCGCCGAGGCGGCGGATCTCGGCCTCCATCCAGCGGAGGAGCGTGTCCTGGCCCAGCTCGCCGGTCGGCGGCGTCGCCGCGGCGGAGGGGTCCGTGTCCAGGCTCCAGCGATGGAGCAGCGAGAGGCTGCCCTCTGTCCACCCCCTCGCGCAGCGGTGGCGCTGGAGCTTTCCGCTGGAGGTCTTCGGCAGGGCACCCAAGGGCAGCAGGCCCACCGCGCTCACGGTGAGCCCCTGCCGATCGGCGAGCCGCTCGCGCACGGCGGAGACGATCGCCGGATCCGCCTCGTCGACCTCGACCAGCACGCCGACGCCTTCCTCGTCTCGTCCAGCCTGCTGGAGGGCGAAGGCGGCGATCCGGCCCGGCCTCACCTTTGGGTGGCAGCCCTCCAGGGTCCACTCGAGGTCATGGGGGTGGTGGTTGGCGCCGCCGAGGATGATCAGATCCTTGATCCGCCCCGTGACATACAGCTCGCCCTCCCAGAGCGCGCCCAGGTCACCGGTGCGCAGCGGCTCGCCTCCGCGAGGGGGGCGGCCGTGGTAGCCCGGGCTGACGGAGGGGCCTTGCAGGACGATCTCGCCGATCTCTCCGGGCCCACAGAGTGTGCCCTTCTCCGAGAGGACGCCGACCTCCAGGCCCTCGTGGGGCTGGCCGGAGCTGAGCAGGATCTGTCCATCGGCCGCGGGCACCAGCCGACCTCCCCGTAGCGCCTGGGCGTCGACCGAGAGGGTGAGGGGAGGGGTCGACCGCGGGCGGCCCGAGACCTGGAGGGTGGCCTCGGCGAGGCCGTAGCTGGGCATCATGGCTTCGGGTCGGAAGCCACAGGGGGCGAAGGCGCGGCTGAAGCGGCGGATCGTGTCCGCCCGGGGCGGCTCGGCGCCGTTGACGGCGGTGCTCCAGGAGGAGAGATCCAGCGTGGCCTTCTCGGCCTCGCTGATGCGCGCGGCGGCCAGGCTGTAGGCGAAGTCGGGCGCGGCCGAGATCGTGCCCCGCTGGGAGCTGATGGTCGCCAGCCAGCGGTAGGGGTGGCGCAGGAAGGTGGTGGGTGAGAGGAAGGCGGTGAAGGCGCCGAACCAGACGGGGGTCAGCAGCTTTCCGACCAGCCCCATGTCGTGGTAGACCGGCAGCCAGCTCACGAAGCGGGAGTCCGAGTCGAAGCCGAGGTTGCGCTCGAACAGCTCCATCTGGGCGCAGATGTTCTGGTGCGTGATGCGCACGCCCTTGGGCGAGGCCGTCGACCCCGAGGTGTACTGGAGGAAGGCGTCGTCGCCTGGCCGGACGGAGGCGGGCGCCAGGTGCTCGCCCTGGGCAAGCTGGTCCACCGCGATCCAGGGCAGGCTCAGCAGCTCGGGGGCGCGATCCGCCTGGCTGCGCGCCAGCGCCAGGAGGGGCTCGGTCGTCAGCACCACGGCGGGGGAGGCGTCTCGGGCGATCGCCAGCAGGCGGGGCAGGGAGCGGTCCAGGCGGGCCGGATCGGGCGGATAGGTCGGCACCGCCACCAGGCCCGCCCGCATCGCCCCGTAGAAGCCGGCCAGGAAGGGCAGCCCCGAGGGGAAGAGCAGGATCGCCCGCCCCCGGCGGATACCGCGGGCGGCCAGCGCGGCTGCCACGGCCGAGCTGCGCTCATCGAGCTGCTTGAAGGTCCACTCCTCGGGCGCCGCGTCTTCGTCCTCGTCGTGGAAGGCGAAGGCGACGCGGTCGGGGCTGAATTGAGCGAGGGCCTGTAGGCGTTGGTCGAGGGTCTTCATGGAGGGTCCGTTGGGTGGGTGAGGGCCCGCAAGCAAGGGTCGTGCCGAGGCCCTCTCGCTTCCGCTGCGAGGAATTTTCGTTGGTTGCGCGGGTCGTTGGAGCGCCCGCGGGCGCGGGCGCCGCGCAATTGCGGGGCGCCCGCGCATCTGCTCGTGGAGGCGGCGCTGCGATGCATGGTTGGGCGCGGCGCAGCGCAGCGGGGCGAGAGGGAAGCGATGGGAAACACCAAGCCGCTGCCCGCCCGTCGCTGTCCCTCGCTTCAGGCCGTTGGCGTCTGCGTGCCGTCGACCGGTGGCCCCCGCGCGGACCTCGCCAACGACTCCAGGACTTGAAGAGTCGCCGGGGCAACGACGCCGTTTCGCGCCGGTCCTCTGGACCGGCCAAAGGGGGGCCCACAGCCGCATTCTCTGGTCACAGCATGGACAGGCCCAGCCGTCGACTTCGAAGGCCCGCCAGAGCAGCCGGGCCCATGGCACCCAACGCGAGGTCGCCCGGGTGGAGGCGATGTCGCCGTGGCCGAGCTCCTCGGCGGGGGAGGAGGAGGCCGAGGGGAAGACCGCGGGATCCTGGTCGAAGCGTCGGGTGGCCCCCTGCGGCCGGACCCGGACGTCCAGATCGATGCGGCTGCCGCTGGTGGCCCAGGTGCGGCGGGCGAGCAGGGCGTCGAAGAGGCCGCTGCGTGGTAGCGTGTGCTACCCCCACGCTCCGAGCCGCCCGTGTTGCCCCTCCTCCTCCTCGCCACCTCCGTTGCGGTCGCCGACGCCGGTGACCCTGCCCCCACCGATGCGCCCGTCACCGCAGAGGCACCCGCCGCTGCAGCGGCAGCGGCGACCAACGATCCCGCCGCCGTGCAAGCCTTCAAGGAGCGCGTCGTGCTCTTCGAGGACTGGGTGGGAGTGAGCGCCAGCACGGGCCAGGTCGTCAGCTCGTGGACGGTGCCGCGCAAGGGCATCTACAAGGAGCCGCTCAACGGATCCAAGTTCTACGAGTACATCGGCGAGCCCGATCTCGCGAAGACCTACCGCAAGCGCAGCACCATCCGCTTGTCTCTGAACTACGGCGGCCTGGCCGTCGGCGCCGGCGGCCTGGCTCTGGCCCTGGCGACCATGCCCAACGACTGCGAGTTCGTGGGCACGGCCCTCTACCCGCAAGCGGAGTCCGCCTCCGAGGCCAAGGCGATCTGCCGGCGCGAGAACGAGAAAAAGAAGCCAGCCAGTACCCTCGGATGGGTCGCCACTGGTGTCGGCACTGGCGCGATGGTCATCGGACTGACCATCAACCCCCACCAGGGAAGGGATAGGAAACATCAAGCCTCTGCTGGCGCCACCCCTGGGCGGGTCGGTCCCTCCCTGGCGCCCTGGATGCCCGCGACTTGGCGCTCTGGAGTGGGTATCGCCGCCGTAGCGGGGCCCCTGGATGCCCGTAGGAAGGTGCTCTCCTGTCGCCAGGCGCAGCTCCGCCCGCCCGTCGCTGTCCCTCGCTTCAGGCGTCGAGCGTCTTCGAACCATCGGCCGGTGGCCCGCGCGCGGACCTCGCCAACGACTCCATCACTCCAAGCGTCGCCGGGGCAACGACGACGGCCCACAGCCGCATTCTCTGGTCGCAGCACGGACAAGCCCAGCCGTCGACTTCGAAGGCCCGCCAGAGCAGCCGGGCCCATGGCACCCAACGCGAGGTCGCGGCCGGCTTCCTGGCGAGGCGGCAAGCGGTCGATCCGCCAGGCTGTGAACGCGGTGTCGCTCGCGGCTGCACCCTGGGCCGCAGCCCCGACCGGGCCGCGAGCACCCCA
>DDSR01000357.1 GCA_002343455.1 Deltaproteobacteria bacterium UBA2385 | reverse complement strand
AGATGCAGCCGCCGCGAAGGCGGCAGCGGAGGACGAGGCCCGCCAGAAGGCCGAGGCCGAGGCGATCGCCGCCCAGGCCAAGGCCGCGGAGGAGGCCGAGCGGATGAAGGCCGAGGAGCAGGCCCGCCGCAAGGCCGAGGACGAGGCCCGCAAGAAGGCGGAAGAGCAGGCCAAGGCGAAGGCGGCCGAGGGTGGGCCCCGGGTGCTGACCCGCCCCACGGACCCGCCGAAGGCCGACGAGCCCGTGGCTGACGCGGACACGAGCGACAAGGCCGACAAGGCTGAGAAGCCCGACAAGGCCGAGAAGCCCGACAAGCCCGAGAAGGATCGGGCCATCGATCAGGACGCGGGCATGCGCAGCGGCAAGAGCAAGCGCGGCGGTCCGCTGGGCGGCATCCTGCTGGGCACCGGCGGCGCCGCCCTGGCCGGGGCGACGACCTACTACTTCGTCTCCTTCGCCCCCAACTACGCCGACCTGCAGGACGCCCGCGACAACCCGATCGACCGCGACGGCGCGGACGAGCTGGAGAGCCGCCACGACAGCCGCCGCTACACGGTGTTGGGGCTGGGTGCGCTGGGCCTGGCGGCGAGCGCCGCGGGCGGGGTCGTGATCGCGCTGGACGCGGACCTGCCGGTGCGCGCCTTCGTCGGCTGGGGCTCGGTGGGTCTCGGCGGACGGTTCTAGCCCTCGGCCCCGAGCGCGACGTGCCGGAAGAGCTCGACGATCCCCGGGCCGCGCAGGCCGCCGCCCTCGCCGCGCAGGGCCGCTGGCGCGAGGCGGCCACGACCTGGGAGGAGCTGGCCGCGGAGCCGCTCGCCTTGCCCCAGGCGGCGGCCGAGAGGGCGGCCGAGACTGCGACCGAGACGGCGGCCCAGACGGCGGCCCAGCTGTGGAGCCTCGCCGCCGAGGCCTGGCGCCGCGAGGACGCTCCGGCGGCCTCGGCGCGCGCCCTGCGCCAGGCGCTGGCACGGACCCCTGCGGGCCCTGGCAGGGCCCTGCTCCTGGTCCAGCTCGCCGCGGCCCTCTCCGACGCCGGGCAGCACGCGCCGGCCTGCGATCTCGCCGCCCAGGCCGAGGCCGCCGCTTGCACCCGCAACGAGCGCCAGCTCGCCCTCGACCTGGGGGCCGGACTGGCGACCCTCTCCTGCGACTGGCCCGAGGCCTCGCGCCGGGTCGCGGCCCTGGAGCTGCCCGTCGCCCGCGCCTTTCGCGCCGCCTGCCTGGCGCGGGCCCAGGGGCAGCTCGCGGAGGCGGGAGAGGCCCTGTCCCAGGCCGAGCGGCTCTGCGACCCGGGAGAGGCCTCGGCGGGCCTGCGGGCGCGCCTCGCCGCTGAGCGGGCCGAGCTGGCGCTGGAGGCGGGTCGTCCCCCGGCAGCCTTGGCCGCGGCGCTGGAGGCCCGCCGGATCTGGACCCGGCTCGGGCGTCGAGGGGCGCTCTTCGCCGTGGTCGCGACCGAGCTGCGGGTGCGCCTTGCCCTGGGGCAGCTGCCGATCGAGGCCGAGCTCAACCGGGCGCTGCGCTTCGCCGAGGAGCGCGGCCTCCATCCCCTGCGCCTGGAGCTGCTGCTGGCCCGAGGCCTGGCGCGCCGGTCCCGGGGGGACGCGGCGGGGGCGCTCGATCTGGAGGAGGCGCTGGCCCTGGCGCAGGCCATCGGCGCGGAGCTGGCCATCTCCCGGGTCCGCGGCGCCCGGGTCTCGGGGATGTCGGAGGGCAACACAGGGCGATAGGACCGGGAATCCGGGTCCAACCTTCCAGTGTCCCTTCCTCAGCCTCACTCCCCGGAGCCTCCGATGACGGCCCTGCTGCTCTGCCTCTCCCTGCTCGCCCCCGCTGCCTTCGCCCAGGACGCCGCCCCCGCCGAAGCCGCCGCCCCCACGACGGCTGCCCCTGCGCCCGCCGCCACCTACACGGTCAACCCGGACAAGGGCCTGATCTACGTCCTGGTGCTGAAGGACGAGACGACGGTGCTCTCCAGCGCCTCGCACAACCACGCCATCCGGGCCCAGGGCTTCAGCGGCCAGGTCACCTGGTCGCCCGATGACGCCAGCGCCTGCAAGGTGTCGATCACGGTGCCCGTGGCCAGCCTGGACGTCGACCCCCAGTGGCTGCGCGACCGGGTCGGCTACACCCAGAAGCTCAAGGACAGCGACCGCGAGACCATCCGCAAGAACATGCTCGCCAAGGACCAGCTCGACGCCTCCAGCCACCCCAACATCACCTTCCAGTCGACGCGCTGCTCGGGCTCGCAGGGCTCCTACAAGGTCAGCGGGAACCTCAGCATTCGCGGCAAGACCGCCCCGGTGACCTCCGTCATGCGCATCGAGGTCGAGGGCGGCGAGCTCACCGCCACCGGGCGCTTCCAGACCACCCACTCGGCCTTCGGCTTCGAGCCCTTCTCCGCCCTGATGGGGGCCCTGAAGAACCGCGACGAGCTGGAGTTCGTGATGGATGTGCGGGCCAACGCGGGCTGATCGGGCCAGCGGTTAGCCTCTCCCCATGGTGCTCCTCCTCGCCCTCGCCTGCACGCTGCCCGACGAGCGCAGCGGCCAGTCGCCGATCGACGTCCACCTGGTGGTGCACATCGATCCGCTGATCCGGCGAGGCGACGAGGGCTGCCAGACCCCGCTGGTGCAGAACTGCGGCCAGCTCTCTCCCGAGCCCTGGCAGCAGCGGGTGGAGAACCTCGGCTGGCTGAGCGAGCGCTGGGTCCAGACCGGCCGGGCGATGGACCTGCAGTGGGGCCCCGAGATGGCCCATGTGCTGACCGAGGACGAAGACCACCTCGCCAGCCTGGAGGCCGGCTACGCCGAGAACGGCGAGGCCCAGCCGCGGGCCCGGGTCGAGGAGTGGGTCGCCGTCGGCCAGGAGGCGGTCCGCGCCGCCCTGGAGGCCGGCGTCGCCAGCCAGAGCGCCCATGTGCACACCGTCATGCGGGACGAGTCGGGCATGTGGGGCACCGGCCTGCTGACCAACGACGGCGTCCACCCCTGCGATGCCTGGGAGGGAGAGCCGCTCAGCGAGGCGCCGCTGGGCGTCATCGAGCCGGTCGTCCACTACGGGGCCGAGGGCGGGGCCCGGATCGTCCGGACCTTCGGAGCGCCGCTGCGCGCCTTCACCGGGGCGGTGCCGCGGGTGTTGGCCAACAAGATCCTCAGCCTGAGCGACCCCGACGCCCTGGACCCCACGGTCGACCGCGAGTTCCCCGCAGAGTGGACGCCGACGATGCTGGGCGGCGCCTACAGCGAGTGCATGATGCGGGCGACGGGCCACCCGCCCTTCGAGCTGTACCGCGCCGCCGAGCAGCGCAGCCTGGGGGGAGGGGAGGGGCCCCTGGTCCACCCGGGAGAGCCGGTGATCGGCAACATGGCCGAGCACCTGAGCCTGCCCGGGGAGAGCCTGCCGGGGGCGGTGATGCGCCGGCTGCTGACCGCGATGCTGGCCTGGCGCTCGGCGGCGCTGCAGGACCAGCCCGATCGGCCCTGGGCCTACAGCGCCCACACCCACCTCTTCCACCTCTACGCCGGGGCGGTCCCCGAGCAGGACCCCCAGGGGCGAGACGGCTCGGCGGTCACCGGCGGGCGCTACCGCGGAGACACCGAGGCCGTCGCCGCCTTCGTCGACCGCTTCGAGGCCGGGCCCTGGCAGGGCCTGCGCTCCAGCGAAGGCGGCGGCCCGCTGCGCTGGGCCCTCCCTGGCGATCGGGATCCGCTCGACGCCTCCTTCGTCTACGGCGAGGCCGATCAGCCTCCTCCGGCCGAGCTGGACGAGAGCTACCCCTACCTGCCCCTGCTCGCCGAGCGCCTGGACGAGAGCAGCCTCGTCTGCCTGGGGCAGCTCCAGGACACGCAGGTCTTCGGCCTGGATCGCTGTTCCGCGGGCTGGGCCTGGGGCGGCGAGTCCGCCGGCTTCCACTGCGCCGATCAGGCCGCGCCCGAGCGCCTCTACCTGCTGGTGCCCCCGGCCAGCACCTGCCTGGACCTTGGACCTGGCGCCATGCTCGTGGCCCCCGTCTCGGCCTCTGCCCTGGGCGCGCCGACCGCCTGCGACGGCGGGGTCGCGGTCCCGATGGAGGGCCTGCTGGTCGAGCCCGTCGCCGGCTCCTCGACCCAGGGAGCCGATCCCCTCGGCGAGGCCTGCACCGACGCGCTGCTGGCTGAGGGTTAGCCGGTCGGCGGGTTAGGCAGCCGGCCTTCTCTTCGATCTGGAGCCCCCGATGAACCCGACTGCAGGCTTTGTGCTCGATGAGGACCAGGCGGCGCTCGCCTCGGCCGCCGCGGAGGCCTCCCGCCAGATCCTCGGCGGCACGCTCAAGGAGGACGACGAGGCCGAGCGCTTCCGCAAGGAGTACATCCGGGCCCTGGGCGAGGCCGGGCTCTGCGGGGTCGCCACCCCCGAGGAGTACGGCGGCCTGGGCCTGGGCTACCGCGAGTACGCCGTCGTCCTGGAGGAGATCGCCCGGGTCTCGGCGAGCTACGCCGTCTCGGTGGCGGTCACCGGCCTGCCGCAGATCATCCTGGCCCAGGCCGGCGACGATGCGCAGAAGCAGCGCTGGCTTCCCGGGCTGGCCGCGGGCGAGCTGCTGGGCGGCTTCGCCCTCTCCGAGCCGGGCGCCGGCAGCGACGCCGGCAGCCTGCGCGCCACCGCCCGTCGCGAGGGCGAGGAGTACATCCTCGACGGGACCAAGTTCTGGATCACCCACGGCGGGGTCGCGGATGTCTACATCCTGATGGCCCGCACCGGCGGCCCGGGGGCGCGGGGGATCTCCGCCTTCATCCTGCCCGCCGACGCGCCGGGGCTCTCCTTCGGCAAGAAGGAGGAGAAGATGGGCCTGCGGGCCTCGCCCACCGTGGAGCTGGTCCTGGAGGGCTGCCGCATCCCCGCATCCAACCGGGTCGGCCCCGAGGGCGCCGGCTTCCAGGTGGCGATGGGGGCGCTGGACGGCGGGCGCATCACCATCGGCGCCGTCAGCGTCGGGATCTGCCAGGCCGCGCTCGACGTCGCGGCTGCCTACGCGACCCAGCGCAAGCAGTTCGACAGCGCCATCATCGACCTGCAAGGCGTGGGCTTCATGTTGGCCGACATGGCCTGCCGCACCGAGGCCTCGCGCCTGCTGGTGCACAAGGCCGCGGCCCTGAAGGACGGGGGCCTGCCCTACGCGCAGTCCGCCTCGATGGCCAAGTGCGTCGCGACCGACTCCGCCATGGCCGTCACGCAGGACGCGGTGCAGGTGCTCGGCGGCTATGGCTACACGCGCGAGTACCCCGTGGAGCGCTACATGCGTGACGCCAAGGTGATGCAGATCGTCGAGGGCACCAACCAGGTGCAGCGGGTCGTCATCGCTCGGCACCTCAAGCGACGATACGAGGGCACCTGAGGCGAACCGGGCCCCACGGGGGCGCCCGTTCGTGCTAGGCTCCCTCCCTTATCCCTCGTCACGGCGAGCGAACTTCCGGGGGGCGGCGTTGTCTCCTCCCGTTGGCGTCTCGAACCGGCTTGCCCCCCTGGAGCCCGCGCACCCATGAAGATCTGCAAGACCTGCGGCTCGACCTACGGAGACAAGGTCGCCTTCTGCTTCCGGGACGGCCAGCCCTTGACGGTCTCCGAGGACCTCCCCGAGCCCAAGGCCGTCGGCGCGGGGCGGAGCTCCGGCCTGGGCCTCGCGGCGATGCTCGACGTGCCCGAGGCGCCGGATCTGCCAGTCGCCGCGGATCCCACCATCGCCTCAGATCCCACCTTGGCCGCGGATCCCACCGCGCTCCCCGACCCGACGGCGCTGCCCTCGCGCGCCCCGCTGGCCGCGCCCAGCCCGATCCCGGCTCCCGTCGAGCAGGTCAACCTGGGCGCCGACCTGCCCGAGCCCGCGGGGCTGGCGGCCATGCTGGCCGAAGACCTGCCCCCGCCAGCGCCGCTGGGCCCACCGGCCGCCTCCGCCTCGCTGCTCGGCGAGTTCGAGCCCTCCCCGTCCGGCGCCGACTCCACCTTGGACGAGCCCGAGCCTCCGGCCAGCCCCAGCGAGGAGTCGCTGCCCCCGCCCCGACCGCTGGACGCCTCGGCCGAGGCCGATCCGGACGCCCTGGCCGACATCGCCCGCCAGCTCCGCTCGGACACCCTGGTCCCCGGCGGGGTCGAGGACGACCTCAAGCAGCCGGTCAACCTGAACGACGAGGACGCCGGCCTGGCTGCCGCCGGCTTCGGGCTCGACGACCTGGCCACCGAGGCGCCCGAGGTGCGCACCGAGTCCGTGATCGGGCTGTCCGGCACGCACGACGAGGAGATCGAGCACGACGCGCCGCCTCCGGCGAACAACCGCTTCGCCTTCGGCCTCTTCGCCGCGGCGGGAGCGGTGGCGGTGGTCGGGCTGGTCGGCTTCATGCTCTACGGTGGGCCGAAGGAGCGCGATCCGCTCGCCGGCAAGCCCGAAGAGCGGGCCGCCCCGGTCGTGGCCGCCCCGGCGCCGCCCGCGCCGCCGGTGGCTCCGGCCCCGGTCGAGCCCCCCTTCGAGCCCCCCGTCGAGCCTCCAGACGGCGCGCTGGCCGAGGTGGAGCCTCCGGTCGTCGATCCCGCGCAGCCCGAAGG
>DDSR01000292.1 GCA_002343455.1 Deltaproteobacteria bacterium UBA2385 | reverse complement strand
CTCCTCGGCAGGGGGCTCCTCGGCGTGGGCTAGCGGCGCTAGGAGGAGCAGGGCGAGGGCCCGCCAGCGCGAACCCGCACGGAAGGGGCCGAACCAGGCGCTGAGCAGATCGTGGCCGTGGTTGCGGGCCGAGGGGGCCAGTCCGAAGCGCGCCGGCGGCCGCTCGGCCAGGCGCAGGGTCCCGGCGAGGCGATCCCAGACGGCCAGCCAGGTCCCCAGGTTGCTGCCGGCCTCCCGCGGGTCGGCGCTGTGGTGGACCTGGTGCTGGGCGGGCGAGAGCAACCAGCGCTCCACGGGGGCCGGGAAGGGCAGCCAGAGCTGGCTGTGGCGCAGGTTGCCCATGGCGACGTTGAGCAGCAGGCCGGCGGCCGGCACGCCCAGCAGCTCGACGGGGCGGGCGCTGTCCCGGAAGAGCCAGAAGCAGAGGCCCATGCCCAGGCCGGTGAAGAGGCTGCCGCGGAGCGTGTAGAGCAGGCTCTCGATCGGGTGGATGCGGTGGAAGGTCAGCGGGGTGAGCACCTCGGCGCTGTGGTGGACCTGGTGGAATTGCCAGAGCACCGGGATCCGGTGCATGGCGAGGTGCAGGAGGAAACGACTCAGGTCCCAGACCAGGAAGAGCAGCAGGCTGGTCAGGGCCACGGCCGCGAGGGTCGGGATCTGGAGCTGCGGGGCGCCCAGCACCCTGTCCAGCGCCCGCACGGTGTGGGTCCCGAGCGCCCAGGCTCCGGCCGCGGCGCCTCCGCCCAGCAGCAGCCGGATGAACTGGCGGCTGAGCAAGAGCTGCACGTCGAGCTGGGAGCTGGGGTGCCGAAGCAGCGACCAGGCCCCCCGGAAGGTCCAGGGGATCCTCCCGCTGGCGCGCAAGCCCAGGGCGAGCGCGCCGCTGGCCAGCAGGGCTGGCCACCAGGTCCGGCTGGCCGGATCCAGGAAGGGCCCGGCCAGAGACGCTAGCAACGCTAGGGGATCAGTCGTTGTCACCTGCCGCCTCGCCTGGGATCTCCAGCGCCAGCAGGGTCGAGAGGTCACCCTTCATCGCGTCGGTGACCTTCTTGACGGCGGCGTGCAGCTCCTCGACATGCTCGGGCTGGTCCAGGATGGCCTCGTCCAGGGGCGCCTCCAGCGCGTTGGCCAGGACCAGGGCGGCGTCGAGGTCGACCAGGATCTGCTCGCTGAGGTCGCCATGCCCCAGGTCCACCAGCAGATCGTCCCAGCCGATGCCCTCGCCTCCGCGGAAGAGCAGGCCGAAGCCCTCCAGGTTGCCGGCGATGCTGGACACCCCGCTGCCGCTGACCAGGCCCTCGACCTCCTCCTCGCAGGCGCCGCTGGTGCACTCGCCGATGCCCATCGGCCAGGCCAGCTTGCGGTCCTTGGTGGCGATCTCCAGGTAGAAGAGCGCGTCGTAGACCGCGTTGAGGGCCTGCTGCTCGTCCTCGTAGGGGGCCGCCGCCTCGGCCAGGGTCTGGGCGAAGTCGCCCTCCCACTCGGCCAGCAGGGCCGCGGCTTGACGCCGGACCTCGGCCGAGAGCGCCCGGCTGAAGGCGGCGCGGTTGTCCTGCACGCCCGCCTCGCCCAGCGCGACCCAGGCCCCGTCGCTGTTGGGGGTCGTCTGGCTGGGGCAGGTGTTGTCGGCCCCGGCCCAGAGCAGGTGCTCGACCGCGTCCAGGCCGTAGCTGTTGACCAGGTTCGCCGTGAAGAAGTCGCTCTCCTCCCAGGCGGCCTCGGCGGTTTCTTGATCGACCCGGCAAGGATTGATGGTCGGCCAGGAGTAGATCTCGTCGCGCAGATCGGCGCCGCCGGCCGCGGTGAGGGAGCTGCCCAGCGAGCCGATCTGCATCACCTCGACCCGCTGCCAGGCGCGCATCGCCACCCGCCAGGCGTTCTGGGCCTCGTCGCGGCTGCTGCCCTCGCTGCCATCCCAGGCGGCCAGGGCGGCGTCGAGGCCGTCCATGGCCACCAGGAAGTCGGCCAGGGCGGGCTGGACGACCCCGGGGCCGACCTGGGCCAACAAGTCTTCGACCAGGACGCTGGTCAGCGCGCCACCGTCGCTGCCCTTCTCGGTGCAGCCGGTCGGCCGGGCCAGCACCGCCAGGGCGAGGCTGGCCAGGACGGCCCAGGAGAGCGCGCCGGTCTTAGAGGCCGTTGGTGCCATCGTCGTCTCCCAGGTTGCTGGCGTCGATCCCGTAGGCCGCGCCGAGGATGGCCCGGGCCTCGCGCAGGTCCTCGGCGTAGGCCTCCAGCTCGCTGCTGCCGGTGAGCACCGGGGCGTCGCCCAGCAGCTCGTGCACCAGGGCGAAGTCGGCGTCGGAGAGGGGGCTGCGCGGGTTGAACTGGAGCCCGAGCGCGAAGCCCTTGCCCTCCGACCAGTGCTTGGCGTGGTCGGCGAAGCTGTAGTCGGGGGTGCCGATCGTGCCCATGTCCTGCAGGGTGTCGTTGATGTAGTGCACGACGGTCGTGGCGATGGCCAGCTCCCAGGCCTGCTCGGCCTGGTCGCGGTAGCCCTTCAGCTCGTCGAGCTGGGCCGTGGTCAGCGCCGTGCCGGCGGTGGAAGAGAGCAGGGCGCGGCCCAGGTAGAAGCCGTCCCAGGCCTGGGCGGTCAGGTCCATCGGGGCGGTCTTGGAGGCGCCGCGGTCGCGCTTGGCGGCGTTGGTGGAGTGGCCCCAGCTCACCTCGCTCAGCAGGTCGATCTTGCCGTCCCCGTTCACGTCCTCGTAGGCGGTGTCGGCGATCAGCTCGTCGGACCAGGAGCCGTAGGTCCGGGCCGCGCCGAAGTAGCCGAAGCCCTCGTCCCACTGGTGCTCCAGCGGGGTCCAGGCCTCGTCCCCGTCGGCGGCGCTGTGGTCGGCCAGCAGGCCCTTGCCGTCGACGTCGTCGTCCAGGTAGTCGTCGGTGCCCTGGCTGAAGGCGACGCCCCCGCGCAGGAACTTGTTCAGGAGCTGGTTGAGGTCCTGGCCGTCGGCGGTCAGGTAGATAGCGCTGAGCGGAGCGCCGGTGGGGTCGAGCGGGATGTTGCCGTTGGCGCGGTCGACGGCGGCGGCGTCGATCATGTCGATCCAGGCCAGGACGAGGCTCTCCGGCGAGCTGACCCCGGGGTCCGACCAGCCGACGAACTCGCTGCTCCAGTCCTTGTGGTCGGTGGAGCTGTCGTTGCCGGCCAGCTTGTCCTTGAGGTTCTTGCCGGTGCTGACCTCGTCGTAGGTCGCCTGGGCGGGGGCGGGATCGGTCGACTTCAGCGGGGCGACCAGCCCGGAGGTGCTGCTGTCGAACTCGAAGTAGAAGAGCAGCTCGGACTTCACATCGCCGGCCACCGGGAAGAAGGTCCCGGCGTCGATGCGGGCGGTGATGCCTCCCAGGTGCGTGCTCAGGTCGTCGATCAGCAGGTGGCGCATGATCTGGCCGTCGTTGGAGACCGAGCTGACCCCCGGCTGGAAGGCGCTCTCGAAGGCGTAGGCGTCAGCGGTGGTGGCCCCGCCGTCGCCGCCGCCGCCGTCGGAGGTGCCGCCGTCGGAGGTCCCGCCGTCGGAGGTCCCGCCGTCGGAGGTGCCACCGTCGCCGGAGGTGTCGGAACCGGTGTCTTTGTCGCCCGTACAGGCCAGCAGGAAGAGGAGCGCGAAGGTCGTCAAGGGGGGTCTCCAGGGTTGGCACCGGCCACTAACGAAGTTGACTTTCACTATCAATATCAAAGTTGAAGAATTCCGGCGTCAGGTATTCGCATTTGCCATTTGCCCGCGGCAGTGAATTGGAATTGTAACGACCAGACCCCTACGGGAAGGCCCATCACCAGGGCATCTCGCTCCAGTCGATGGCCGTCCAGGCCTCGCAGGCGGGCTCCTCGATGGCCGCGCGCAGGTCGACCTCTCGCTGCTCGCAGAGCAGGTCGACGGCGCCGCGCTCGGCCTCGCCCTGGCGTCGAGCCTCGCGCTCCAGCAGGCGCGCCTCCCAGGCCCAGGTCTCGCAGCTCCCCAGGAAGTCGGCCTCGTCTGCGTATCCGACGGCGGGCCAGTCGAGCTCCCAGTCCTCGACGCAGGCGCCCAGCAGCTCGCCGGCGGCGGAGCACATGGACGCGCAGGGGTCGGGCGCTCCGGCGCAGGCCAGCAGCAGGAGGATCACGGGAAGGCGATGCTCGAGGGGGCGAGAGAGAACTGCAGGGGCTGGTCGGGCTCGATCGGCTCGCAGGAGGCGATGTCCCAGCGAAACACGCCGGGAGAGGAACCTTCGGGGTCGTTCCAGCCCCAGTGGGCGGCGATCCAGGCCTCGCCCGTGGGGCTGGCGGCGATGTCGGCGAGGTACTCGGTGCGCCGGTCCACCTCCCGGCTCTGGCCGGTGGAGAGATCCGCGCAGTGGATGCCGTAGCTGCTGTTGTCCTCCGCCAGCGTCGTGTAGATCAGGTCCGAGCCGACCGCCGCGATGCCGGCGACCTCTCCCTCGACCACCTCGACCAGTGGGCTGAGCCCCTGCTCGGGATCGAAGCGGTAGACGCCGCCGGCCCGCTCACCCCAGGCGCGCCCCCTCACCAGCAGCCCGTCGCCCTCCGGCCAGCCCTCGACGTTGGTGTTGGCCGGCCCCTCCCACTCGCGGGTGATCGCGCGCGCCTCGCAGTCCACCTCCAGCACGAAGCCGCCGGCGTCGATCCAGCCCGCGGACCGATCGAGGCGCTCCAGGCCCAGGTACAGCCGGCCCTCCCAGGCGGCGATGGACCCGGCCTCCGGGCTCTGCCCATCGCCGTCCACCCAGGGGCTCAGGTCGAGCGTCCCGGTCACGGCCCCCGTCGTGGGCGAGAGGAAGAGCGCGTGGTCACGCTCGTAGAGCAACACCAGCAGGTCCTCGCCGCAGATGGCGGTGTCCACCGGGTTGGTCGGGCCCTCGCCGTCTCCGACGCCGACCTCCAGCCGCGGCGCGGACCACTGCCCGGGCGCGTAGAAGCGCAGGTTGTCGTAGCCAAAGCGGTTCAGGACCAGGACCTCCTCGCCGACCGTACGCACGACCGCGTCACCGGAGACCGGCGCCAGCAGGTCCTGGATGCTGCCGTCCTCGAGCGAGACGCTGGCCAGGGCCCCGGTGGCGAAGTCCATCGAGACGGTGGCCAGCACGGCCTGGGGCCCCAGCTCGGGCGAGGCCGAGTCGAGGCCTCCCGTGGGCGTGCAGGCGAGGGCGAGGAGGACGAGGCTCATCGGGTCTCCGGTCGGTCCTCCCACCGCAGGGTGAGGAGGAAGGTGCGGCCGGGCAGAGGGTAGCCCGCGTAGTCCGTGATGGCAGAGACGATCCGGGCGTCGTCGGCGGGATCCAGCGGGTTGCGGGGCACGACCTCGACCAGCCGGTCGGCCAGGTTGAGCACCGAGAGCTCGGCGGAGGGCCAGGCCGACCGCGGCTGGACCCGCAGGAAGGCGCTGTGCAGGGAGCGGGGGGCCAGCGGGTAGAAATTGGTGGCGTCCTGAAATGTGCCCGAGGCCCAGGTCCAGGCGTGCCCCAGGCGCAGCTGCTCGCCGTGGCGCAGCCCGCTCTCCAGGCTGGCCTGCACCGAGGGGATGCGCGGCAGGCGCAGGCCGTTGACCGAGGGGTCCTCGCTGAGGTTGCGGGCGTCGGTCCAGGTCAGCGCCCCGCGCAGATCGAGCCGATCGATCAGGTCCGCCGTGGCCGCCCCCTCCAGGCCCACGACCCGGGTCAGGCCGAAGTTGACCGGGATGCTGGTGCGCTGGGAGTTCTGGACCACGACGATGGCGTCCTGCGTCCGGGCCCAGAAGCCGGCCAGGTCCAGGCTGCCCCGCAGCCCCGCGCCCCGCTCTCCCACCAGGCGCGCGCCCAGGTCCGCCCCCAGGCCCCGCTCGGGCAGCAGCTCCGGGTTGCCGCGCATGGAGCCCCGGTCCCCGAAGAGCTCGCTCAGATCGGGCGGGCGCACCGAGCGCATCAGGTTCGCCTTCGCCACTAGCGACGCTAGGGGGCGCAGGGCGAGACCCAGCCGCGGGCTGCCGTAGAGGGCAGCGCTGGACTCTTCCAGGCTGGACCGATCGTAGAGCGCCAGGGCCTGCACGACGGGGGAGAGCAGCAAGCGATCGTCCAGCCCGCGCAGATCCAGGGAGAGCGCTCCAGAGACGGCCTCCCGTTGGCGCGGGTCGTCCCCCGCCGAGCTAGCACCGCTAGAGAGGTCCGTCCGGACGTACTGCTCGTGTCGGCCCTGCAGCGTCGCCCCGGCCACCAGCGCGGGCAGGGGCGCCCAGGCGCCGTGGCCCAGCAGCCCGACCGTGGTGAAGGCGTCGCGCTGCTCGGTGCTGGCGACCCCCAGCTCTCCGGCCGGGTCGTCGAGCTGCTCCTGGCGTTGCAGCAGCCAGGCCCGGCTCTCGATCCGGGTCTGGGCCCCGCCCCCCTCGGCCGAGAGGCTGAGCAGGTTGCGCCAGCTCATCAGCCGCGCCTCCAAGCTGGGGGCCTGGATGTGCCCCGGCAGGCCCTCGTCGCGGGCGAGGAAGCCGTCCTGCACCCCCAGGCGCAGCCTCCCCCGGGACCAGCGCAGGCGGGCGAGGCCGGAGCCCTGCAGCTTGGCGTTGTTCTCGCGCAGGACGACGCCATCGTCGATGGGCGTGTAGATCGTTCCGTTGTCGTCAAAGTAGCGGGTGGCGCCTGTGGTGCCGAACAGGTCCGCCATGGCCATGCCCTCGAGCCGACCGCTGCCCAGGGGCCCTCGGCGGCTGGCGACCCCCACCAGCCGGCCGGTGCGGTAGCTGCCGCCGCTGAGCGAGAGCGAGGTCCAGGGCTCGGAGCGGGTGATCAGGTCGACGACCCCGCCGATGGGCGCGGCGGCGTAGCGGGCCGGAGCCAGCCCGCGCCAGACCTCGACCCGCTCGAAGGCCGACAGCGGCAGCTCGCTGAGGTTGACCGCCTCTCCCCCGTCCGGGTTGAGCGGCACGCCGTCCAAGAAGACCTGGACCTGCCTCGCGCTGGACCCGCGGATGCTGACGGCCGCCCAGTCGCCCAGGCCGCCCAGGCTGGTGACCGTGGCCCCCGCCACCCCGTCGAGCACCGAGGCGACATCGGCGCTGGCCGACTGCCGCCCGTCGATCTCGATCACCGTGACGTTGCCGCTGGTGGCGCCCGGATCGGTGCCGGGAGGCGCCTTCGCGGTGATGATCAGCTCCTCAGCGGGATCCTCAGCGGGATCCTCTGCAGGCTCTTCTGCAGGCTCTTCTGCAAGGGCCGGCACGGCGAGCAGCACGAGGAGGGAGAGGAGCATGGGGGCGGCAGCGCGTCGTGGGAGGGCCGGGGAGTGCGAGCGGGCATCGCGCCGCTAACCCTGCCTGTGGGGGCGCACTTTGCATTTTTGTGACTGACGATGACCCAATCCTGTATACTGCCCGGACCGTCGCTTCCGGAGCCTGCATGATCCCCAGCCGATCCCTCTTCCTCCTCGCCCCCCTCGCCCTGCTCGCCTGCACCAGCTCAAAGGGCGGCAAGGACGACACCGGCGCGGTCGCCATCAGCTACTCCGATCAGGACGGGGACACGATCCTCGACATCCACGAGGGCTACTCCATCGTCGACCAGGGCGACGGCGAAGACCCCTTGGTCGAGGAGCGCGACAGCGAAGGCGACGGCATCCCCGACTACCTGGACATCGACAGCGACGACGACGGGATCCCCGACGAGAACGAGGCCGGCGACACCGACCCCCTGACCCTGCCCTTCGACAACGACGAAGACGGGCTGGCCGACTACCTGGACACCGACAGCGACAACAACTGCATCCTCGACGCCAACGAGGGGCTGTCCGACCTCGACGGCGACGGCATCCCCGCCTACTCGGACCTGGACGACGACGGCGACGGCATCCTGGACAGCATCGAGATCGGCTCCGCCTGCGAGCTGCGCGACAGCGACGGCGACGGCACGCCCGACTANNACGGCACGCCCGACTACCTGGACATCGACAGCGACGACGACGGCATCGCCGACGTCTGGGAGGCCGGCACCAGCGCCTGGGAGACCGAGCCCCGGGACACGGATGGCGACGGCACGCCCGATTACCTGGACCTGGACAGCGACGGCGACGGCTACCCCGACCGCATCGAGGCCGGGCGCATCGAGGCGCCGGCCGAGCCCGCCGACACCGACGGCGACGGCCTGCACGACTACCGCGACGACGACAGCGACGGCGACGGCCTCTCGGACTCCGACGAGCGCGACTTCTACGGCACCGACCCCTACAGCGCCGACAGCGACAACGACGGCTTCTCGGACGGGGCCGAGGTCAGCGCCGGGACCAGCCCGCTGGACCCCGGCAGCGTCATCGAAGGGGTCTACGTCACCGTGCCCGAGCGCACCCTGGTGGAAGAGGACTTCGAGTTCACGCTCTCGGTCAAGATGGGGGACGTGGCCTTCCTGCTGGACAGCACGGGCTCCATGTCCAGCACGCTCTCGGGCGTCGCCTCGGAGTTCGCGACGCTGGTGACCGAGATCTCGGCCGAGATCCCCGACGCCGAGTACGGGGTCGCCACCTACGACGACTACGCCTACGGCAGCTACGGCTACTCCAGCTCGGGCGACAAGCCCTTCGAGCTGCGCCAGGAGGTCACCAACAACACCACGCAGGTCCAGACGGTGCTGCGCAGCCTCAGCACCCACTACGGCGGCGACGGCCCCGAGTCGGGAATGGAGGCCCTCTACCAGGGCCTCAGCGGGGTCGGCTACGACCAGAACTGCAACCGCAGCTACAACTCCGACACCGATGTCCGGCCCTTCCTCTCCACCGGCACCGACCCCTTCGGCGGGTCCGGCGGGCAGGGCCGCACCGGGGCCTACACGGGTGGCGGGACCCGCGGGGGCTTCGGCTTCCGCGAGTATGCCCTCCCCGTCGTGGTCTACGTCACGGACAACTACCTGCGGGATCCCGAGAGCGGCTACGGCGCTCCCGGCGGCTGCCCCGGGGACGCCGGCCGCAGCGACGTCATCGCCGCGGCGACCGATCTGGGCGCCTACCTGATCGGCATCTCGGCCAGCGGCAGCACGCCGGTCACCCAGATGAACGACCTCGCCGACCAGACCCGCAGCTACGCCGACACCGACGGCGATGGCGCCGCGGATGACCGCCTCGTCTTCACCTGGTCGGGCTCCTCCTCGACCCTGCGCACCACCATCGTCAACGCCATCAAGAACCTGGTCAGCTCGATCCAGTTCGATCGGATCAGCCTGCAGGTCGAGAACGACCCCTATGGCTTCGTGACCGGTATCTCGCCGGAGTACTACGAGATGGCCTCCTCGGCGGACGGGCAGACGGTGGAGTTCCAGCTCGACTTCCGCGGCGCCGTGGCCCAGGCGGAAGAGGACGAGGTCTACACCCTCACCCTGAACATCTTCGGCGACGACACCATCCTCCTCGACACGCTCGACATCTTCGTGGTCGTCCCCGGCAGGAGCTACTGATGCGCACCTCTCTCCTCCCCGTGCTGGCCTTCGGCCTGCTCTCCATCGCCTGCAAGAACGACAGCGGCCTGAACGTGGTCGTGCCCAAGCACGTCGGCGACACGGCCATCATCGAGGGGCGGGTCTGCGATCCGGCCCGCGGGGTCTGGCTGGAAGGGGCCGACGTCTACATGCACCTCTTCGACACCGAGGGGAACCTGTACTACACGGTGCAGGACGAGACCGATGTCGAGGGTCGCTTCCAGCTCGTCGACGTGCCGATGGACGGGATGCAGCCGATCTTCGTGCAGTACGGCAACCAGGTCATCGACCAGTTCGAGGTCGAAGCGGCGGCGGGGCAGTCCGTGATCATCCTCCCGGATCCGGTCTGCGCCGGGGTCAGCGGCCGGATGGCGGTCGTCAAGGGCGACTACGACGACTTCGCCGAGACGCTGACGGCGCTGGGCTTCTCGGACTACGTCGAGATCAACGGCCAGACGGGCGACGAGCTCGTCCAGTTCCTCAGCAACACCAAGTCGATGGGCGCCTTCGACGTGATCTTCTTCGGCGGCGGCCACATCGAAGAGGACATCTTCCACGACTCCGATGGCTCGGACACGACGGGCCAGGTGGCGGCGGTGCAGGCGGCCATCCTCGAGTACGTCAACGCTGGCGGCAAGATCGTCGCCTCGGACTGGAGCTACGACGTGATCGAGTCGGTCTGGCCCGAGCGCCTGACCTTCGCCGGGGACGACCTGGTCCCCGACGACGCCCAGCGTGGCGAGTCGGGCACGGTCCGGGCGGATGTGGTCGACGGGACGATGGCCGCGTCGGTGGGCGCCGAGCGGGTGGACGTCAGCTTCGACCTGATCGAGTTCCCGATCATCGAGGGCACCGACTCGCGGGTGACGACCTACCTCAGCGGCCGGGCCAGCTGGCGGGTCGGCGAGACCACCGGCTCGACCGCGGACAGCCCCCTGTTGGTCAGCTTCTCCCACGGCGATGGGGTGGTCTGGTTCAGCACCTTCCGCTTCGGGTCGAACCTGGAGACCAGCGCCGAGCCGGTCATCCTCACCCTGCTGAACAGCCTCTGAGGGACACGACGATGAGGGGCACGGCGAGAGGGGTCGGGCTGCTGGCCCTGTTGGTGGCCTGCGGCGGGGGCAAGGAGCCCGTGGACAGCGGGACGACCGGCGACGGTGGGTCGACCGGGGTCGTCGATGGAGACGCCGACGGCTTCGCCGGCGACGTGGACTGCGACGACGGCAACCCGGCGATCAACCCGTCGGCGGCCGAGATCTGCGACGAGGTGGACAACAACTGCAACGGCCTGACGGACGAGGGCCTGACCAGCACCTTCTACGTCGACGAGGACGGGGATGCTTTCGGCGATGCCAGCCGGATCGTCGAGGCCTGCGGCTGGGAGGAGGGGCTGGCCGAGGTCGCCGAGGACTGCGACGACGCCAACGCCGACGTGAACCCGGGCATGGAGGAGCGCTGCAACGGCTTCGACGACAACTGCGACGGGGAGACGGACGAGGTCAGCGCGGTGGACGCAAGGACCTGGTACCTGGACGTCGACCTCGACAGCTACGGCGACGAGAAGAAGCTGACGGTCTCCTGCGAGCAGCCCGAGGGCCATGTCCCCGCCTCGGGGGACTGTGACGACGAGAACGCGGCGATCAACCCCTCGGCGACCGAGATCTGCAACGACCTGGACGACAACTGCGACGGGGTCGTCGACACCGACGCGGTGGACGCGCCGACCTGGTACCGGGATGTGGACGGCGACGGTTACGGTGAGGACGGCTCCGACCGGGTGAGCTGCGACCCGCCGGATGGGTACGCGGCCCTGGGCGGCGACTGCGCGGTGAACGACGCCACCATCAACCCGGGGCAGCTCGAGGTCTGCGATACGATCGACAACGACTGCGACGCCTCGACCGGTGAGGACGGGCTGGTCAGCTATGTCGCCGTCGACGGGAGCGTCAGCGATTTCACCAGCTACTTCAGCTCGGGCACCTGGTCCCGGCCCGAGGGCTGGGTCCTCTCGGGTGGGGGTACCTACCGCTTCTGTTCGGGCACCTTCTACACCTACCTGGAGCTCAGCAGCGACGTCGAGCTGCGGGGCATGTACGGCGCCAGCGAGACGATCCTCTCCTCGGGCCAGCAGGCCAGCGTGCTGACCATCGACCGCACCGGGGTCGATGTGACGGTCCGCGACCTGACCCTCTCCGATGGCTACGGCACGGGAACCTACGCGGACTCTCCTCTGTACGCGACCGGCGGAGGCGTCGCCTGCACGGCGCTGGGCAGCATCACCCTGGTGGACAGCGTGATCCAGGGCAGCAGCGCCGAGGTCGGGGGTGGCATCTATCTGGAGGGCTGCGAGGCCAGCCTGAGCGGCGTCACCCTGGTCGACAACTCCGCCGACTACGGCGGGGCGATGGCGATCCTGTCGGGTTCGGCGACCGTGGTCACCAGCGAGCTGAGCGAGAACGCCGCCACCTACTCGGGCGGGGGGGCCTATGTGGACGGCAGCGCCTCCACCGGGGTCTCGATGGTGCTCAACGACTCCCTGGTGGAGGGCAACGCGGCCGAGTACGGAGGAGGCGTCGCCGTCTTCGACGCGGGGATGAGCTGCTCCAGCACCGGCGGCGACCACGGCTTCTTCTCCAACAGCGCCACCTACGGCGGGGGGGCCTTCGTCGACACGCCCACCTCTTTCCGCTCGACCTCCTGCGACTGGGGCAGCGGCCGGACGGACAACCTGCCCGAGGATGTCTACCTCTACCTGGGCGACGAATCCTACACCTACGGCAGCGACGCCAGCTTCAGCTGCGGCAGCTACTACTGTTCAGAGTGACTCAGCGGGTGGGCGTCAGCAGCTCGGGGCGCGCGCCTCGCAGGCGGATGCTCCGGGGGGCCACCTCGTAGACCACGGGGGCCCTGCCGGGGGCCTCGCCGTCGATGTCCACCCAGGCCGGCAGGGCAGGGTCCAGGGCCTCGACCTCGATCCGGGCCCCGCGGCGGCTGATCACATGGGGGTGCCGCCCATGGGTGCCCTTGTAAATGTCGCCGGTCATCGCCAGGGTCTTGAGGATGCCGGGATCGACCAGGATCACCAGGTCGAGCTGCCCGTCGTCCAGCAGGGCGTTGGGGGCGAACATCATCCCGCCGCCCGCGTAGCGCGCGTTGCAGGCCTGGAGGCTGGTGATGCGGTGCTCGCCGACCAGCTCGCCGTCGATCCGGACCCGCACCGGGGCGGCGCTGTAGGCGGCCATCGCCCGCAAGGTCGCGAGGTAGAAGGTCAGGGTGCCGCCCAGGCGCTTGGACGAGGCGTTGGCGTGGCGGCAGACCAGGCCGGAGATGCCGCAGCTGGCGATGTTCAGGAACCAGCGCTGGCCGGTCGTGCCGTCGTCGGCCTGGTAGGTGCAGCGGCCCAGGTCGATCTCGTCGACGCGGGCGGTGGGCAGGGCGGCCAGGGCCTGGTCCAGGGTCTCGCTCCGGGCGAGGACCCGGCGAAAGTCGCCGCCGGTGCCTGCGGGCAGGACCCCCAGCGTCAGGCTGCCCGGCTCGGGGGAGGTCGCCATCATGCCGTTGACGATCTCGTTGTGGGTGCCGTCTCCTCCCAGGCTGAGCAGCTCGCGCGCACCCTGGCGGATGGCCTGGGTCGCGAGCTCGGCGGCGTGGCCGGGGCGCGCCGTCCGCAGCACCTCGACGGCGCCGAGCCGGGCCCGGATCCGGGAGAGGAGGGCCTCCCAGTCGCGGCCGACTCCGCCTCCGGCGGCGGCGGGGTTGGCGATGATGACGGTGTGGCTGGGATCGAACATGGCCTGAGCCTACCGGTCGCGAGCCGGGCTGTCACCCGTCCAGGAGGGAGGGGGGCAGGAGCGCGGCCCGCTGGATACAGCGCGCGTATGAGCCGGTTCCCAGAGCTTGTCATTCGCGCCGCGCCTGAGTCCCACGGGCAGTGGTCGGTCCCGATCGGGACGCGCCACCTCTCGGTCGGCCGTGCGCCGGACAACGACATCGTCATCCCCGATGGCGACATCAGCCGGCACCACGCCCTGGTCTGGTCGACCGAGGCGGGGGTCTTCTTGCGGGATCTGGGCAGCGCGAACGGGACCTTCGTCGACGGCGAGCGGGTTCACGAGGTGGTGGCCATCCCGTACGGGGCCCGGCTCCGCCTCGGCTCGAAGGTCGAGCTCGAGGTGCGGCCTCCGCTCCAGGCACCCGAGGAACCGCTCGTTCGGGCCATGGCCCTTGAAGACCTGGCCGGGGGCACGCGCTGGCCCTTGCACTCCGATCGCTTCACCGTGGGGAGCAGCGCGCAGGCCGATCTGCGCGTCGACTGCCCCGAGGATCAAGCGGTGGTCCTGCTGATCTACGCCAACGGCGAGATCTGGCTGGGGCGGGACGAGGACGACACCCGGCTGTCCGTCGGCGACGAGCTCCGCGTCGGATCGATGGCCCTCCGGCTGGTCGAGATCGATCAATCCACCATGCCCACCTCGCAGTCCGAGCCGGATCGGTATCCCTACCGGCTGCGGGTCGGCCTGGACGGCCCCACCGGCCCCCTGGCCGAGATCGGCCTCGCCAAGGGGGGGGGGCCGACCCACCGGGTCACCGCCGAGAACCGCGTCGTCCTGCTGTACCTGCTGGCCCGCAAGGCGATCGAGGACCGCGAGGCCGGGCTGGGCTACGACGACCGCGGCTGGTGCAGCGACGACGACATCGTGGTCGGGGTCTGGGGTCGCAGCGCCCTCACGGCGGGGGGGAACCGCCTGAAGGTCCTGGTTCACCGGGTGCGCAAGGAGCTCAAGGAAGACGGCTTCGAGCCCTGGTGCATCGAGAAGCGCAGCGGGCTGATCCGCGGTCGCTTCGAGGTGGTGGAGCTGAGTTGACCGCAGGCCCCCCATCTGTTTCTAGATAGTTACCCATGCCGCCGTAGACGGG
>DDSR01000472.1 GCA_002343455.1 Deltaproteobacteria bacterium UBA2385 | reverse complement strand
GGGTGGTGGGCTCGGTCGGGGTGGGCGTCGTCGGCGTGGCGCCGTCGCCGGGCTTGCCGGAACAGGCCAGGGCCAGGGCCAGGGCAGGGGCGGCGAGTGAGGGCGGCACCGTCAGTCCTCCTCGTGCAGGGAGGGGAAGAGGTCGGCCTCGGTGAGGTCGTCGGAGTACCAGGGCTGCAACTCCTGGACGGCGCGGGGGCCCATAGAATTCGAGTAGGAGCTCGACGACGCGAAGTTGTATTCCACAAAGACCTTGGTGCGGGAGTAGTTGTCGTACCACCCATCGCTGGCATTCCAGGCCATGTACACCGGGAAGGGCGCATGGGGGCCGGAATAGTCCGTCGCGCTGACGTCGAACCAGAAGGTTCCCTGGAAGCGGTCGGGACGGACCCGGGAGATGCAGTTCTGAAAGGGATAGAACTCGACGGTGGCCTCAGGGTCATCCCACTCCCCGGGTCGGCCGAAGCCATGGGTCTGACCCACCAGCGCGACCGGACCCTCAAAGCTGTGCTTGACGCCGATAGAGTACACGTTCGGCGTCGGCCAGGGCGAGCCATGGTTGTAGACGTTCTCCACCTGCCAATCGCTGATGTCACTCACCCGGGCCCAATAGGTCAGTGACAGGCCCGCCTCCATCGCTCCCCGTTGCGAGTAGCTGGAACTGCTGAAGGGCGAGAAGTAGGAGTGGATGGTGCTGACGCCAGTCACGTACAGTTGCAGTTCAAACGGCGGGCCAGGCCCGCCAAGCTCCGTCAGTCCCAGGTAGACGAAGGTCTGCATCATCCTCAAGATCAGGTCTTCGTCACCCGGCGGGCTGCACTCGTTCCATGGCTCGTCGTCCAGCGCAATGTAGCTCTCCTTCTGAGCGGCGACCTCCTCCCCTCGCCAGGTGCGCGCCGGGACCGCCGGCGGAGCGCATGACAGCGCCAGCAGGACGAGAATCACTCTGTCACCACGGTGAGCGAATCCAGCGTGAGCTGCTGAGGCGACGCCAGCAGGAGCGGATACCTCCCCAGGGCCACCGTCACAGGGTCCAGGACCATCCGGCTGCCGCTGGGGCTGACACCGACCCGTCCTGCGGGGGTGTGGGCGGGCCAGGTCTCGATCGGATACCCTTCCGAGGGGCTGGAAACCAGGGTGGTCGCGCCGGACGGCCAGGTTGGGCGCTGGCTCACCCTCAGCGAGCCCGTGCGCGCGGCGCTGAAGTTCAGCTCGGCGCCGACGGGGCGCGGGTCGCTGCTCGACACGGGCCAGAAGGGATCGAGGAAGGCCAGGTAGGCGTAGCCTCGGGCCAGGCCCGGCAGGGCCGTAGCCCGCTCGAACTCGATGACCCAGAGCATGTCCTCGGCGCCGAAGTCGGCGGTGATGCCCGCCATCGTTGTGCTGGCGCGCAAGCGCTCGGGTGCCAAGCGCCGCACCGTACTAGCGGGAGCCAGCGTCCGGGCGAACTCCCGAAAGGCCCACCAGGACGGCCGCATCCCCGACAGCGAGGCGGATGCGTCGTTGGAATGAAGGTCGTAGCGCAGCCCGGTGCCTTCGAAGGCGTCTCCGTAGATCCCGATGGGGCAGTGCCAGCCGACGAACTGGGCGCCCCCCAGCATCGCCACGGACAGGCGCATCCAGACCGACTGGCCCTGGAAGTCCAGGGTGCCCACGGAGTTTCCCACCTTCATGAACGAGGGCCCAAGCAAGACGAGCAGCTTGTAGATCGGCGGCCGCTCGCTGGCCCGCAGCTTCCGGGAGTCCGGGACGTCCTCGGGATACTCCGCCAATGCCTCCATGCGGGTGGGGTAGACGTCGTCGAGCACGCTGGCGAACGGGGCATCCCCAAGATCGCTCGCGGCCATCACGTTCGTCGAGTTCTCGATGCAGGTGATCAGCGGAACGTCGGGGCCCTGCACGCTGTCCCAGTCAAACTCCTCGTCCTCCACCACCTCCCGCAGCTCGCGCAGCGCGACGGCGAGGTGGGCCAGGGCCTGCGGACGGTCCGAGCCCTCGGCCTGCTGGCCCATATGGTAGTAGTGCAGGTCGATGCCGTCCACCAGGTCCGAGAGCAGGCCACCATCGCTGGCGCAGCGAGCCCGGACCTGCCGAAGGAGGTACCGGACGAACAGCTTCTTTCCCTCCCAAGCCTTGGGGTCTCTTGAGGTCGGATCCATCTCCGCCGCGTACGACGCCAGCCCCGGAAGCCACAAGGGTACCATGGGACACGCTCGCCGCAGCTCCACGGCACAGTCATAATACAGATCTCCCCACGAGCTGCCGTCCGGCGTCCTGTCGCCCCTCGCGTCCACCGCGACATGGAAGTCCTCCACCTCGTTGCAGATCTCCACGCCCTTCACATAGTTCCCCACCACATCCCAACGGCGCTCCAGCCAACGACCCAGCGCGCCGGCCAGTCGGGCATAGAAGGCCCACTTGTAGGCGCTGCGGGGATCCAGGGTGTACCGGTTCCACTCGTTGTCGTCTGCGACGGAGACAATATCACCCGTGACAATGTGTTCGACCTCGTGGCCGATCGTGTCTTCGGCCCAGGGCATCAGGATGGGATCCTGGCGGTCGCTTTCGGACGGAGGTGCCCGGACCACACCCTCCCCTACCAGTCGACCCCAGTCCGTCGGCGCTCCCTGGCCGAAGTCCAGCCAGGTCAAGATCAGCCAGGGCGGTCCACGCCCTCCAATCGCCTGAAGGTGCCGGCAGAGGCCACCGAGGTAGTGCAGCGGGAAGCTGGCCTCCAGGATGGAGTCGAGCTGCTCGTCGCTCGACTCCACCAGGACCCGATTGATTGGGGCGTCGATCATCCTCGTACGGAGCGGCTCGCCGGGGACCGGATCGCCGGCGGTCCAGGGATAGAGCAGGTGGTCAATGAAGAGCTGCATATGCCCGGGATGACGCAGGACGTTCGCCCCGAGCCTGGCCATGTCGTCGACGAGGTCCATGGGGCGCCCGTACTTGGTGGCCGTGTAGAACAGGGGCGTGTTGATCCCCATGGTCACCGGTCCGGTCACCTCGGGGAAGGCCTCGTCGGGCGTGGCTCCCGGCGGCGGGGACGGCGCCGGTTCCCCTCCCTGCATCGCGCGGGCGCGGGCCAGCAGCGCCTCAAAGCTGGCCCCCCGCGCCCGCCGGGCCAGCCAGGCGGCGTTTTGCTTGGGCCGACGCAGCGCGCGCGGGATGGGGTGGCGCCAGGGGCCCGCCATG
>DDSR01000471.1 GCA_002343455.1 Deltaproteobacteria bacterium UBA2385 | reverse complement strand
GCTGCTGCAGGCCAGCAGCAGCAGGGGGAGCAGAAGGGCGTGCATGGTCAGCCCTCGTCGTCGGTGGCGGGGAAGAGGTCGGACTCGCTCAGGTCGTCGTAGTACGAGGAGTGGAAGCGGTTGGCCCAACGGGGGCCGTAGGTGTGGGCGTACGTCGTCGACGCGAAGTTGAACTCGACACTCTCTTTGCCCACGTCCGTGGTAGAGGTGGAGCTGAAGAAGTTGTCGTATTGCCCGTTGCTCACGTCCCACACCAGGTAGACCGGGCTCGAGACCTCGGGGCTGTGCCACTCGGTCTCGCTCACGTCGAACCAGAAGGTGCCCTGGAAACGATCCGGCCGAATGCGGGCGGTGCAGACCTGGAAGGGGTAGAAGGGATCATAGACAGGTAGGTCCTCGTCCCACGGTTCGCTGCTGCCGATAGATAGGCAATTGTATCCACCCTGTTCCTCGATGGACCCCGCCAGGTTATGCTCTGTCATTGTGTAATACAGATGCGGGTCGCCAGGCCAGTCCAGCCCGACGTCGTATCGCTGCTCTGTCTGGATGTCGGCGTAGACGTGCTCAACAAGATCCCAGTACCAGACGCTCGTGCTCACCTCGTAGGCGCCTTGTACCTTGGGGGTAGGCGTAACCCAGGTGGATGCGTAGGAGTTTACGGTGCTGACGCCGCTCAGCCCCATTCTGAACTCGTATGGTGCGCCAGGCAGCCCGTTCTCCTCTACGTATAGCCCTGCCTCCGCCTGCATCAGCCGCATGATCAGATCATCATCGCCCGGAGGGCTGCACTCTGTCCAGGGAGCGTCGTCCAGCGCGATGTGAGCTGCCTTGTGGGCCGCCACCTCTTCCCCACGCCAGGTGCGCAGCGGTACCTCGGGCGGCTTACACGCCACGCTCAAGACCAGGGCGATCATGCGGTCACCACCGTGAAGGAGTCCAGAGCGAGCTGCCGAGGCGAGGCCAGCAGAAGCGGGTAGCGGCCCAGGGCGACGGTGACGGGGTCCACCAGCATCCGGCTTCCGCTGGGGGAAACCCCGATTCGACCCGCCGGCGTGCTGGCGGGCCAGACTTCCACCGGGTAGCCCTCGCCTGAATCGGAGACGAGCCTGGGCTCCCTCAAGGGCCAGGTGTTGCGTTGGACGACCCACAGCGAGCCCGCCCGCGCGGCGCTGAAGTTCAGCTCTGCGCCTACGGGGCGGGGGTCCGTGCTCTCCACGGGCCAGAAGGGATCCAGGAAGGCGAGGTAGGCGTAGCCCCGGGCTGCGCCGGGCAGCACCGAGGCCTGCTCGAACTCGATGACCCAGAGCATGTCCTCGGCGATGAACGAGGCTGTGATAAACTCCATCGTGGTGCTCGAGACCAAGCGATTCGGTTCCAACCGCCGCACCACCCGTGCCGGCGCCAGGGTCCGTCCGAACTCGCGGAAAGCCCACCACGATGGCCGCATTCCAGACTGGCTGGCGGACTCGTCGGTACCGTGCAGATCGTAGCGCAGGCCGACACCCTCGAAGGCGTCGCCGGAAACGCCGATCGGACAATGCCAACCGATACCCTGGGCGCCACCCAGCATGGCCACGGCCAGGCGCATCCAGACGGACTGGCCCTGGAAGTCCAAGGTCCCAGCAGAGTCGGCCAGCCTCTCGAAGCCAAGCGTCAGGGTAGCGGCCCTTTGGTAGACCGGTGGCCGCTCGCTGGCCCTCAGCTTCCAGGTTTCGGGGGCGTCCGCGGCATAAAGGGCCTCGTCTTCCATCCGGGTCGGGTAGACATCCACTGGCGCTGATCCCGACATTGATCCCAGCTCTTCTCGTGCCATCACGTTGGTCGAGGCCTCGATGCAGGTCAGCCAGGGTGGGTCCGCGACGGACGGAATGGAGGGGCCACCGCTGGCTCCGGTCGTCCAGATGTAGTCTTCCAGGATCTCTTTGGCCTCCCGCAAAGCCACGGCGAGATGGGCCAGTGCCTGCGGGCGATCGGAGCCCGTCTCCTGCTGGCCCATGTGGTAGTAGTGAAGGTCCAGCCCGTCGACCAGGTCCCGCATGCCATATCGCCCGTCGTCCGCGCAGCGGTCTTCGATCCTGTTGAGCATGCCTCTCAGGTACTGCTTCTTCCCCTCCCAAGCCTTCGGGTCCGTGTCTGTCGTTGGCAACTCCCCCGCATAGGAGGCCAATCCCGGCAGCAGGAGGGGCACGGCGTCGCAATGCCGCCGAAGCTCAGCAGCGCAGTCGTAGTACAAATCCCCCCAGGCGGTGCCATCCGGCTCCAGCGCGCCCGAGCTGGTCCGCACGGCGTGAAAGGCCTCCAGCTCATTTCCGATCTCGATGCCGGCCATGTACTCGCCCACCAGCCCCCAGCGCGCCTCCAGCCATCGCCCCACGGCCCCGGCCAGCCGGGCGTAGAAGGCGCGCTTGTAGCCGCTGAGCGGATCCAGGGTGTACCGGTTCCACTCGTTGTCCTCGTCGAGCTTCACCACCTCCCCAGTCACGATGTGTTCGACTTCGTGGTCAATCGTGTTGGAGTGCCAGGGCAGGAAGATGGGATCTTCGCGTGGTCCGGTCGGCTCGCCGGAGGGCGCCCCCGGTCCGGCGAGGGCTCCCCAGTTCGTCGGGGCCCCCTGGCCCAGGTCCAGGAAGGTCAGGATCAGGAAGGGCGGACCTCGACGCCCCGTCGCGCGGAGCGTACGGCAGAGGGACTCCAGGTAGTGCAGGGGGAAGCTGCTGCCGACGAGGAGGTCCAGCGCAGCGTCCGACGACTCCACCCGGTCCTTGTCGATCGGGGATCCCACCATGATCCGGCGAAGCGGCAGATCGGGCACATCTGCGCCCGCGGTCCAGGGGTACAGCAGGTGGTCGATGAAGAGCTGCAATCGCCCTGGGTGCCGCAAGACCTGGGCACCGAGTTTTCCCATGTCGTTGACGATGTCCAGGGTGCTACCGTACTTGGTGTTGCTGAAGAACAGGGGCGTGTTGACGCCCATCACGACCGGGCCTGCCGCTTCGGGGAAGGACTCGTCGGGCACCGCCCCCGGCGGCGGGGACGGCGCCGGTTTCCCTCTCTGCATCGCGCGGGCGCGGGCCAGCAGCGCCTCAAACGTCGACTCCCGCGCCCGCCGGGCCAGCCAGGCGGCGCTGCGCTTGGGTCGGCGCAGCGCCAGCGGAATCGGGTGGCGCCAGGGGCCCGCCATG
>DDSR01000072.1 GCA_002343455.1 Deltaproteobacteria bacterium UBA2385 | reverse complement strand
CGGCAGGCCCTTGTCGGTCTTGCGCCGGATGGAGGCGAGCCCCAGGCGCCAGCCGAGCCCGAAGGGACCGTTGCCCGAGCCGGAGTCGTAGGACAGCGACAAGGCGGGCGTAGCCCCTTCCCGGCCCGGCGTCAGGGGCAGGGGAAGCGAGAAGGAGGCCGAGCCGGTGACCGGGTTAGCGCTGAGCTTTTCGCCGATGCTGGAGATCGCACCACCGCCCTTGGGCAGGGTGACCGAGGGTGCGGCTACCCGGAAGCCCTCGGACAAGGTGCCGTCGGGGCCGCGACCCGGCGCCGGGTTGCGGGCCAGCGTGCCGGGGCGCAGTGGGGTGCGGGGGGGCCCAGCAGGTTCGAAGGCCATCAGGTCACCGAGACCTCAAGGACGACGACGAGGTCGGTGGCGTTGTTGAGGTCGACAGCGGTTGTGTCGTTGACCAAGCCCGACACGTTCAGGTCATCAGGCCACGCGTCCGCCAGGTTATCGGCCGAGGACCCCACGAAAGTATGGACCGACCCCGCGGGCCATTGTGCAAGGGTGAGCGCGGTTTCGGACAGGTCCACGCTGCAACCAGTGCCCGCCACTCCGACCAACGCGACGTGAACCCGCTCGATCGCGACAGTCTTGCCAGTGGCAAAGTACGGAAGGCGGTTCACCAGCGAGAGGGTGATCTCGTCCGCGTTCTCGTCCTGCGCCAGAGCCCAGGCATCTGGGTCGTCGCGCCGCGCGCTGATGGCCACCGTGAATCGGCTGCTGGTTGCGGTCTCTCCCAGATCCGTGAAGCCACCCGTCAGCAAGGCCAACTCGGCGGAAATGGCCGCGTTCCGCGCTGCCCGATGGACCTCGCCCCCATCCCGCGCGGTGTAGCGGAGGTGGAGGACCACATCGCCAACGGTCTGCCAGTCAAACTGGGGGTAATCCTGATTGGCGAAGGCAAGGTGCCAGGACGACACGGCTCCGCGCCGCTCGAAGGGCAGGTACCGAGGCTGTTGCGGGTCGTTGGAGAACAGGCCGCCGTCCTCGAAGGCCGAGCTGGTCACGATGGAGGGGTAGGCCGTGGTGACTTCCGAAGCGAGCGCGCCCTCCGCAGAAGCCCGCACCGCCGAGTTGTGCAGCGTGAGACGCAGATTGACCTGTCCCGTGGAACCGGACACGCACGCCACGGTGACCGCCACAGACACGATGCGTCGGTCGACATGCCCCGGGCAGTCCAGGTCGAAGAGCACTTCGGGCAGGTCCACGTAGCACTCACCTTCCTCGCGCAGGCGGACCAGGGCGAGCGGATCGAGTCGCGCGATGGAGATGTGCTTGACCAGCTCCAACGGGCGTGCGTCATGGGTCAAGTAGGCCAGGTCCATGCGCTCCAGATCGAGCTGAAGTCGTTCGCCAGCAAGTAGCCCCTTGCGCGAGCCGTCCCAGTGAACGGCCTGAACGAACGTGTCGCCACGACCAAGCTCGTGGTTGTAGCAAGCCTCGGCGATCTTGGCGGTCGAGTGAGCGAGCTGCCAGGTCTGGAAGTGAAGCGTGGAGAGCTGCCCAGCCATCCAGTCGAAGAGCTGCTTGTTGGTGAACTTCCGCTCCATCCACTCGCGCACTTCCGCGGAATGACGGATCTGCAGCTCCTGGTTCTTCACCTCCCGCCTGGCGATCTCGACGCGGATCTCCGCGCCTGCGATCTGTCGTTCCAGCCCCTGGAGTTCCAGGGTGGCGACCTTACTCTGGTGCTTCCATTCCTCCGCACGTCGGCGGTAGGTCGCGCGGGTCGTCATCATGCCCGCTTCGGCTCGATTGCGGGCAGACCGTGAGCCGAAGAAGCCGCTGAATGCCATGGCGGTGCGGCTCAGCAAACTACCCCCGATGTGCACCTTCGGCAGACCTCCGCCGATTTCGAAGTCCGGGATCATGCCCACCACACTTCCCACGTTCGCCGCCCTGGAGCTCTGCTTCTGCAGGGAATCGGCCTTCTTCGTCAGCTCGACGCTGTGCTCCTCCAGCTTGATCCACCCGGTCTCAATCAGCCGCTCGTAGTAGGCGTGGCGGGCCTCCACGACCCTCTGGCTCTTGCGCAGCCCCTCCAGGGCCTCCCGGGCTTCGTCAAGCTGCTGCTCGCGCACATCCCGCACGGCCGCCAAGAGCGCGGCCTCGTGCGTCTGGCGAAGGAGCGCCAACGCTTCCGCGTCGCGCTTCTCCAATGCCGAGAGCAGGCCCTGCCCCAGCGACCGCACCGTGCCGGCCAGAGCCTGGGCCCGACCGTGCATCGTGGAGAAGCGGTAGTGACCCACCGACGCCTGGTCGGCCAGCGCGGTCCCGATGTCAATTCCGGCAGCGGCGGCTCGCACGAGCATGGCCGGATCGATTGGCGGCTGGAAGAGGGGCAGGGAGCGCACCACGCCTGCGATGTTCATGCCGTTTCGGATCTTGAAGAGGCGGTCCTCCGCCGTGTCCCAGAACGACAGCAGGCGGGTGTTGAAGGGCACGCAGAAGTAGGTGGTTTGGCCGATGGTGGACACGACGGCCGACCCGCCCATGGCCCCTACGCTTCCGCTTGGCGTGAAGGCCGCATTCTCGATGGCCACCAGGGCGTTGCTGAAGGAGTCCAGGTCGTCCTTCAGCTGGTCGTAGGACTTCGGCTCCGGGCGCTCGGCATCCTCCAGCAGGGCCGGCCGGTCGCCGAGGAGCTGCCGTGCGTAGACGTAGATCTGGGTGGCCTCGTTGATGCTCTCCAGCGTGTCGCGGGAGAACAGCGCGTCGCCCCAGGCCAACAGCGTGTCCAGGTAGCGCATCACCAGCGCGCGCTGGTAGGTCCCCGGTCGCAACCGGGCCAATGCATGGGGGTTGAACGGCTCCTTGGCCCAGGCGGCCACCTGCGCCTCGAAGGCCGCCGCCGCATCGGTGTCGCCTCCCTCGCCGGTGAACGCGATCCAGTTGGTCACCGGTGCGCTGGTCGGCTCAAGGAAGGGCTTGACCTTCCACCAGGTAGAGCCATCAACCAGAGCGGAGAAACCGGACTCCTCGGCGCTGGTGCGGGTCCGCGGGTCGAAGATGCAGTGGAACCAGTTGATGGACTCTTGAAAGCGGCCTGCGTCGGCCAGGCGAACAGCCAGGTAGAACGGGAGGTGGAAGAAGGTCTCCCAGTTGTAGAGGCTGTAGGCGCCTTCAAGGCTGAAGTCGATCTCCTCGACGGGGTAGGGCTCAAGGATGGCGGCGGTGGGGCCGTAGCGGCCTTCGAAGTCGCCCTCGGCTCCCACGATCGCTTGGCGGAAGAGGTCTCCGGCCATACCCGCCGGGGCGGGGTCCAACAGGCCCATCACTCCGCCCCGACGAACCTCCTTGATGAACCGGCAGGCGTAGGGATGGTAGAAGGGCCAGAAGCGGTAGGATCCCAACACCTCGACGAGGGAATCCGCACTTGAGGAACCACCGAGCGACGACGCGATGGCGCGGAGCCGGGAAACCGCCTCCGAGGCCGACAGGCTCTCCTTGGCGGCGACATAGGGGATGAGCGCGTCGGCTTGCTCGTCGTCGATGGTCTCGTTCTCGTCTTGGTCGATGACTGCGCGGGTCCCCGAGCGATACGAGTAGACCGCCGACAGCGAAGGAGCGTCCGACGAGGCGGAAGCCTCCAACCCGTCGCTCTCCGGAGGGAACGGCTCGACGAAGTAGACTCGCTCGTCATCCCCGACGAAAAATGGTGACTGACTGACGAAGTCCTGCCACTGGGAGGGGACGACGATCCAGGCGTCTGGGATCGTGGTGAGCAACTCAACCGCACTGGCATTGCCGGTGTAGGTGCCTTCGTCATCCACGGTACCCACATAGACATCCAGGTCCTCCAGTCCATCGGTCGGACTTTGGGAGACCTGGAACCTTGGTGCGGACCAAAGGGTACGATCGGTCGCCAGCCGCGTGGTTCCAAGCTGCACGTCCAGGGTTTCGACTTCGAAATCCAACGTGCATGGGTTCAGCGTGAACTTCCCGAGGTCGTAGAAGATGCTCTGCGAGAACTCGCCGGGCGTCGTGCGTGTCGCAAGGCACCGAATGCTGAGCATTCCCTCGTGGCTGATGCTCGACACGAAGTGATACCGGGACGTGTCGTTCTTGGCATAGTGGGGGATCGAAGACAGGGCCATCGCCTGGGCGCCCAGAACCTTGGCCGACCAGGCCCCGTCGCTGAACTCCGACATGCCCAGCCGGATCTCCCACCACTCGTTCGGCGAGGACTCTTCGCTCTCGGCACTCGCCTCAGTGAACTCCGCCCAGAACAGCATCAGGCGGCGGTTGTAGACCACGGGGATCAGGTGGTCGCCAACCACGCCACAGGCCACCTCCTGCCACGATGTCCAGGTCGAGGAGTCGATCCGGCAGCGATACCAGTAGGTGGCGGGCACACTCCGCGTCCGCGCAAAAACATGGAATCGATCGATGGATCCGTCGGTGTCGTCTTCTCGTTGCGCATGGCAGGCGAGGACCTGGAGGTTGGCCACCTCCAGCACACTGCTGAGGTAGGCCAGCGTGACTTCTTCCACCCGCTTGTCGGTGGCGTCTCCTTGCGCCAGTTCGCTCTCCATTGTCTCAAAGAAGGGGCTCTTGTCGTCTCGCAGCTCCGGCTCGATCCAGTTCTCGGGGTACAGGAACACCTTGCGAGCGGCCTCCCACACTCGGTAGGTGCGTCGCCATTCCCAATCGACCCGGTCTTCGTCGTTGAAGCACTCGCCGACCTCCTCGCCCTCAAGGCCGAAGAGCGCTCGATGCACGAAGAGCTGAACCGTCGCCGACGCCTGCACGATTCGGCTGGTCAGCAGCTCAGGGTTCATGCTGACGTCGATCAGGTAGTGTTGGTAGACATCGTCCGCGTCCTGGAAGGTGCCCGTACCTTCGGCGATCAGGTAGTCCACCAGTGCGTCCCGTTGGGCTTTTCGAATGGGGTCACGGACGAGACGGGCGACCTTCGCCCAAGCATCTTCGGTCGCGTACGTGGACCGGCATGCCTGAACGATGGAATCCGACTGCACGACCTCGAAGTCACCAAGGCTTCCGGGAGCCGCCCAGGACGCGACCACCTCCGGCGTTGCGCCGCCCTTCCGGATGAAGCCCATCTGGTCCAGGACCTTCACCATGTCCTCGACGGATGTGATGCCGGTGTCGATGAGGGTGGACAAATGGTCGACTTCCCAGCCGGTTCGCTCGGCGATGACCTCAGCGCTTGGGTCGACCAGCACCTCGGCGAAACTCGGCGTCGATCCGGGCAACCGCGATCGCTGGAGGAACAACCTGACGGTGGTCCACAGCTCCATCATCGCCGCGGCGTCGCCGCCAACTGGAAGCCGGAGTGAGCTCGGGCCAGCCGTGAGGGTGGCTGGCGCAAGCAAGGACCATTCAGCAGCCCGGTCGTTCCACGCGTCCAGCTCGTCGGCGGTGGCCTGAACCTTGTCGATAAGGAACAGTGCCTTCCACAATCCTTCGATGATCGCGAAATCTTCGTGCCAGTCCTCGCTGTTTCGATCGATGTCGGCCCAGGGATCGGATCCCGAACCGGTCTCACTTCCGGCGGTGTATTCCGTGCGCAAAAAGCGGGTCAGCAGCGTGACATTGGCGAGGACGGCAGAGGCATCCACAGGAGGATTGACCATGCACGCCGCGTCGAGCGTGCCCTCGGCATCTTCACTGAGCGTTCCGCTGCCCCCCTCCCAGGTCACCGCGGTGGTGGAAGCAACGGTCACGGGTGTTGCCGCAGCGATGGAGGCGGGAAGGTCGTCCAGCTCCAGATCCGCGGACGCAGTGCATAGGGTGCCGGCCGAAACCAGCCCAACAAGGCTTGCGCCACCCAGAACCGTGGCGATGGGCAGGGTGATGGTGGTTCCAGCGCTCCTCGTCCCTCCCGAAGTCTCAACGTCGGCGGTAAGCGTCACCACGCAGGCTCCCGCGGTGACCGGCGACGACGCCGTCAAGTCCACGTGCGAGTCGGCCGCGAGAAACAGGTACGAGGGCACGGGCTCGGAGGCCCCCAACTCGTACGCTGCCCCAAGGACCACGCGGGTCGCCAGGAAGTCCATCGCCGCCCGAGAGATCCCAAACTCTTCGGAAAGTTGCCGGGCGACGGCGTCCAGACGCTCGGCTTCCGCCGAAGCTCCGTCTAGCCCGGAAACCGTGTCCCGCAGACGGCCGAGGACTCCCCGGATCCAGTCGTCCGTCGGCGCGACGCGCTCTGCGCGGTGGTGGCGGACCACGTAGTCCACTTCATCCACCGTCCACCCGCTTGCCAGCAGCGGATGCACACGGTCCAGGAACTGGAGCATGGCGTAGGGACCGTTGAAGGGCCCGGCGTTGGGTGAGCCGCTGCCGTCGGGGGGAACGCCGAAGAGATCGGCGAGCCGCAACACCTCGGTTGGCAGGAGCTTGAGCACGCGTCCCAGCGAGCACCACCGAAAGAGCAGCCCCAGGTTGTGAAGTGTGATCGACGGAACATCACCATCGCCTGGATCGTGGAGGTCGAGCACTTCGACCTGCTCCAACGCAGTGATCAACGCAGTCAGTTCGGACTCGCTCACCTGGAGGACAGCCCGCACCTGGGCTAGGTGGTCGGCAAGCAGGAGCGGGGGGCTGATCGCTGCCACCTCGTCACGGCCTGCGTTCAAGGCGAAGGGAAAGCCTGAAGCCTGCTGGACCACGAGCGGGAACAACGACGGGTTGAGCCAGGTGCGGTCATAGAGTGACGGCGACGGCTTGGCTTGGGTGTCGCGGTCGATGTAGGTGTCGAGCCTCCCGTGTGGAGCGGACAAGGACCCGAACCACCCCGACAGTTCCACAGGCGTGAGGCCAGTGAGCCGCGACAGGCGCAGGACCTCCGACACCTGTAGCAGGGTCGTGGACGACCAGGTGGTCGGGTCGCCGTGGCCCAAGGCGCCGCATACCCGGTCCAGATCGAGGAGGGACCAACCGGTCGCGCGCCAAAGCCGAAGCACCCGCCGCATGGCGGTGAACTGGACCGGCTCGGGCGCCGTGTAGGGAGGGGTGGTCCCGCTCGCGCGCATCAACACGTAGGAAGCAATGTCGTAGGGGTCGGCGTCGGCAATCTGACGGATCTCCAGTTCGTCCTCGCCCGTGTAGGGATTGGCCAACCGCGTGTGCAGCAGGTCGAGAAGCTGGACGTACGTCACCCCGGTTGCGCGACAGAAGGCGCGGACGGTTACCTCTTCCGCGGTTGCTGCGGGAACCGGGATCGACCAGTAGTCGCCCTCGGCGTCGCTGCCCGTGATGGCACCGGCACCTTCCTCCGAAAGCCCCAGGTCTTCAACGGCGATGTCGTCGGCCGTGAGCCCGGCATTGAACGCCCGCATCAGATCGCCGCGGTCGATGTCCAGGTTTCGCAGGAACGTGCGGGCCGTCACCAGCGGGAGGTGGAACGGCGTCATGAAAGACTGCGTCGCGTCTCCAAGCCTTCCCGCCGCGTAGGCTTCAGGGGTGGTGTACTGCGGTGAGGCCAGCATCTCGGCCGTGGCGACCTCACTGCTGTGTGCCGTCGAGAGGCCCGATCCGACCACGACGGCTTCGAGCACTTCCAGCGACAAGTCGATGTAGGGTAGGACGCGCTCGGCGTTCTCGCAGGTCAAGGGCAGGTGGGCAAGGTCTGGCCGACGGTCAAGCAAGGCATCCAGCGCAGAGGTCCACGACGCCATGGAGCCGGTGGGCGGCGTGCGCTTTGACAGCCAGTGCAGCAGGTCGACGAGATAGGCCGAGGGGCCGTGAATGGACTGGCACCAGGCGCAGCGTGTCCCCACGGGCGAGACGAACATCTGGCCGTAGGCCGGAATCTCGGCATCGGAAACCGAGACGTCCTCGCTGGGCACAAACGCCAGATCGGCCTGCCCAAGCGCAGGGTGGGCCGTCAGGTAGAAGGCAGCGGCCACGGCCGCCTGGCTCTGAGCCGCAGCGAGGATCTCCTGCCCTTGGCTCTCCAATACGGGATCGCCCTCCGCGTAGATGTCGAGGAACCGTGTACGACCCAGCGACACCACATCGCGTGCCGACCTCAGGTTGGTCTCCGCCAACCGCTGAAGTGCTGGACCCGCGTCCAACACCGGGACGAGTCGCACCAGCCGCTGCGCGGTGCGCAGGAGATCAAGCTCCTCGTCTTCGACACCCGTGCCCAGGTCCAGGCCCGCGGTCAAGCTAAGTCGCGCCGTGCGAAGGTCCACCGTCCCGTTGCCGCTTCGGCTCAAGATTGTGTCCACCTCCAGGGCGACGCCAGCGTCCCCAAGCAGCGCCGTCCGCAACGCGCGAGCGGGGAAAGCCAGCGCGCCATGGTCGCGGAGAAGGGTCAGCAGAGCGGCCCGGCGTTCTGTGTCGTTGTCGCCTTCCAGCCCTTCGGGCAACGGACTCACCGAGTCGGTCTCGACCGAAGGGGAGCCGGCCACAACCTGCCAGGTCGCCAAGTCCCAGGATCCCACGTCTTCAACAGGATCCTCGCCAAGCTCCTTAAGAATTGCCAGCACCGTCGGAGCATGTCCCAGGCCAATCATTCCGAGGCGGATGAGTCGCTTCGCCTCGGTCACGTCGTCGGTGGTCCATCCCGCCAGACCGGCGACGTCGGTCCAGAACTCGGCATCGGTTCCGTCGAACTCGGCGAACAGGGTGCAGAACTCGCTGATTTGCGTGTCGTCAAGGGAATGGGTGTGCGCCAGCTCCTGCGATGTGCGGAGGATCTTGCGGAGCGAGTCGCTTTCCGTGGAGTCGAAGGCTCTTGCCAATGCCTCGACCAGCACCTCGAGGACATCTTGAACGACCACTCCCAGGCCGATGATGTTGGTCTTCCGCGCCTGCGAGAGGGCGGCGCCTACCCGCGACGGAGGCCGGGCCAGGATCTCGCGCCGGCTGCGGGGGAAGCCCATGCGTAGCAGCCCGTACACGGCCTCGGGCGTCAGGACTGAGCCGGACGCGCTCATCTCGTCACTCAGTCGCTGCGCCACCGCTCGATCCGCGACCTGCTCCATGCTCCAGCCCGATCTCGCGGCCAGCCAAGCCACGCGGCGGGTGTCCACCATCAAGAGCTTGGCACCGAGGCCAGCATTGGGGTGAGACCCTCCCGCACCGAAGATGGCCTTGGACAGCTCGATGGACAGGCGGGAGAACTCCGAGGGGCCCCGGAGGGCCTCGTCGCAGACCGTGACGAGGAAACGCAGCGCGCCGCCGTTGTAGCCGTACCGTACCGAGGACCTTCCGACGGTCCGGGGAGGCGAGCCGGGCTGCCAGACCTGGACGTAGATGTCTCGGGGTAGTGAGGAGACCGTTCCGATGCTGAACCAGCCGTCCATCAGGGTGTCGACCGCGGTCGAGGTAATCTTGACCTCTTCGTCCTCTTCTTCGCCAAGGGCGAACCCGACTTCGTAGAGGTCGACCTTGAGCCCCACGAGGGGCGTTCCATCGGCGTGCCGGACGATTCCATGCACGGCATTCGTTGCGACGTTGCCCGAAATCGAACCGGGCGGCGTCTCGTCCAGGACCGCGCAAGCCACCGGCCACTCGACGCAGACAACAAGCTCATGGGAGTCCGTCGTGGCCGACACCGTGGTGTGGCCGTGGGTCGTCAAGGGAATCGCGCCATCGAATACCTGGACGTCGTAGAACCCGGCGTGATCGTCGTGGCTGACGGCCGACAGGTCGAAGACGAAACGGCCCTTGGCACTGGTGCGGCACGAGCCGATCTCCTCGGTCCCGCGCCCACGTGCCTTGCCCAGAAGCCGAACCGTCAGTCCGACCTGCGGCTGGGTGGTGCCTTCCTTGATGACGATACCCGCGACCCGACGACATCCGCTCATTCCAGGACTCCTATGCAATGAGTAGAGCCTACTATGAGTCGAGCAGCAGGGTTTGTGAATTCGCGCGGGCAGGACTGAGGCAGTTTGAGGCAGATTCACAGGGTCAAATGCCGCTACCCCGCCTCCACCCCGATCTCCCCCCACGTGCCCAGCGGTACCGCCTTCCGCATCCCCGGCCGCAGCCTCACCGCGAACTCCGCGACGAAGCCGCCCCCGCCCAGCGCCTCGACGAATCGCGGCCCCGCGGCCTCCTTGCTGGCGATCTCCGCGGCCAGCTCCTGGCGCACGACCTCGGCGACCGCCGCCGGCACGATCAGCACGAGCAGCCCGCGGTAGTTCCTGAAGCCCAGGTCCCCGACGAGCTTCACGGGGATGCTGAGCCCGTCGCCGTCGGGGATCGCCAGCGGGTACACGTCGAGCACGGCGCCGCCCTCGCCGGGCCGCTGGTGGCGCGGGGCGTGCATGAGCGGCGAGAGCAGGTCGGCCAGGGGCACGCCGAGGAACGCCTGGAGCCCGTCGAAGGACAACGGCCCCAGGCGGACCTGGGTGGTAGGCACGGTGAGGTTGACCCGCAGTGCGTCGGGGGCCTGTGCGAGCGCGGGGTTCACGCGGCCTCCGCGTCGGGCACGTCGATGACCCGCGCCCGCCGCGCCTTTCGGGGCTCCGGGGCCTCGACCGGCGGCGCCTCGACGACCTGGGGCTCGACCACCTCGGCCTCGACAGGCGGATCCCAGGTGACGGGCTCCTCCTCGGCGTCGGCCTCGGGCGCGTCGTGCTCGATCATCTCCTCCTCTTCCTCGTCCTCGCGCTCCTCCAGCGCGTCGAGCACCTCGGACTGCGCTTCGGCGATGTCGTCGAGCGCCCGGCGCATCGGCGCCAGGTGCTTGAGCGCCGCCAGCCCGGAGAAGTCGAGCCCGCCGAGCAGCGCCTCGATTCGGCGCAGGCTGGCGTGGACGTCGGCGAGGCCCTGCACTTGCCGGAAGGTCAGGTGCGCCTGGTGGAACGCCTGCTCCCCAGGCGGCAGCTCGACGAAGTCGGCCATCGACTCGGCCAGCTCCTTGCGGGAGCGCACGTCGAAGCTCGGGCCGTAGAAGGTGTCCAGGGCGCGGGCCCACAGGGGGCGGGCTTCGCTGGCGGAAGGCAGACGGGTGGCACGGCGGTTCTCGGGCATCGAGACCTCCTTTGGGGGTGAAACGGGGTTGTGGGATCAAGCCGCCTTGAGGAGATCCTCCACATTGGGCGGCGGGGAGTCGTTGGCGACCGGCGGATCGGCGGTCGCAGAGGCAGCCATCTTCAGCAGCTCGGCCAGCTCCTTACGGGTCTTCTCGTCCTTGAGGAGCTTGCGGACCTCGGGGCTGCGCAGGGTCTCCAGCAGCTCGGGCGAGGCATTGACGGTCTCGAAGAGGTCGACCATCTCGGGCGAGAGGCCGAGCTTGGCCGAGGCGACGACGCGGCCGAGCGTGCCCAGTTCGCTGATGAACTGGCGGCCCAGCTCCTCGCGCACCTTGGTCTCGCCGTCGTCAGTGCGCCGCCCGCTCTCGACCTCGTAGGCGCCGATCTTGAGCTGGATGAGGTCGCCGGACAGCTCCTCGACCACCCCCTGGAGGCGCTGGTTCTGGCCGTTGAGGACGACGATGGTGCGGTTCTGGAGGCCCGCGATGTGCGAATAGGTGTTCTGGGCGAGGGAGATGAGCCGGGTGTAGCCGTCGCCCAGGGCGGTCCAGACGCGCTCCTCGGGGCCGACGATGACGGCGGGGAGCGGCGTCGGGGGCAACACGGTGGGCGAGGGCGCGGCGACCAGCGGGTAGTCCTCGCCCTCCTCGCGCTCCATGTGCAGGGGGTTGCGGGCGACGAAGCGCGCGGAGTGCAGCAGCGCGTCTCCCTTGGGCCGCCAGAGGCAGACCTTGAACTTCGCCGTCCCTCGTCCGGCCATGTTCGAGGCGGCGACCTGGCGCAGCCAGCGCGAGGCGGCGCGGGCCAGATCCTCGCCGGAGGGGTCGTCCAGATCCACGGCTTGTGCCAGCTCGCCGAACTCCGCGGGCTCGTCCTCCATCTCCATGAGGAAGGGGGCGAGGTCGGTGGCGCTGAAGTCGGCGCGGCCCAGGGGCTCGCAGGAGTGGCGGCCGGTGACCTCGGCCAGCGAGACGTAGCCCAGGTCCAGGGCCAGCTCGCGCAGGCGGCGGTCGGTGGTCTCCAGTCCTTCAAAGGTGATGTCTTGCATCGGCTTCCCTGGGTGGGTGGATCTGCGACGGCGTTGGCTCCGTCTGACCCTCGAAATCTACCCCCATAGGCCCGAATTCACACGGAAAACCACTTACCGCCGAACCTACCGCAGGGTGTGAGCGCGGCTGGTGAATCAGCCGCCGACTTTCCGCGCGAGATCATTCGCCAACCGCCCGCCGACCGCCCTCTTGACGGTCGCCAACCGCCAACGCCAGCCGCACCAACCGCCCTGACCGCCGGCCAGCCGCTTGGGGCGGACCGCGCGCGGTCGGCGGCGGATGGCGGAAGAGCCCACCAGCGCTGCATTCCCGGCGTAGACATTGGGGCGTGACCGGTGAGCACCGGCAAGCAACGGACCCCACCCGCGAGGAACGGATGACGACCGCACTCAGCAAGGCAATGCAAGGCGAGAAGGTTCCCGACAAGCAGCAGAAAGGTGCGCTTGCGGAGGCCGTCGGCAAGCTCAAGAACCTCGGAGGCCGGATCAGCAAGGCCAAGGAGAAGTCCGAGGCGGTGGCCGACGCGGTCATCGCCACGGCGGAGATGCAAGGCGCCGCATTCGGGGCCTCCTTCGCCGAGGGCTACTTCGGCGAGGAGAAGATGGACGTGGGCCCGGTGGACCTTCGGGTCGGCGGCGGGCTTCTGGTCGGCGGCTACGGCCTGTACCAGACCATGACCGGCAAGGGCGGCAGCCACTCGCTGGCGATCGGCAACGGCCTGCTCGCCGTGGGCCTGGGGCGCGTCGGCCGCAACGCCGGCAAGGCCCTCGCCGAGAAGAGGGACAAGAGGGGGCAGGAGCAGCCGACCGCCTCTGTCCCGACGCAGGCGGTCCCCGCGCAGATCCCCGCCGCCCAGGGCGACTTCGGCGACCTGGTCCGCGACATCTTCCTGACCCCCAACTCCAGCGGCGCCGAACCGGTGGACCGGGCCACGCCCGAGCGCCACCGCCCCAGCCGCTTCATCCGCGCCTCCTGAACAAGACAGGCGCGGGCTGATCCCCCAACCACGAGAGAGAGGCACACGCACATGGCACTTCGACCCCTGGGAAACGCCCGCGTCTTCAAGGACAGCAGCACGGGCCAGCTCGTGGTGGACAAGACCACCATCCGCCGCCACGCCCGCCGCCCCGGCGGCGATGACGAGGCGGGAGACGACTTCGAGGGCCGTCGGCGTCGCCGGCGTCAGGCTGCCCGCCGCATCAACGAGGACATGGAGGACGAGGACATGGGACGCGACGACTGGGACGACGAGGACGAGGATGACGAGTACACCGACGACGACCTCGGGGACGAGGATGTCGGCGACGACGACCTGGGCGATGACGACCTGGGCGACGATGATCTCGGGGACGACGACCTGGGCGATGGGGAACTGTCGGCCGACGACCTCGGCGACGAGGTGGCCGGTCCCCGGCGCCGCCGCCGCCGCCAGGCCCGCCGCCAACGCCGGCAGACCCGCCGCAAGAGCCGCCGGAGCGCCCGGCAGGGGAGGAGCACCGTGAAGTGGGGTACGACCGCTCTCGCGGGAGAGAGCAACACGCCGGCTGCGGCGGGCGACTCGATCACCATCACGATCCGGCCGCAGCACTGGTTCAAGTCGAAGGACATCACCTTCACCGGCGACACCTCGGCCAAGATCGACACGATCTTCTTCGGCGAGCGCCCGGTCTGGAACAACGCCAGCGGTGTGCCGGTGAGCGTGTTCTCGTCTACCGGGATGCTGCGCGGCCTGCTGGCCGGGCAGAAGATCCGGCCGGGACTGGACATCATCATCAAGGGCACCGCCGGCTCGACGACCGCCACCACGGCCACGCTCATCGGCCTCAAGCCGATGAACAAGACCTGCTGACCGGCGGAGGCTGAGCCATGGCCCTCCCCCGCCTCTCTCGCCGCTCCTGCCAGGAGATGCTGGCGTCGCACAGCGACGGCGCCGACCTCGCCTTCGTGGATCTGCTGCGGGCCGAGGCGTGCGGGGGGGCCTGGCGCATCGTCGAGGCGTACTCGGCTTCGGGCGGCCCCTTCGAGCTGCACGCGGCCTGGTCGGGCGGCGAGGGCATGGGGCAGGAAGCGAAGATCACCGTGCCGCGGGCGACCCGGCTCTCGGTCTACGCCGCCTCGCTCTCGCTCAAGGTCGCCAACCTGAGCGAGCGTGCCAACCGGGTCGGATGCAACGTCTCCGACGGCTACTGCGTCTCGGGCAACCAGTTCGAGGTGCGAGGGGTGGGCGCCATCAACGCCCCTCCGGATCTGACAATCCCGCCCTTCGCGACCCACCTTCGGGTGGACTGCGCCGACCGCAGCCATCTCTCCAGCCTGGTGGTCAAGGTGTACGACGGCGTGGGCGTGCTCCAGGCCGAAGTGCTCGGTGACGAGCAGCCCAACCCCGGCCTGCCCCTGGGCGGCGCGGGACGAATCACCCTCGTGGCCCCCGACGACCTCCGCTTTCGCGGGGTCTTCCTCCTCTCGATCTGAACGGAGCCTCCATGCGCCTGCATCGCAACATCGTCCAACTGCTCCTCGGCGCCTCCAGCAGCGAGGACCGTACGGGCTCGATCTTCCGGATCCTGCCGCCCAGCGACGACGCCGTCAGCGACGGCGACCAGGGCTTCCAAGTCTACTTCGGCCTGACCCAGAGCGGCGGGGCGACCAGCCCGACCAGCCGGGCCAAGCTCCAGACGAGCGTGGACAAGACCAACTGGATCGATGTGGTCCTCTCCACCCAGCTCACCGCCGACGGGGCCAAGTTCGAGACGCTCGACAGCGCGGGGGCGGCGACGCCGCTGCTGACCTTCGTGCGTGCGGTGACCGTGCTGGGCGGCGGCACCAAGCCGGCCCACACCGTGGACGTTCGGCTGCTCTCCACCGCTCCCTACCGCCTGCGGAAGGAGAGCTGAGCCATGAACATCACGGTGGCCCTGGCGTTCTCCGAGTGGGAGGCCGTGAGCTTGCTCAACTGGCTCGCGGGCGTCAACGCGCGCATCCTCCTGGAGAACCCGGCGCTGCCGGGACTGTACGAGTCCGGCGTGGTCTACAAACGGGAGACCGAGGAGACCTGGTCGGACTACATCAACCTCCTGGCCCAGGGCTGGGAAGACTGCGACAGCCTCGCCGCCGCCCGCGCGGGCGAACTGCGCGCCCGGGGCTGGCAGGCGCTGAAGAAGGGCGACGGCGGCTTTGAGGATGCCCGCCGCCGCAAGCTTCGCTATCTCCACGCCGAGGTCTTCCTCCGCACCCGCTCACAGCCTGACCAGCCGGGGCTCTACCACTGCCTTGTCCGGTACCGGGTGGGCTCGCGCTGGTACCTGGACGATCCGAGCGCTCGGCTCGGGATGCTCGACCAGCGGCTGTCTGGCCCCGAAGTGGCGCAGCGGCTCGCCCTGCAAGTTCGCCGTGATCGAAACCGGCCCGCGCGCCGGAGGAGCACCTGATGTCCCGCTACGCCCGCGTCGTGTCGATGGAGACCTGGAACCGCCAGAACGGTGAGGACGAGGCCGGCTTCGAGGGCCGCCGCCGCCGTCGCCGCAAGCAGCGGCGTCAGCAGCGCCGGGGCCAGGGCGCTTCGCGTCACAGTCAGCCGACCCGCACGATGGGGCGTCGGTCCTTGGGCGGCGGCTACCCGCAGGACGAGCGGGCGACGCAGGCGCACCCGCGCGCCCAGGCGGCGCAGTCCCCCGAGTACGTCTACGACGACGGGCCCGAGGAGGACGAGGACGAGCTGGAGCCCGAGGGCGACTTCGGCGCCCCGGTTCGCCGGGCGACTCGGCAGCCTCGCCCGGGAGGCCCGCGCCAGGGCCTGCTCCAGAAGGGCGCGGGCAAGCGCCTCCGTGAGGGACTGGCCCCGCCCTGGAGCGCGGCGATCGCGCTGGGCCCCAACCTCAAGATGAAGGCCCGCAAGGGGTTCCGCGCCGCCGTGGTCGAGGTCAAGCCCGGCCTGTTCGTGGTCGCGGAGGTGCCGGAGCGGTCGGTCGAGTTCGGACTTGGGCCGCTGCTGCTGGCGCCCGCGCTGTTCAAGACGCTGGGACGGGCGTTCCGGCGGGACCGGGCGGGTCAGGGCCAGCCGGGTGTGCAGCAGCAGTCGGCCTCTCCTCCTTCGCTCCCGCCGCCACCGGCTCGCCCGGCGCTGCCTGGACCCACGGCCGAGGACGAGCGTCTCGCCCGCTGGCTCGACGACGACATCGCCGCCGAGCTGGGCTGCCGCGCCTGCGAACGGCGGAGCTGAGCCATGACCTGGGACGAGCTGAAGGCCACCTTCGCATCCCGCATCGCCTCCACGTACGAGGCGACCATCGGGCGCCTGTCCGCCGCGATCCAGGCCACGCCCACCGCCTTCGAGGCCAGGGTCACCGCCTTCTTTGCCCTGCTCGCCGAGTGCAAGGCCAACCTGGACCGCATCCAGGCCCGCCTGCCCAACCCGCCGCGCACCCAGGCCGACGCGGCCAACGTGGCCCGCTACACCGAGATGAAGGCGCTCTACGACGCGCTCGTGCTCGGGATCTCGCAGAACGCAGTGCAGGTGCCCCAGGTGGGCATCGCGCCCGCGGTCGTGATCGTGGTGGGCTCGGTGGGCCTGTCGGTGGCCGGGGTCGCCTGGGCCGTGGCCGCCTGGGAGTACGCCGCCTCGCTGCGCGACCAGACCGGCTTCATGGCCCAGGAGCTGGATGCCCGCGTGCAGGCCAGCCAGCGCGGCACACAGCTCCAGCCGACGACGGCGACCCCGCCCTCGGCGCCCGCTCCGGGCGGGGGAGCCGTGGGCGACGACGACAAGAAGGGCGGCGCCTGGGTGTGGCTGCTGGGCATCGGCGCCGCCGCTGCCGCCGCCGCCCTCATCGTCCCCAAGCTCGGGAAGGGGTGAGACGTGGCTGAGAAGTTCCTCCTCAAGATCGTGGGCGCCGACGAGGACGTACCGCGCCTGCTCCTGGCCTACGGCCGCGCCTGCGGCGGCGAGATGGCCTTCGTCATGCGCCCGCGCGAGGATCGCGGCGTCCTGGTCCACCAGGTCAAGAAGCAGCGGGCCCGGATCTGGCGGACGGTCTCGGGGCAGGCGCCCACGCACGCCCCCGAGGAGGAGATCGAGCCCACCGTCGCGGTGGCCGAGGTCACGCGGATGAAGTCGAGCCCGCCGCCGGCCGGCCCGGCGACGCTGCGGGGCGCCTGGACCGGCGTGCTCTACTGCACCGACGGTCGGCCCTCGATGGTGCTCGCGCGAAAGGTGGCCTCCTACGGCACGCTGAAACTCGCGTCGGGCGCGGACGGCCGCTGGACCGCCACCTTCGAGCGGGCCCCCCGGTGGTTCTCCAAGGCCGCCCAGGAGTCCGTCCAGCGCGACGGGCTGGCCGAGGCGATCCAGGCCGGCATGGGCCTGGTCGTGGGGCTGGTGAGCGAGGCGTGCAGCTTCCGCGACACGCGCCGCCGCAACGCCGTGGACGCCGAGTACGCCGTGGCACACCCCTACCAGCCGCACCGCGCGCCCAAGGACCCGACCGAGCGGTACCGCCCCAAGCCGGGCCCGGCCTACCGGCTGCGCCAGGACGACGCCGGCTTCGACGTGCTCGACGCCGCCGGCAACGTGGTGGCGCGCTTCGGGGCCCGGGAGAAGGGCAAGGCCGAGAAGCACCTTCGCGCGCTCAACAAGGGGCAGCTTCCCGCCGTCACCGTGTCCGTCGACGTGGCCAGCGCCTTCGGCATGGGCGGGCTTCCCGGCGTGACCGTGGTGCCCGCGCTCGACGCGCTGCCTACCCCCGAGCCACCCACGGGACCGACCTCGGCCGCGCGGATCGCCGCCGCCACCGAGAAGGAGGCCGAAGCCCTGGCCGAGCTGGCGCTGTCCTCCTGGGGCGCCTCCGACGCGCCCGAGCTGCTGCGCCGGGCTGGGCGGCTCATCAAGCACGCCCAGGCCCTCGCCGCCTCCCCGCTCTGCACGGGGAAGGAGCAGAGGTCGGCGCTGGAGGACATCCGACGGGCCGCGGGCGCCTACCAGCAGGCCGCCGACGCCATCGGCCGGGGCGAGAGCCCCGACGTGGTGACCACGCTGCGGAGGATCTCCGAGCGGGTTTCGCTGGCGGCGGCGCGGGCGGCGAAGTCGTGCGCCGCGGGGCAGCAGAAGCTCGGGCTGGAGCGGCCGCCACCCGTGTTCCCCCGGGGGAACAGCGAGGCCAAGCCGGCGCGGGGCCGGAAGGCGAAGACGCCCGAGGTGGATCCGGCCAAGGACAAGGCGCTGGTGGATGCGTTCGCCCAGGCGATCCAGGCCGCTGCGGCGCAGATGGGGGCGGCGTGAAGCCGGTGCTGCTACTCGGGCCGGCCCTGGTGCTCGCGTCCGGCGTCGCGGGCGCGGTGGCGGGGGAGGGAGTGCCCGCGGTCCCCGGGGGGATGCCGACGCTGGACTACCTCCTCACGCTGGGGCCCTACGGGGCGCTGGTGTGGGGGGCGTACCTGCTCGGGAAGGGCGTGAAGGTAACGATCCAGGTCGAACTGTCGGAGCGGGATCGGGAGCTGCTGGAGAAGATCGGTGGGCGGGGTGGGGCGTGACCCCCGCCGCCGCCCTCCTCGACCGCATCGTCCCCATCGTGCGCACCCGCCTGCCCGTGGGCGTGGACGCCGACTACTTCGACGACTTCCTCGACCGCAACCGTCCGGCCCTCGTCGCCGTCATCGAGGCCAACCTCGCCCCGCTCCTGCGGCGCATCCAGGCCGCCAGCGCGGCCCCGACCGAGGATCTCCCCGAGCTGTGGAGCGCCGCCCAGCGCACCGCCGCCAACGTCGCCGCCATGACCGTCGCCGCCGCGCTGGCCGCCCAGGGTCGCGCCGCCACCGCCGACGAGCGCCGCGTGCTCGCCGGCTACTCCGGCTGGGGCGGGCTCTCGATCCGCACGGCCGCCGGCCGCTTCCCGCCCGGCTTCCCGGTGCCCGAGGAGCGCGGGCTCATCCACGAGTTCTACACGCCGACCCGCGTGGCCCGGGAGATCGCCCGCGTCGTCGGCCCGCTCCTGCCCGCCGGCGAGATCCACGCGCTGGAGCCCTCGGCCGGCATCGGGCGCATGGTCCGCGCCTTCGAGGGCCTGCCCCGCGTCTCCTGGCACGCCGTCGAGTGGTCGGACCTGTCCAGCCGGATGCTGGCCGCCCTCCGCCCCGACCTGGACCTCTTCGTCGGCCCCTTCGAGCGATGGGTGCGCGAGCGCGGGCCCGACTGGCAAGGCCGCCTCCAACTCGTCGTGAGCAACCCGCCCTACGGCATCCGCGGCGCCTCCATCGCAGAGGACCCCGACCGGGCCTACCGCGAGAAGATGGCCTACCACTACTTCCTGCGGCGGGGCCTGGACCTGCTGGCCCCCGACGGCATCGGCGTCTTCCTGGTGCCCGGCGGCTTCCTCACCTCGCGCTCCGCGGGCTTCGTGTCCCTGCGCGAGAAGGTGCTGAAGCGCCACCACCTCGCCTCCGCTTTCCGGCTGCCGTCCATGCGGGCCAACGGCCGCGAGGCGATCTTCCCCGGCGCCATGCTCGTCACGGATCTGCTCTTCTTCCGCGCCCGCGGCGGCGAGCTGTCCGAGGTGGACGCGGGCGACCGGGGCGTCCTTGCCGGCCACTACTTCCAGGAGTTCCCGGGCCACATCCTCGGCCGCGAGGTCGGCCGGGATGCCGGGGAGGACGACCAGACCAAGGCCCCGCGCTGGGGCTACCAGGTCATGGGCGAGTTCACGCGCCTGCCCGACCTGGTGGAGCGCCCCGTCTGCTCGGACTGCCAGGTCATCACCTTCCCGACCGGGCGACTGTCCCCGCGCGGGGACAGCCGGGTCGGCGTCACCCGGCAGACCGACGCCGAGGTCACGCACCTCTCCCGCGAGCTGGCTGCCGCGGTCACCCTCGGCCTGCGCGTGGACCGCTACCTGGCCCTGGTCGCCGCCGAGAACGCGGACGAGCCGCCGATGCTCTGGCCCGAGCTGTTCGAGGCGCTGTCGGCCTGGCGCAAGACCCACGGCAACCCCCACGGGCACGTCGAGCTGGTCAAGCTCGCCCGGGGTGGCACCACCGGCGCCGAGCGCTTCCTGTCCGCCTTCGACCGGGCCGGGGGGCTCATCGAGGGCCTCCGCCACGCGCCGCCCAAGCCCGAGCCCCGCTACGCCGGCCGGGTCGAGGACGTGGCCGCCCAGGCCGAGCTGCTGTTCCGCAGCAACCGCTCGCTGTCCGTCGCCGACCTGCTGGCCTTCCACCGCTCCATCGACGGGCGCTTCGAGGCCGCGCGCCTCACCGCCGAGCTGCTGGACGCAGGCTGGTTCCTCGACGGTGACCAGTGGGACCAGCTCGTGCCCGGCGAGGTCTACCTGACGGGCTCGCTCTGGCCGAAGTACGACCGGGCCAAAGCCCAGGGCGCCGACGAGCAGGCCAAGAAGCTCCTCGCGGCCATCGCGCCCGCCCTCTTCGACGACATCGAGGGCGTCTCGGCCCGCCAGGGCTGGGTGCCGCTCGACCTCGTGAGCGAGTGGATCAACGAGACCTGGAGCCGGAAGCAGGGCTTCGACGACGTGGAGCTGGCGCGCGCCCAGGGCCTCGTGCATCCCAGGGGCTGGGCCTACGACGAGCTGAACAAGAAGGACCGCGAGCTGCACCCCGAGGTGCTGCTCCTGGTCGGCTGGATGAACCACGACAAGACGCTGTTCAGCCCGCCCAAGAAGTACGACGACGAGGGCGAGAAGGACATCGACAAGGCCCGGATGAAGAAGGCCGCCGAGTGGGACGCCGCCTTCAAGGGCTGGGCGGGCGCCACCCCGGAGCGCCGCGCCAAGGTCGAGCACGCCTACAACCGGCAGTTCAAGGGCTTCGTGGCCCCCTCCTACGCCGCGGAGGCCCTGCCCATCGCCCGCTGGAAGAAGGACGGCCCCCGCCTGCACCCCCACCAGGTCGCCGGCGCCCGGCGCGTGCTCGCCAACCGGGGCGGGCTGCTCGCCTTCGACGTGGGCGTCGGCAAGACCTACACCGGCATCGGCGTCATCGCGCGGGCCCGGCAGGAGGGCTGGTGCAAGCGGCCCGTCGTGCTGGTCCCCAACTCCATCGTCTGGAAGTGGGAGGCCGACTTCCGCCGGGTCCTGCCCGACTACCGGGTCGCCGTCATCGGCAGCAAGCTCAAGACGATCAGCCGGGGCGAGCGCAAGGGGCTGGCGACCAGCGACACGGACACGCCGCAGGAGCGGGCCGAGAAGTGGACCCGCTTCCAGGCCGGCGAGTACGACGTGGTGCTGCTCACCTACACGGCGCTCGGCCGCACGCGCATGAACGAGAAGGCCGTGCGCGCCTACGCCGAGCAGACCGAGGCCATCCAGCGCGAGGTGGCCCTGCGCCGCCGCAACGCCGCCAAGCGCAAGAAGCTCTCCGAGCGCGACGAGGCCATCCTGCGCGAGGGCATCGCCGCCTGGGTGGCCCAGCAGATGGAGCTGGCCGCCGGCTGGGACTACGACCCCGGCATCGCCTGGGACGACATCGGCGTGGACCTGCTGATGGTGGACGAGGCCCAGAATTTCAAGAACCTGTACCTGCCCGAGGACCGCGAGGGCGGCGTGCCCCGCTTCATGGGCAACCCCGGCGACGGCAGCAAGCGCGCCTGGCAGCTCGACTTCCGCTGCGCCGCCGTGCGCCGCAAGACCGGCGGCGCGGGCATCGTGCTCCTGAGCGCCACCCCGGCCAAGAACAGCCCCCTGGAGTTCTACAACCTCATCCAGTACGTCGATCCGGCTGCCTGGTCTCGCATGGGGATCCGCGACCCCGAGCAGTTCATCGACCGCTACCTCCGCATCGAGATCAAGCCCGTCGTCACGCCCAGCATGGAGGTCGAGGAGCGCGGCGCCGTCGTCGGCTTCCAGAACCTCCATGAGCTGCGCGACGTGATCCTCCGCTATGGCGAGTTCAAGACCGCCGAGGATGTCGGCCTGAAGCTCCCCGAGCCCAAGGTCGAGATGGTCGAGGTCGACATGGACGCCGGCCAGGACGCCAAGTACGACGCCTACGTCCGGCAGATCGAGGCCGCGCTCAAGAGCGACGACCCCTCCGACAAGGCCAAGATCCTGGGCCTGCTCGCCCGCATGGCGCTCGTCGCCATCCACGCGGAGCTGGACGAGGGCTACGGCTGGAAGAACGCCGACCAGGTCAACGACGCCAGCTCGCCGAAGTTCGAGGCCCTGGCCGAGCGGGTGCTCGCCAATCGGACCTGCGGACACATCGTCTTCGTGGACAACGTCGCCGCCCACCGCTGGGTGAAGGACACGCTCGTCTCCGCCGGGATCGCTGCCGACCGCATCGGCGTGCTCAACGCCGAGGTCGCCAAGGCCGCCGCNNGCGCATCGCCCGGGAGTTCAACGGGGACGCAGAGGCCGGCGAGGCGCCGAAGTTCGACGTCGTGCTCGCCAACGCCATCGCCTACGAGGGCATCGACCTCCAGACGCGGACCTGTGCGATCCACCACCTGGACCTGCCCTGGGAGCCCGCCACCCTCCAGCAACGCAACGGGCGCGGGGTGCGCCAGGGCAACACCCTGTCCGCCATCGCGATCTACTACTACTTCTCGCGCCGCTCGCAGGATGGGCTTCGGTTCAACCTCATCCAGGGCAAGCGCGGGTGGATGACGCAGCTCCTGAAGAGCCAGGACCGCGACACCAACAACCCCGGCGCCCAGATGGACATGGGGCCCGAGGAGATTCTGCTCCTCATCAGTCGGAATCCCGAGCAGACCCGGGCCCGACTCGAGGCGGTCCGCGCCCAGCGGGAGGCCGAGGCGAAGAAGAAGATCGCCAGCGAGGCGAGCAAGCTCCTGCGCGCCATCAACGCGCGCTTCCGGGGGGCCGAGCGCACCCGCGACGCCATCGAGGCCGCTCGCCTGCGTGGAGAGGCCGAGGAGCGGCTGAAGCACCTGTCCCGGATGAACCCCGAGGCGTGGCCCTGGGCCCAGCACGCCGGAGTGGTCCGGCAAAAGCCCGTGCTCGTGCCCGAGGGCGGCGGGCCTGTCTACGAGGGCCTGCGCGTCGGCATCCCGAGCGCCTGGAACGCCGACCGGATCGAGCACGTCGAGTTCGGCCAGGTCAGCCGCGACGGGCAGATCGCCATGCGTGCCGCCGGCGAGGTGGCGTGGAAGCTGGTCAAGTCCGACGACGCGCGGCTCTCCGTCCTGAAGCCCGAGCACTACGGCGCCGACTGGCCGCCCGACGACGAAGCCTTCACCGTCCGCGCCGTCGAGCAGCACGCCGAGAACCGGCTGCGTCACCAGGGCGACTGGCCGGGCATGGGCTGGCAGCAGGCCCCCGACGCCTGGGTCGAGCGGATGTGGGGCCACACCGGCGAGCGCATCGTCGCCGCGCTGGCGAAGGTCTCGTACTACAACGCCCAGGCCCAGCGGGTTCCTGTGATGGCTCCGGCTGGATTGCGGATCGCGAAGGCCGAGGCGGTCAGGGGCTTCGCGGGCACGGTGACCGTGCTTCCGCCCACCGAGGCGGGATGGCGGGCCTTCCTTGCGGCCGCGCCAGGGGCAGGGCTCAAGTTCGGCGAGCTCGCCGAGGCCGGGCGCTGGTGGTGGGGGCGGAACGTGCCGCGGAACCTGCTCTCGGGCGTCGAGGAGGATGGGGATGAGGATGAGTCGATCCGGGAGGCGGCGTGATGCCCGCCCCCGTGCCGCTCTTGCTCGGCGGGGCCGGCGGGCTCCTGTTGCTGCTCGCTGCGGCAGCTCCCAGATCAGCGGAGGCCCGCGTCCGCGCGGCCGCCTCCTGGCCCCTGCCTCCGCTGCCGGCCCGCTGGCTGCGG
>DDSR01000096.1 GCA_002343455.1 Deltaproteobacteria bacterium UBA2385 | reverse complement strand
CGCCGCTTGGTTATCGTGGTCGGGGTCACCGAATGCTTATCGAACTTTCGTGGGGGAGATCGCCCGGCGGGTGCGGGAGTGGGCGGGGTGGGTGGTCGTGGAGGGGGGGCGGTGAGGGAGAGGACGGGGGCGCCTGGGGGAAATGGAATTGTAACGACCAGACCCCAAATTTTTGAAGTCGGAGCTGCCGGTGGTCTGCACCCCGGCCGTGTCGTAGGTCCGCCAGTGCGGCGAATGGTGGCATTCGGGTGGCACGTGACTTGACGAGGCAAGACTTTAGTGACAAGTGACATGCCCTGACCCCGCATTTCGAAGCCACCCAAGTCACCTCAACGTTTGGCGAACTTGAATCGCCCGTCGCCTGTGCGCACCAGCACCAGCCCCTTCGGCAGCGGCAGGTCCGCTACCTCGCCGACACGTTCCAAGACGGCATCAGCCCAGTCCAAATAGCCTGCTGCCCGAGCGAAGTGAAGTGGACTCACTCCGCCTTTGAGCTGTATCGTAGCCCCGTGATCCAAGAGCGCCATTGCCATCTGCACATCATTCCATATGGCCGAATGATGCAATGGCGTCAGGTTGTCTGGGCCTGTTTGATTTGGATCGAATCCACTTGCGAGAAGTAGAACGACGGCATCAGTCTGACCCGTGCTTGCCGCTAGCCCCACAGGTTGTCGTACATAAATACTAAACAGGGATGCAAAGCCACAGAGTAGCCGCCTATGCAATTGCATCTTGGTGTGCAGTGCTTCGTGTAGCGCGACCGCATCACGCCTGGCGAGACACCATTGTATATTGATGAGGTCCATGTCAGTAGGTTTCACCTCAGACCTCCCGGTTAGTGACGTGCTTGGATGTCGAAGTTCAGGATTAGAGCGTCTGCGGCTTCTTCCCCAGCAATTCCGCCGATGGCTCCGCCTACGACTGCTCCTATCATTCGGCCCTCCAACGCCCCGACAGCCAACGTTGGCGGAAGCTTTGGTGCGGTCGCCAATGCCAGGGCGGAACCGAAGGCACCGCCAGCCTTGGCGCCGAGGTAGCTACCAGCCCATGCGCCCCCCTGTCGGACGAGCTCCTCAACAATAGGACGAGCAGACTCTGTGTCGTACGACGCCTGAGCAGCTGCGCCAAGTTTGATCGCTGTATCCACCGTCCCTATCGCGCCTAACACTTGAGACCCGCGCTTGGCGGCACCATAAATCCTCTGCCGACCGACTGACGAAGCGGGAGCTTCCCCTGCCACAAGAACTTCTCGTTCATTTCCGACGTTCTGGCCATCCACGAAAACCGGCTGATTCTGACCTGCCTCCCAGTTCGCGATTCGGTCGGGGTGAACAGGTTCACCACTCAACGAGGTAGCCGACTTCACGCTCGCCGCGAGTTCTCCCTGGTCTACCACTCGTCTGCCTGATGCCCGCACGGCTTCTAGGTCCACGACGTATCCCTCCCCACGCCCGGTGAATGCTGGCGCTCCTCCCTCGGTTCTAGACATGGAAATGTACGGCGATTGCTGGATGTCGTCCACCCTCTCTCCGATGGCGAGGGCGTGTTGACCCGGGGTGAGAACGGCTGACTGGTCCGCGGCTTGAAGTCCGATTAGTTGGGGAATTGGGTCTATTCTGCCGACCGTCCAACGAAAGGCCCGATCTGCGGGGATTGCCCACGATGGGAGTATCCTTGCCCCCGCAGCGTCGGGGAAACCTTCGGACTGTTCGGTCGCGGCTGAGTCGTGGTCTTTGGTTGGTTCGGCGTTCTGTGCTGTAGAGTTGAGTCCGATCGAATCAACCCTCCCGACCGGACTCCCCCGACAATACCCAAANNCCACCTCCCCAGCCACGGCATGTAGTACCGATGGTGATGGTACGACAACCCCGTCTCCTCATCCCGCTCCATCCCCGTGTACCGATACCGCTTCCGGCTGACCTGGATCCCACTCTTCTCGGCCCACCACGCCGTGCTGCCATACGGGTGGTACTCCTCATAGGTGATGACCTCGCCGGCATCGTTGACCTCAAGCAGCGCGCTGTCGAGGTGGTTGCCGAGCTGAAACCGGTACCGCGAGACAGGCGTGCCCACGGCACTGCCGCCAGTCCAGGTCAGGGTCTCGACCATGCACAGCCGCTTGTCACCGTCCATGACGTGCAGGGTCTCGCGCTCTTGTTGCAGGCCCGATCCCGTGGTGTGCCGCCAGACCTCCCACTCGCCGACGTAGATGCGGTCGAAGATGTTCTGTCCCTGGCGGACTCGCTTCATGACGCGCTTGCGGTCGGCGTCGTAGAGGTACCAGGCCACGTTGCCCAGGCTGTCGAGCTCGGCCTTGCGGACCTGGTCTCGGAAGTCGGGCAGCAGGTTGTCGACGCCCGCCTTCAGGTGCGGAATGCGGACCAGGGTGCCCCGGCTGGACCAGGTGTAGGCCTGGCTGAAGGTGCCCGGGTCGTCCGGATCGTCGCCCGGCAGGCTGCTCTTGAGCAGCCGGTTGCTGGCCGTGTCTACGTCGTAGCCCCGGCGCCAGGCCGTGGTCCCGCCGCGGATGTGCTTCATCTCGGTGAGGTTGCCCGCGTCGTCGTAGGTGTACTCCTCGGTGTAGCGGGCGAGCACCGTGTTGGCGGCTCCCCCGGCTGGCAGGCCCCCCAGGGTCGGGCTGCCTGGGCCCGGCTGGGGCAGCGCGTCCTTCTCGCGGCCCGTGGCGCTGACCAGACGATAGAGCGCGTCGTAGGTGAAGTCCTGGTTGGGGCCGACCTGGGTGTTGGCGAAGAACACGGTCTGCTGCGCGCTGTCGGTGATGCCGACGACATTGCCCACCGGATCGTAGGACAGGGCCAGATCTTGTAGCTTCGTCACCGGCGAGTCGCTGGTGCGCTCGGTCAGGATCCGAGTGGGCCAGAAGCGGTTGTCGTCGTAGGTCGTCGTCGTCGCCGTGTCGTTGCCGTAGACCACTCGGGTGCGCTGGCCACGAGGGTTGTACTCGATGTCCGTCACGAAGTCGGTGGTCGCCGACTCGTAGGCCAGGTCCCCGGAGATGGCCACCAGGCGGGCGCCTTCGTCGTACGTGTGGGAGACGACGCTTCCATCGGGCGAGGTCTTGGTGACGATGCGGCCGAGGGCATCGAAGGTCTGGCTGGCGGTGAAGGTCTCGGAGGACAGGGCGCTGCTGGCTGTGGACTCAAGCGTGGTGACATCGAGGTTGCCGCCGCTCATGGGCAGCGGGACGAGGCTCGACCAGTTGGCCCCCGCCATGCTCTCCAGCAGCGAGTGGTGGAGGACCTGGCGCTCGGTAGAGAGCGGGTTGCCCTTGAAGTCGAAGCTGCCCGTCGTCTGCACCCCGGCCGTGTCGTAGCTCCGCCACGGCCGGCCCCTGAGGTTGTCGGCGTCGTAGCTGCTGTCGAGGATCTCCCCATAGATGGTGAGCTGAACGAGCCTCTCGGTGCCGCCCGCGCCGACGGTGGCATGGTGCTGCACCAGGCGGCGAAGCTCGTCGTAGGTCCAGCGCTGGCTCAGGTCGCCGGACTTCCACTGCCGCACGGGCTGGCCCCCCACATCAAGCAAGGTCCAGGTCTCGCCCGCATCCGCGGAGTCCTCGTAGGCCCCTCGGCCAAGACAGTCGCCCTTCTGGATGTGGATGGCGATGCTGCGCGGGTCGGTCAGGGTGGCGGGGAAGCCTTGAATGTCGAGGGCCACATGCGTGGTGAGGGTCGTGCTGCCGTCGAGCTTTTGCTCGACCTGGTAGGGCCGGCCCAGCACATCGAGCCGGGCGGTGGTCGGGGTGTTCCGGTGCGCGTACCCGGGGTTGGTCGTGTCGCTGGCGTCGATCGTGTCGCACTCGTCCCAGGTGACCGTGTCCCAGGCCCCGGGTTCGACCTTGCGCCAGGAGCCGTCGGGCAGGTCGGTGCCCACCATGCGCCCAATGGGGTCGTAGCTGTAGACCGGGGTCACCCCCCATTGCACCAGCTCGTCCTCGTCTTCGAAGGCTTCGGTGTGGCTGAAGAAGGGCTCGTACTGCTTGACCACGCGGCCCTTGTTGTCGACCACGGTGCGGCCGGAGCCCACCCAGCGTGGGTCGGCGCTGCTCCAGACCACCGAGCCGCTCACGATCTCCGGGGCGTCACCCGGCGCCGCCTGGGCCTTGAGCTGGACCACCCGCCCGCTTCCGTCGCTGTAGGCGTAGGTCACCTGCCAGTCCGCAGTCCCTCCGTGCTCCTTGCGGTGCTCGTGTTTGACCCGGGCAGGGCCGTTGGCCTCGTACCAGCGCTGCGGTTCGTAGGTCCAGCGCTGGGTCGGATCCGAGAGGCTGTCGCCTTCGCTGGTGCCCTTGCCGATGGTGGCCTGAGCCGTAAGCCGGCCCATCGCGTCGAAGGCGCCCTCCACGCGGTTGCCGTTTGGGTCCGTGACCTTCCAGGGCTGAAGCACCCGGTAGTCGTGCACCGCGACGACGGTGTTGGAAAGCGGATCGGCAACCTCGGTCACGAAGAGGTCGTGGCTGTCGTAGGTAAGGGTGGTGGTCTCGCCGAAGGGATCGACAACCGCACTGGGCCGGTAGAAGTTGCTGCTGTCCAGGGTGGAGACCCCCGAGGGCAGGTACCACCCCGCGATGCCCGTGCCGGTCTCCTCCTCGTAGCCGGCAGCGGTCAGGTGGGTGCCGGTGACCTTGGTGCCAAAGCGGTCCGCTACCAGGCCGTCGCTGAAGGCCAGCAGCCGCTTGCTGTGGACCAGGGCCCGGTCGCCCAGCGTGCCGAGGGCCAGCGTGTTGGACAGGTCGTTGTTCCAGTAGCGTACTTCGAGCCGCGACAGACGCCGCTTCTGGTCGCCCGTGCTTGGGGCCGTGTGGAAGGCAATGACGGAGGCGCCGTCGAAGGCGGTGTTCAGGCTGGCCACCGTGGGGGCACTGGCCTCCGACAGGGTAGGCCCGGTCAGCTCCCAGGTCTCCTCGGTCGATGGCACGGCCAGATGGAGGCGGTCGTTGGTGGTGTCGTCGTCGATGACGGTGTGGGCGGTGACCACGACCTTGCCTTGGGACTGCTCGGCGTCGTGGCCCGAGCCTCGGCGGGGGTAGACGACCTCGGCCTGACGAAGCACCGTGCCGTAGGCATCGACCTCCAGCACCAAGGAGTGGGCCACCCGAGGATCGGTCAGATCTCTCTCGGTGTGCCACGTGACGCTCTCCCGAGGCACGACCTGGGTGATGCCGGGCGAGGTGCGGGGACCGATGCCCGGAAGGTCAAACTTCCTGGGGTCTTCGAGGCTACGGACCTCGTAGGTGTGCGCTACGACGCTGTAGGGCTTGTTCGCATCCGCGGTGCCATCGTCGGCATAGACCTCGACGCGCAGGGGCTTGCCGCGCAGGGCGCGCGCGGCATCGCGCCGTTGCGAGGGCGGCAGCCCCTCCGGCAGCACGTTCTTGCGGGGGGTGTGAGCGCCCGACCCCAGGTCGGCGTACTCGGAGGCGAAGGCATCCTCAAGCGCGCTGCCGTCGGGCCAGGCGCCGGTGTGGAGCCAGGTCTTGGTCACGACCGGAGCGGCGTGGTGAGCCAGGTCCCCGTTGCTGGCGCCCTCGAAGTCCGAAAAGGACTCCGTGTCCCGCTGCTCCACCATCCCGAATCCGCGGAACTCGCGCTCATGGCCGTCGAAGTAGCCGTGCCGGTAGGTGTAGGTGTTGGTGAAGCGCCAGCCAGGGACATGATCGAGCACCTCGACCTTGCTCAAGCACTGCACGGGGAAGGGCAGTCTCGTCGCCCACGGCGTTCCCGCCTTGCGATCTGCAACGTAGAAGGCGGTCGACGCCGTGTAGGACAGGCGGGTTTCCCGACCGAGGTTGTTCTTCACGGCCTTCAGCAGGTAGGGCTGTCCCTCGGCCATCAAGGACAGATACCTCAGCGGTTGGTCCCGCCGAGAGAACAGCGGCGAGGACCAGACCAGGGCCTGGGTGCCATCGCCGTTGATGTCCGCAAGCTGTACGTCGTCGGCGCTGGACACGCCCTTGAGCTTGCTCAGCTCGATGGCATCGTCGAAGCCGTTGCCCGAGCGGCTGCGCCACATGCGCACATGGTCGGGGCCGATGTAGAGCAGGTCAGTGGGCCCGGTGCCATCGATATCTGCCAGCCGCACCCGCTTCGGGTCGAAGCGCTCCCTGCGGTCCAGAAGGGGGGCCCCCTGCATCTGCACCCGCACGCCGAAGGAGCCGTAGCCCTGGTTGGGCCAGTAGTCGACCGCGTTGTGTCGCACCCGCACAATGTCGGCGAGGCCGTCGCCGGTCATGTCGGCCAGGAAGATGATCTCGTTGCCGGCCGAGAACAACACCCGCGGCCCTCGGTCCAGGTCGCGGGAGACGAAGGAGCGTTTGCCCTCAGCGTAGCCGTCCTTGCCTCGCGACTCGTACCACCACATCGCCCCGCCGGTCGGCCGGACCGTGTCCTCGGTGATCAGCAGATCGGCCAGGCCATCGCCCGTCAGGTCGATGCTCCGCACGTTGGGCCCTTCGATGTCGATGTTGGGCAGATCGCGCAGCGGGCGACGAGCCTTCCAGTCGTTTCGGTCTGCGTCACGCTCCAGGTAGCCGGGAAGGGGACCCCGCATCTGGACCACATCGAGTTTGCCATCTCCGCCCAGGTCCATCAGGCGGGTGCCGGAAGCGCCCAGGTCGACGTTGGGGCGTTGCGAGAGCCGGACGCGCGGGCCGAGGGTGGCATTGCCCTCGTTGCGCTGGTACCACCAGGCCCCGCCCCACTGGCCGAGCAGCCCGGTCAAGCCTTCGCCGTCCAGGTCGACCCACTGGACCTGGGACGTATCCAGGCCCTGGGGCAGGTCGTCGAGACCATCGACGAATGCCAGGGTCTCGGAGATGGCAGCCGACGTGTAGCTCAGCTCCAGCGGCGGTAGGGTCTGGGTGGTCCACCCCCCCGAGCCGTTGGGCATCCAGCCCCGGTGCAGCGCCGAGCTCAGGGTCGTGGCGCGGGGGTTCTCGTCATAGGTCAGCTCCAGCGACCGCACCGGGACCGGGTCGGTGCCCAGCTCAGTGAAGTGGTGGAACATCAGCACCCGCTGGCAAAGCCGATAGCAGCGTCGCTCGAATCGGGCCCGATGGGTGCTGAAGGGGTCTTGGCGCAGCGTCCAGTCGGGCGCTCCTGTGGCGGTGTCGTCGTCGACACCCGGGTCGTCCGGGTCGTGCTCGCCGTAGTCGAGGACTAGCACGAAGCGAAAGCTGGTGGTGCTGCCGGGTGCATTGTTGCCGTAGCGGACCCGCTTCAGGTAGGTCCACGCCACAGGGTTGTCGCCCCGATGCTTCTCGCTGAGGCCCGTCCCCACACCGGCCCGGTCCTCGGCTTTGTACTCATAGACCACGACGTGACCACGCTCGTCCCGCTCTTCTTCGAGCAGCCACTCGAAGATCCGACTGCTGTCGTTTGGATCGACCACACGCGCCGAGGCCGCCTTTCCATAGGTCCGCACGACGTTGGATCGGGAGATCGTTCGCCAGTAGACCTCGGTACTGCCCTGAAGGCTGAAGCGCTCGATCCGCGCAAACCCCGACTCCACACGCGGGCGGTACCGATGCACAACCCAGGTGTCGCTGCCGTCGACGACCGTACGAACGATGGGGTCGTCCATGGCAGGGACCAGATCTTCTCCGCCCGATGCTTCGCTGTCCGAGAGCTGGAACGTATCGCTCTCGTCGGGCCACCGACCCCGACCGTCGTGGTACCGGGGGATCCCGCGCGAGGTCTTGCGGCTGACCGCGGGCACGGAGAGCCGCCAGCCCATGCCGAAGGGACCGTTGCCGCCGCCCGAGTCGTAGGACAGGCTCAGTTGAGGGGTGATCCCGTCGCGTCCCGGTGAAAGCCCCAAGGGGATCGACAGCCCCGCAGACCCTGTGGCCGGGTTGGCTTGGAACTGCTCGCCCATGCCCTGGACCGAGCCCCCGCCCTTGGGCAGAGACACGGTGGGCGGGGCCACCACGTGCTCCCGAACCACCTCGGCAGGACCTGCCCGCTCGGTGAAAGCGTGCACCGTGGAGGGGGCGCCCGCATGGGGATTCCCCGGGCGCTCGGGAGGGCTGTGCGGGTCGGGCGAGGCGGCGGAGGGGGCCGACCCGCCGCGGGAGTCGCGGCGATCCATGGGGCCTCCTCAGGGAATCGAGAAGCGGAAGATGAGGACGATGTCGACGAGCTTGGTGGGGTCCAGATCTTTGTCCGGCGACGTGACAATGCCAATCGCGGTGGTGACGTCCCCCTTGTCAATCGAGAGGGTCGCCTCGAGGTCCGGCTCGACATCGGGCGCGGGTGCCCAGCTCGCGAATGGCACTCCTGTCACGGGTGATCCCGAATCGCTCGGATTGAGCTTCAGGCTTTGCGGTGAGCCATCGTCGAGGGAGACGGAGAGCCAGCCACCGCTTGGGCTCGTGTAGGTGGTGCCATCGGCAAGCACCAACAGCACCTCGACCCGGTCGATGGTGGCACCGGCGTCCACAAGACCCTTTGGCCACCGCTCGGGCGGTAGCGCCAGGGTGGCGGTGTGCTCGGGCGCCGTTGTGCCGACTTCGAAGAGGGCAGCCCACTCGTCAGGAAAGTCCCGGCTGAGCAGGAACGCCCTGCGGGGTCCCTCTTCGGTGGAGCCTGCCGACTCCAGAGCGTTCCAGTCGTCGGCGATGCCAGCGCGAACGTTGGTACCGAAGTCCTCTTCTCCATCCGCGATCGTGCTGCCATCGCGGGCGGTGTACCGGATGTGCAGCACCGCATCGGCGATGCTCTTTGGGTCCCAGTTGGGGTAGGGGCTGGTCAGCGTCAACGTCCAGCCACCGATGACGCCCCGCCGTTCGAAGGGAAGGTAGCGGGGGTCCGACAGGTTGGCTTCGAACAACCCGGAGTCTTGCTGGCCCGTCGAGGTGCAGATTTCCGCGGGGATGTTCCCCCCGCCCCGGGTCGAGTCGGCTTGCAGGTCGGCGGTGGTGGACGGCGAGGCCCGGACCTCCAGGTCAACGACACGGAGGCTGGCGCTAAGGTTGAGGTAGCCTCCGCCGACGCAGGGCACCGACACGGCAACGGACTTGATTCGCCGCAAGTAGTGCCCCGGGAAGTCAAGGTCGAAGAGCACCTCGCTGGTCGAAAAGGAGCAACTGCCTTCAGTTCGCAGCTTGAGCAGTGCGACCGGATCAATCTCGTCGAGCGAGATGTGCTTCGTCAGCTCAAACTCGCGCTGGTCGGCGTCCAGGTAGGCACGCTCCATCCGCTCCAGGTCGTGCTGCAGCTTGTCACCGGCGAGGAGACCCTCACGCAGGCCATCCCAGTACGTTGCGGCCAGGAAGGTCTCCGACGTGGCCTGTTCCCACTGAAGGCACCGCTCCACCTTTCGAGCGACACCCAAGGCCAGCTCGTAGCTGTCGTAGTACAGCGAGGCGAGCTCTCCGACCATCCACTCGTACAGCGCTTCGTTGGTGTACTTGTCCTGCATCCAGTCGCGAACGGCCGTAGCCTGGTCGAGCTGCAGCTCGTATTGCTCCAGCTCATGCTCGGCGATGGCCTGACGGATCTGAGCCGCCAGCAGATCTTGCTCTATGCGAAGAAGCTCGAAGCCGGCCTGCCGCCGCTGGAACACCCAGTCTTGCTTGCGCCGGGCATTGGACGCCATGGTGCTGTTGATGCTTGCCAGGGTGTTGTGCCAGCTTGCCGAGGCGTCGACGGCCGACGCAGCGCTGTTCAACGCGTCTGCGACGTGGCTCCCGCCGGTCTCCGTCTCTGGGGACAGGCCGATGTGCAGCTGCGGGATCATGGCCAAGACACCAGCCAGGGAGCGGATCCCACCCGCCGTGGTGGAGAGAATCCCCGCCGTCCTCGTGGCAGCCATGGCCTCCCGCTCTTGGTCGAGCAAGCCGACCTCAAGGAGCCCCTCGTAGTAGTCGCGGCGAGCGGTCGCGGCCTGTCGGGTGCGTCGAAGGCTCGCCACGGACCGCTTGGCCTCCTCGATTCGTTGCCTGCGGATCTCCTTGCCGGCAGCCAGCAGCGTGACCTCGTGTTCCGCACGGAGCTGGGCGACCGTCTCTCCGTCTTGCTTCTCTAGGGCCTGCAACAGGGCCGAGCCCAACGAGCGTACGCTGCCGGTGAAGCCCTTGGCTCGGTCCAGCATTGCCGCAAAGCGGTAGTGGGGAAGCTCCACAGCCGTGGCACTCAGGATCGCGTCGATGTCCAACCCCAGGGCGGATGCCTGCACCAACAAGGCCGGATCAATGGGGGGCTGGAAGAGCGGCAGCCTGCGGTAGTTGCCGTCCATATCGAGGCAATTGCGGACCTTGAAGAGCCGGTCGGCAAGGGTGTCCCAGTAGGTGAGCAGCTTGTCGTTGTAGGGCAGGCAGAAGGCCATCGCTGCCGGAAGATCGAGCAACTCCGCACCGCTGGTGGCTCCATCGTCCACCCAGCCTGCGAAGCTGCCTTCGACGGCATCGACCGCGCTTTCTGGGTCGGCCGAAAGGGTCGCCCAGGTAACGGCGGAGGAAGCCTGTGTCGTCGGCAGCCGCTCGGGTCGGTCACCAAGCAGGTTTTTCGCCTGAACATAGAGCTGGGTGGCTTCGGCCACGCTCTCGCGGGTGTCCCGGCGGAAGAGCTCATCCCCCCACGCGATGAGCGTGTCAAGGTAGGCCATGAAGGCAGCCCGTTGGTAGGCCACGGGACGCAACCGAGCGATTTCGTGCGGGTCAAAGGGATCTTTGAGCCAACCGTCGATCTGAGCCAGGAAGTTGTCGAGCGCGCCATCCTCGGCGTCGCTGCCCACCAGTGCGGCCCACTGGTCGGTCACATCCTCGGCCGTCTCCAAAAACGGCTTGATCCGCCAGTACCGTTGGGGGTGTGCGTAGTCGGTGTTCTGGTTGGTCGGGTCGAAGATGCTTTCCAGCCACCGCAAGGCTTGGTCGTATCGACCATCCATCCGTAGCCGCTTCGCGACGTAGACCGGCAGGTGGTAGAACAGCTCCCAGTGGTAGCTCCCCCACGGGTCCGTGTTCTCGAATCGGATCTCCTTGTTGGCCAGGGTGGCGTCCAGATGGTCCGCATAGCCGTGGTAGGTCGACCAGAAGTCATCCGCCGACAACTGCTGCCGTGCCAAGGTGCCTCCGTCCGGAGGGCTCGCGCCGTAGGCGATGTCGTCATCCGGGTCAAACAGGCCCCAGACCCCGTCCTTGCGCACAGCCCTTACGAAGTCGCAGACGTAGGGGTGGGAGAGCCGCTGGACGGAGTAGACCGTTGGCTGGCGACTCACCACCACGTCAATGACCGCGCCCGCGCCAGCCTCGTCGAAGCTGGCCTCGTTGAAGCCTTGCAGGCTGATTTTCACTGCATCCGCGCTTGAGAATTGGGCGATGCCCGTTCGGTAGGCGGGGCCATAGAGGTCTAGCCCCATAAGTTCGAACACGTGGCCCGACGTAACGAAGACCGGCGCCAGCTCGAAGAGCTTTACCGTGGGTGCCAGGTCTGCGTCCACCGCCCCGAACAACTTGTCGAAGGACACGCCCAGGGCCGGTCCAATGTCGAGCTCGGGCGGCTCGGACAACACGAAGGGCGCGCTGTCTTCGAGCGCCGAGTAGGTATTCGCCCACTCCACGGGGCGAATGAGAAAGCTGTCCGTCGCCGCTTGGAACACAAACGGGGTCTGCCCAACGAAGTCTCCCTGCGTGTCGGGGACGATGACGTCGGGGCGGGTAGGCAGTGCGTTGAACAGCGTCAGGTCGCTGTAGCTCCCGCCATCGTGCGGATCCGATGCCACCGGTACACGAAGGCTGTCGGCAGAGGCGTAGAAGTGGAACCCCTGGTACTGCGGTCCGGCGTTCTTGAACCCGGGGATCTCTTCAAACAGCGTTGCCTGGAAGGCCTCTCCAACACCTTCCTCGGCCTCGTAGGTCACGGTGCGCTGTTGCGTGTCGACGCGAAGCGTGCAGAGGTCGATCACAAACGCGCCAATCTGTGTTGCCACAAGGCGCGGCTCCAACCCGAGGCTGTCGCCGGTACGTCGGACCCAGACCTCCACCGTCGGACCATCCTCGCCCTCGTAGCTCCGCATCCAATGACGGCCCTTCGTGAACCGGGCCGCCATGAGGATGGTCCCTTCCAAGTCCGTGGCCAACGGCGTGTCCGCCCTGCGCACCGGGCTCCACTTCCCGTTCTTGCGCTCGCACCACGCCAGGGTGATCTCCCAATACTTCGTACCGTCTCCGTACTCCTTGTCGCGGGTCACGACGGTCTCGGCGTCCACCTCCTCGCTTTCGTCCGTCGAAGCCTCCTCGAACTCCATCCAAAACACGTACAGGCGCTCATGGTGCCACAGCATCGACACGTGATTGCCCTGGAGCCCACCATCAATGGGCTCCCAGTAGGTCCAGCGTGCCTGATCGGTACAATTCCGGTAGAAGTACTGCGGGGGCTCCGCACGCGTCCGCGCGACCATGTGCAGCACCTCGGTGCCGTCGTCATCGTAGGGGTAGACCGACAGGACCCGGAGATCTCCCATATCGGCCATGCTCTCCAAGTAGTCGACCACGGCTTCCTCCACCCTTTCCTCGGTCAACTCCCCGCGTCCGAGCGTCTTCTGGAGGGTACGGAAGGCGGTCGACGCTTCTCCCCGAAGCTCGGGCTCCACCCAGTTCTCGGGGTACATGAAGATCTTGAGGGCCGCCTCCCAGACACGGTAGTTCTTCTTCCATGACCATTCTTTCTTGTCGTCGCGGCCCAGCGCTGCGGCACCCGAAGGGACCTCCAGGCCGAGCAACCACCGCTGAACGTACTGCTGAAGGCTGGCGATGGCTTGCACCATTCGCGAGGTCGGGAAGCAAGGCTCCATCGACACGTCGATGAGCAGGTGCTCGTAGAGGCCGTCGGCATCCTTCAGCCCAAGAATGGGGACCAAGAGCCCTACCAAGGCGTCGCGCCTCCGGGCCCGGATTGGATCTCGAAGGGTCTGGGCGACGGGTAGCCATGCCTCTTCGCTGGCGTATTGGCGCCGTGCTGCCGCGATGGCGGCGTCGGCGGCATCTTGGGTGAGGTTGTCCTTGGCCCAGGCAAACGCCTCACCGACGCTGGCGCCGCTCTTCAAGACTAGGTGGATGGCATCCAGCAGGCGGTTCCACTCCACGGCGTCCTGCGGGTCGGTGCCGCTGGCGGCGTAGCCGTAGCTGGTGTTCGTGAGAAGATCGCCTACCACAGGCTCCGACCAGCCAGTGCGCAGCGAAAGGGCGGTGACGGTGTCGGAATGCACACCGGTGTGGATGGCACCAAGGATGTCGACTTCGGAAGGGGACTCCCCATCGATGCGATCCAGAAAGCGTGCGACCAACGCCAGTTCGATCCACGCAACCGCGTGGGACTGAGCATCGGTGGAGCTGAGCGCGAGCACCCGATTGGGCAGATCCACAAGCGGGTTGGGGGTTTGGAATCGCTTGGTCCAGGAGGTTGCCCCAAGGACGGTGTTCTCCAGCCACCACACGGCCACATCGGCACTGAGCCCGAGCGTGTCGATGACCCAAGACAACCACGACAGCTTGACCATCATGCCGAACGGCACCTCCAGTTCGACGTCGGTGCTCACCTCCCGCTCGATGTCCTGCCAGTCTCCGGCCGAAGCCCATGAATCGAAGAAGTGCGCGCTGATCCACGCATCGGTGAAGTCGCTGGACCCGGACGTGTCGGTGGTGTCAGACTTCTCCACCACCCACGCCAGGCTTTGGGCCGCCGCGAGCACGGTTGCGTCCAGGCCCAGTGTCTCGCCGATAAGGAGTAGCGAGGCGGAACGCGCGGCGTCCTTTGCCTCGGTGGACAGGTCCGCCCATGTCCCAGCCCTGGTCCTGAGGTCGTCTCGGATCGTGCCGAGCACGGTCTGGATGGTGCCGTCCGACACGGGGGGGCTGTTCACACCCGCTCCGTCAAAGGCGGCGAGCACCCTGAGGTCTCGCATGGAAAGCCGGCTGCGGGCGAACCGGTCTGCGGCGTCCAGATGGACCATCACCTCCGAGGGCCCAACAAAGGGATCGAGCCCGTTGAGCTGGGCCTGGGCCCAGGCGTCGGCCACCGTCAGGTTGAGGATCTGCGCGAGGCGGGCCCGGCGGTACAGCGCGCTGAGGTGTTCGACGCTCAAGAGCAGGGGAGACACGCTCAGGTCTTCCTCGGCCCAGGCAATCGCATCGGCGAGGTCATCGTCTCCGACCTGAAGGACCGCCTGGAGGTGTGGGTAGTGGTCTGCCGTCAGGCTCCCGCCCCACCCGGTGCCTCCAACGCGGAATGGGGAGTCCTGATTGGTGGGAACCAACGAAGGGGGTACGAACACTTGATCGTAGGCCGTGGGGATGGGTCGCTCTCGCGTGTCCCGGTCGGCGAAGGTGTCCAGGTCAGCGAACATACCGGCAGCCTGCCGAGGCGGCATGCCCCCGCGGATGCACAAGCGGACGACATCGGCCACCTTGTCGAAGCTCAAGCCCGTGATGTCACTGGCGGTCAACGAGTCCAGCACACACCGCAGATCGAGAACCGTCCAGTCGGTAGCTCGGACCAGGCGGATGAATCGTGCCCAGTAGGTAAGCACGGGCCCGGCCGTTCCGGTCAGGGACAGCGAGATCTCATCCAGGTCGCAACTTTCGGTGGAGGGCCAACTCAGGGAGTTTCCATCGAAGGGGGCAGCGTGGCAGAGATCCAAGATCTCATCCACGGTCAGGGCGCCCCGGAGCTTCATGGCGCTGACAACGCGGATCTGAACCGTCCAGGATCCAGCGCCGCCCGGATTGGTGGAGTCGTAGGACCACAACAGCCAAGGGTCGACCGCGTCGGCGCCTGTGATGATGTCCCGAGCCTTGGTGTTGAGGCCAAGAACTTCGTTCTTGCGGTGGGAGTTGCTCGGGAAGTCGGCACCACCGGTGTTGCGCCGCTGGAAGGCCTCCATGAACGCCGCGCGATGCAGACCCAGGTGCCTGAGGAAGGTGACGGTGCGGTCGCGCCACAGGTCGTAGGGAAGGCCAGGCGCGGAGTACGCCAACGCCAGGTTGGTGTAGGTTGCTGCGTTGAAGTACTCGGGACCGGCCATTAGAACGGGCGACTCCAGTGTCGTCTCGTCGTGATCGACGGCAGGCTCCGACCCACGCGCCTCCGGCCGGTTCTCAAGCAGCTCAAGCACCAGGTCGATGTACGGCATCTCCGTATAGGTGGTTGGGCATGTCAGCTTGAGCGACGCCAGATCTTGCCGTCGACCGGTCGTTCCCGTGAGGTCGTCGAGACCGCCCCGAGCGTCGATGAAGGACATCAGCTCGATGAAGTAGCCAGCAGGGCTGAACATCGAGAGGCAGGCCTGGCACTGGCAGCCCATGGCAGTGCCAAACAGCTCGTTGTACTCGGGGATCCCGGTTTCGATCTCCTCGCTAGGCGGCGGGATCAACGCCGGCACCTTGGGGGTGGCGTTCCACGTTGCGTGGTTGATCCACAGGGTGGCCGCTGCGCCGTGCACCCGGACCGCCTTGTTGAAGATCGCATCGGCTGCTTCGACGGAGCCCAGGATTCCGCCCATGGCGGTGCGGAACCGCTCCTTGCCCTTGCGAACGATCTTGCCGGCGCTGGTCATCCCCTGCCCGACCAATGCTTCCATGGCGTCCCCGCGACCGATGCGCGGAGCCAGCCGGAAGGCACGCTGCAGGGCACGAAGGTCGAGCACCAACTGATCTGGGTCTGCAAGCCCCGAGAGGTGGGCGATGGTCGTGGAGTCGATGTGGGAGGTCCGGAAATCGAAGGCGTCAGGGTCGTCCAGGAAAGTGCTCAGATCACCCGTTGCCGCTGCCTTCAGTGTCGAGATGGCCTTCTCCGAAGGGAACGCCAGCTCCACCATCTCGACCATGATCTTGGCGTAGGTGTCCTTCTTCTCGGAGTCGGTCGTTCCAGCCAGGCCATCGGGGAAGCCGCTCGTGTCGATGTGGGTCCGCCAGGTGGACTGTGTCCAATCGACCAGACTTGAGAGCGGTTGGCTTCCCAACTGGGTCTCGATGAGATCCACCATGGCGGCATGGTTGAGCGACAGCACAGCGCTCTGCACGCGCCGCTGGATCTGGTCAGTCACGCCTGTGGTGTTCGAATCGGCTCTCAGCGCGGCCCAGAACGCAGCACGGTCTCGGGGATGGTCACGCAGAGCCGTCATGACCACGCCCTTCTGGGTCGTGTTGAGGCTGAGTGCCGCGAGCAAGGAGCCGATGCTGCGCGGCACGTTTTCGTCGAAGACCGCCAGATCCCTTTGACCCTGCAGGGTGGCGGCGAGTGTGACGGCGTCGGCTCCCACCTGGGCCTTGACAGCGTGGGTGGCCGCCGCCTCCTCTAGGGCACCCTCGATGACGGTGTGGTCCTGGTGCAGCACCCACGCCGGAACTGCGGTGCCAAGTCCTCGAACCAGGGCGTAGCCGACCTCTGCGTCCGAAAGCCCCACCTTTGCCTTGAGCTTCCAGCCGGCCACATAGTCCGCGACCCGCTTGATGGGCTGCTTCACCTTTCCAGCCAACCACGCCACGTCGTCGGCCGTCAGAGCGGTGAAGGTGGAGTTCGACCAGCCGGAGCTCACCCCAAGGGCCTGCGGAGCCTCAAGGGCGGCGGTGATGACCGCGTAGTCCGACTGCGGCGTCCACACTTTGCTCGATACAACAGCGTCGATGCGCATGCTGTTGGCTGCGTTGAACACCAACGACGAGACGGCCAGGATGGCCTCGGGCGTAACCGAGTCGTCGACCACCTGAATGAACAGGTCCCACGGGGGGCCGGCCTGGATATTGTTTGAGCCGAGCTCGAAGGCTCCTTGTGTATCGGTCCGAAGGGCGAAGGAGGAGCCGGGCACCTCAACGGGCCCTCCGAGCTGCTGCTTGAACACCCGTACCCGGATGTTGCCAATGCCCGTGCCATCGTCCAGACGGATCCAGCCACGCACCGACGGGCTGCTGCCCGGTGCAGCCACAGGATCGTCGAACAGGGTGGATTCATTCGGCTGGTTGACCTTGATGTCGGCGTCCTGGGGCACCTGAGAGGCTCGGAACCGCAAAGGGCCCTGGCTCAGTTGCAGCCGGGTATCGGCTAGCCACACCTCAACCTGAAATGTGCTGGGGCGGACCTCTTGGTCCTTTGAGTCGAACCCCGACAAGCTCACGCTGAACCGCCCATCCTTGTCCGTGAATGCCTCGTGCGTCGCGACGACGCCTCCACGGCGGAGGCCCTTCAGAAGGACCCGGGCGCCGACCAGACGGCTGGAGGTATCGGCATCGCGTACGACACCACGGAACGTGGACCAGCGAATCGACATGTCAGACTCCTATGCATTTCGAATGTGTTGCCTACAAGATTCCATCCCAACCCCGGAACTTCGGTCCTTAAGGCACATTTCAATTCTGGTGATGTAATTGCGTGTTACGGAATAGCTCTATCCCGGCTCTGGAAGCGATGCTGGCAGTTGTCTCCGCGAGCGGCGGGGCTCCGCTTGGATGCCAACTCGGTCATTGGAAGACTCCTCCCGTGGGGACCATAGCCAAGGCGCTTCGGCCTTGCAACAAAGGGCCATGAAGGGGCGGGGAAGGGCAGGGAGGGGCGAGACCCGGAACCGGGGGGGTTCCACTTCCAGAATCGCTCGTACTGGCAGATATTCAGCCCGCCTCCACCCCAATCTCCCCCCACGTCCCCAGCGGCACCGCCTTCCGCATCCCGGGCCGCAGCCGCACCGCGAACTCCGCGACGAATCCGCCGCCGCCCAGCGCCTCGACAAAGCGCGGCCCGACGGCCTCCCGCGCGGCGATCTCCCCGGCCAGCTCCTGCCGCACGACCTCGGCCACCGCCGCCGGCACGATGAGCACCAGCAGCCCCTGGTAGTTCCGGAACCCCAGGTCCCCGAGCAGCTTCACGGGGATGCTCAGCCCTTCGCCCTCGGGGATCGCCAGCGGGTACACGTCGAGCAGCGCGCCAGCCTCGCCCGGCCGCTGGTGGCGCGCGGCGCGCATGAGCGGGGCGAGCACCTCGGCCAGGGGCACGCCCAGGAACGCCTGGAGCCCGTCGAAAGACAGCGGCCCCAGCCGGACCTGGGTGGTGGGCACGGTCAGGTTGACCCGCAGCGCATCGGGGGCCTGGGCCAGGGCGGGGTTCACGCGGCCTCCGAGCTGGGCACGTCGATGACCCGCGCCCGACGCGGCGTCTTCGGCGCCGGGGTTTCGTCCGGCTGCGGCTCGACGACCTCAGGCACAACGACCTCGGGCTCAGCCGGCTCCACTGCGGCCTCAGCCAAGAGCACCTCCTCGTTCTCGTCCTCGTCCTCATCATCCTCATCCTCGCCGCCAACCTGGTCCTCCAGCGCCTCCAGCACCTCGGACTGCGCTTCGGCGATCTCTTCGAGCGCCTGGCGCATCGGCGCGAGGTGTTTCAGCGCGGAAACAGGCAGGGCCTCCAGCAACCCCTCGATCCGTCGCAAGCTGGCGTGGACATCGGCGAGGCCCTGGGTCTGCCGGAAAGCCAGGTGCGCCTGGTGGAACGCCTGCTCGCCGGGGGGCAGCTCCAGGAAGTCGGCCATGGACTCGGCCAGCTCCTTGCGGGAGCGCACGTCGAAGCTCGGGCCGTAGAAGGTATCCAGGGCGCGGGCCCACAAGGGGCGGGCTTCGCTGGAAGAAGGCAGACGGGTGGCACGGCGGTTCTCAGGCACGAGACCTCCAGGGGGTTCTTGGGTTGAGGGAGAGGGTCAGGCCGCCTTGGAAAACTCCTCTTCCTGAGGCGGTGGGGGTGTGTTGGCGGCGGCCGGGGGGTCACCGGCAGCGGCGGCCATCTTCAGCAGCTCGGCCAGCTCCTTGCGGGTCTTCTCGTCCTTCAGGAGCCGCCGCACGTCGGGGCTGCGCAGGGCGTCGAGCAGCTCGGGCGAGGCGTTGACGGTCTCGAACAGCTCGACCAGCTCAGGCGAGAGACCCAGCCTGGCCGAGGCCACGACGCGGCCGAGCGTGCCCAGCTCGCTGATGAACTGGCGGCCCAGCTCTTCGCGGACCTTGGCCTCGCCGTCGTCGGTGCGCCGGCCGCTCTCCACCTCGTAGGCGCCGATCTTGATCTGGATCAGGTCGCCGGACAGCTCCTCGACGACGCGCTGAAGCCGCTGGTTCTGGCCGTTGAGGCTGACGATGGCGGTGTTCTGGAGGCCGGCGATGTGGGAGTAGGTGCCCTGGGCCAGGGCGATGAGGCGGGTGTAGCCCTCGCCCAGCGCCGCCCAGACCCGCTCCTCGGGGCTGACCATCACGCCGGGCATGGGCGCCGACACGGTCGGGGATGGCGCCGGGATGAGGGGGAAGTCCTCCCCCTCGTCGCCGTCCAGGTGCAGGGGGTTGCGGGCGAGGAAGCGCGCGGAGTGGAGCAGCGCGTCTCCCTTGGGGCGCCACAGGCTGACCTTGAACTTGGCCTGCGCCCGGCCGGCCATGTTGGCGGCGGCGACCTGGCGCACCCAGCGCGAGGCGGCGCGGGCCAGGTCCTCGTTGCCCGGATCGCTCAGATCCCCGATCTCGCGGAGTTCGCCCAGCTCGCCCAGGCCGTCCAGCTCCGAGGGATCGGCCTCGCCCAGGTAGGGCGCCAGATCGGTGACGGTGAAGTCGGCCCGGCCGAGGGCCTCGCAGGAGTGTCGGCCGGTGACCTCGGCGAGGGAGACGTAGCCCAGGTCGTCGGCCAGCTCGCGCAGGCGCCGGTCGGTGGTCTCAAGTCCTTCGAAGCGGATGTCGTGCATCGGGCCCCCTGGGGGTTGACGGCGGGGCAATTCGCCTCGCCAGAACGCACACAATCTACATTCATGTGCTCGAAAGAACACGCGAAACCGCTTACCGCCGCCCTTGCCGCGGACCCGCCGTGCGGCTGGTGAATCAGCCGCGCCGCCAACCGCTCGGCCGACCGCGCGGACCGCGCCTCCAGCCGCCTGACCGCCGGGCTGCTGGACCCCAACCGCGCCCGCCAACCGCCTCGCCGCGACCGGCCGCCGACCCACCGCGTCTACCGCCTCCGCGCGGTCGGTGGCGGCTAGTGGATCGGCCTACCTCCTCGTTTTTGCGCGAGTAGAACGACCCCGTAGCCGGCACCCCGTCGGCACAGACCGACCGCGAGGACCGGATGAACAGCGCACTCAGCAAGGCGATCAACGGCGAGAAGGTGCCCGACAAGCAGGCCAAGGGCGCCCTGGCAGATGCCGTGGGCAAGCTCAAGAACCTGGGCGGTCGGATCAGCAAGGCGAAGGAGAAGTCCGAGGCGGTGGCCGACGCGGTGATCGCGACGGCCGAAATGCAAGGCGCCGCCTTCGGGGCCTCTTTCGCCGAGGGCTACTTCGGCGAGGAGAAGATGGACATCGGCCCCGTGGACCTGCGGGTCGGCGGCGGGCTGCTGGTCGGCGGCTACGGCCTGTACCAGAGCATGACCGGCAAGGGCGGCAGCCACTCGCTGGCCATCGGCAACGGCCTGCTCGCCATCGGCCTGGGTCGCGTCGGCCGCAACGCCGGCAAGGCGCTGGCCGAGAAGCGCGACAAGAAGGGCCAGGAGCAGCCCCAGGGTGCTGCGGCCGTAGCACCGCCGCCCCCGGCGCAGCTCCCTTCCGCGCAGGGCGACTTCGGCGACCTGGTCCGCGACATCTTCCTGACCCCCAACGCCAGCGGCGCCGAGCCGGTGGACCGGGCCGCGCCCGAGCGCCACCGCCCCAGCCGCTTCATCCGCGCGTCCTGAACCGGACAGCCGCGGGCTGACCCCCAACCACGAGAGAGAGGCACACGCACATGGCACTTCGACCCCTGGGAAACGCCCGCGTCTTCAAGGACAGCAGCACGGGCCAGCTCGTGGTGGACAAGACCACGCTTCGCCGCCGCTCCAGCCGCCCCGGCGGCGAGGACGAGGCGGGAGACGACTTCGAGGGCCGCCGGCGTCGCCGGCGCTTGGCTGCCCGCCGACTCACCGAGGACATGGAGGACGAGGACATGGGACGCGACGACTGGGACGAAGACGAGGACGATGACTTCAGCGACGACGACCTCGGGGACGAGGATGTCGGCGACGACGACCTGGGGGACGACGACCTGGGGGACGATGATCTCGGGGACGACGACTTGGGCGATGAGGAGCTGTCGGCCGACGACCTCGGTGACGAGGTGGCCGGTCCCCGGCGCCGCCGCCGCCGCCAGACCCGCCGCCAGCGTCGCCAGACCCGCAGCAAGAGCCGCCGGCGCACCCGGCAAGGGAGGAGCACGGTGAAGTGGGGCACGACCGCTCTCGCGGGAGAGAGCAACACGCCGGCTGCGGCGGGCGACTCGATCACCATCACGATCCGGCCGCAGCACTGGTTCAAGTCGAAGGACATCACCTTCACCGGCGACACCTCGGCGAAGATCGACACGATCTTCTTCGGCGAGCGCCCGGTCTGGAACAACGCCAGCGGTGTGCCGGTGAGCGTGTTCTCGTCCACCGGAATGCTGCGCGGCCTGCTGGCCGGGCAGAAGATCCGGCCGGGCCTGGACATCATCATCAAGGGCACCGCCGGCTCGACGACCGCCACCACGGCCACGCTCATCGGTCTCAAGCCGATGAACAAGACCTGCTGAGCGGCGGGCGCTGAGCCATGGCCCCTCCCCGCCTCTCTCGCCGCTCCCACCAGGAGATGTTGGCGTCGCATAGCGACGGCGCCGCTCTCTCCTTCGTGGATCTGCTGCGGGCCGAGGCGTGCGGCGGGGCCTGGCGCATCGTCGAGGCGTACTCCGCCTCGGGCGGCCCCTTCGAGCTGCACGCGGCCTGGTCGGGCGGCGAGGGCATGGGGCAGGAGGCGAAGATCACCGTGCCGCGGGCGACCCGGCTCTCGGTCTACGCCTCCTCCCTCTCGCTCAAGGTCGCCAACCTGAGCGAGCGCCCCAACCGGGTCGGGTGCAACGTCGCCGACGGCTACTGCGTCTCGGGCAACCAGTACGAGGTCCGGGGGGTGGGCGCCGTCAACGCCCCGGCGGATCTGAGCATCCCGCCCTTCGCGACCCACCTTCGGGTGGACTGTGCCGACCGCAGCCAGCTCTCCAGCCTGGTGGTCAAGGTGTACGACGGCGTGGGGGTGCTCCAGGCCGAAGTGCTCGGCGACGAACAACCTCCTCCTGGACTTCCCCTGGGCGGCGCGGGACGAATCACCCTCACGGCCCCTGACGACCTCCGCTTCCGCGGGGTCTTCCTCCTCTCGATCTGAACGGAGCGCTCATGCGCCTGCATCGCAACATCGCCCAGCTCCTCGACGGTGCCTCTGGCAGCGAGGATCGCACCGGACCGGTCTACCGGATCCTTCCGCCCAGCGACGACACCGTCAACGACGGTGACCAGGGCTTCCAGGTCTACTTCGGCCTGACCCAGAGCGGTGGGGCGACCAGCCCGACCACGCGGGCCAAGCTGCAAACCAGCCTGGACAAGACCAACTGGATCGACGTGGTGGTCTCGACCCAGCTCAGCGCCGATGGCGCCAAGTTCGAGACCCTCGACAGTTCGGGGCCGGCCGTGCCCTTGCTGACCTTCGTCCGCGCCGTGACGGTGCTGGGCGGCGGGACGAAGCCTGCGCACACCGTCGATGTGCGCTTGCTCTCCACCGCTCCCTACCGTCTGCGCCGGGAAGCCTGAGCCATGAACATCACGGTGGCCCTGGCGTTCTCCGAATGGGAGGCCGTGAGCTTGCTCAACTGGCTCGCGGGCGTCAACGCGCGCATTCTCCTGGAGAACCCGGCGCTGCCGGGACTGTACGAGTCCGGCGTGGTCTACAAGCGGGAGACCGAGGAGACCTGGTCGGACTACATCAACCTCCTGGCCCAGGGCTGGGAGGACTGCGACAGCCTCGCCGCCGCCCGCGCGGGCGAGCTGCGGGCCCGGGGCTGGAAGGCGCTCAAGGCAGGCGACGGGGGCTTCGAGGATGCCCGCCGCCGCAAGCTCCAGCACATTCAGGCCGAGGTCTTCCTCCGCACCCGCTCCCGCCCGGACCAGCCGGGCCTCTACCACTGCCTCGTCCGGTACCGGGTCGGTACCCGCTTCCACCTGGACGATCCGAGCGCCCGGCTCGGGATGCTCGACCAGCGGCTCAACGGCCCCGAGGTCGCGCAGCGGCTCGCCCTGCAAGTTCGTCCTGAACGTGACCGGCCCGTGCGCCGGAGGAGCACCTGATGGCCCGCTATGCCCGCGTCGTGTCGATGGAGACCTGGAACCGCCAGAACGGTGAGGACGAGGCCGGCTTCGAGGGTCGGCGGCGCCGTCGTCGGAAGCAGCGGCGTCAGAAGGGCCGCAGCCAGGGCGCCTCTCGTCCGAGCCGACAGCCCCGTCCGATGCCGCGTCGGGCTTCGGGAGGTGCCTACCCCGAGGAGGAGGCGACCGCGCTGCACCCGCGAGCTCAGGCCATGCGCCAGCCGCAGACCCCCGAGTACGTCTACGACGACGAGCCCGAGGAGGACGAGGAAGACCCGGAGGCCGAGGGCGACTTCGGGGCCCCCATCCGACGGGCAGACCGCCAGGGCCGACCGGCCGGCGGTCGGGGTCTGTTCGGGCCGGGCAAGGGCAAGGGCGCGGATCCGCGCGGGCTGCTCCATAAGGGAGGCGGCCAGCGCTTGCGAGAGGGCCTGGCCCCGCCCTGGAGCCCCGCCATTTCGTTGGGCCCCAACCTCAAGATGAAGGCCCGCAAGGGCTTCCGCGCCGCCGTGGTCGAGGTCAAGCCCGGCCTCTTCGTCGTCGCGGAGGTGCCCGAGCGGTCCGTCGAGTTCGGCCTTGGGCCGCTGCTGCTGGCGCCCGCGCTGGTCAAGACGTTGGGACGGGCGTTCCGGCGTCGCCAGGCGGGGCAGGACTCGCCGGGTGTCCAGCAGCAGTCGGCCTCTCCTCCCGCGCTGCCGCCGCCGCCAGCCCGCCCCGCGCTGCCGGGGCCCACGGCGGACGACGAGCGCCTCGCCCGCTGGCTCGACGACGACATCGCCGCCGAGCTGGGCTGCCGCGCCTGCGACCGGCGGGGGTGAGCGATGACCTGGGATGAGCTGAAGGCGCGCTTCACCGCCAACATCGTCGGCACCTACGACGCCACCTTCGGGCGGCTGTCGGCGGCGATCCAGGCCACGCCATCGGCCTTCGAGGCGAAGGTGACCGGCTTCTTCGCCCTGCTCGCCGAGTGCAAGGCCAACCTGGACCGGATCCAAGCCCAGCTCCCCAACCCCCCGCGCACCCAGGCCGACGCGGGCCTCATCGCCCGCTACGCCGAGATGAAGTCGCTCTACGACGCGCTGTTGGCAGGCATCGCCCAGAACGCCGTGCAGGTCCCGCAGGTCGGGATCGCCCCGGCGGTGGTGATCGTCGTGGGCGCCGTGGGCCTCAGCGCGGCCGGGGTCGCCTGGGCGGTGGCCGCCTGGGAGTACGCCGCCTCGCTGCGCGACCAGACGGGCTTCATGGCCCAGGAGCTGGAGGCCCGCGTGCAGGCCGGCCAGCGCGGGACGCAGCTCCAGCCGACGACCGCCACCCCGCCCTCGTTGCAGGCCCCCGGCAGGGGGAGTGCCGGCGACGACGACAAGAAGGGCGGCGCCTGGGTGTGGCTGCTCGGCATCGGGGCCGCCGCTGCCGCCGCTGCCTTCATCGTCCCCAAGCTCGGGAAGGGGTGATCCGTGGCTGAGAAGTTCAACCTTCAGATCATGGGCGCCGACGAGGACGTGCCGCGCCTGCTGCTCGCCTACGGCCGCGCCTGCGGGGGCGAGATGGCCTTCGTCATGCGCCCGCGCGAAGACAGCGCCGTGCTGGTCCACCAGATCACGAAGCAGCCCGCCCGGATCTGGCGGGGGGAGGAGGGCATGGCGCCCGCCCAGGCCCCGGAGCAGGAGATCGAGCCGAGCGCCGCGGTGACCGAGGTCAAGCGGATGAAGGCGAGTCCCCCGGCCGCCGGTCCCGCCACCTTGCGCGGCACCTGGAAAGGGATCCTCTACTGCACCGACGGCCGGCCCTCGATGGTGCTGGCGCGTAAGGTCGCCTCCTACGGCACGCTGCGGCTCGCCTCGGGGCTGGACGGGCGCTGGACCGCCACCTTCGAGCGGGCGCCGCGCTGGTTCTCGAAGGCGGCGCAGGAGTCTGTGCAGCGCGACGGCCTCGCCGACGCCATCCAGGCCGGCATGGGCCTCGTCGTGGGCCTGGTGAGCGAGGCGTGCAGCTTCCGCGACACGCGCCGCCGCAACGCCGTGGACGCCGAGTACGCCGCGGTCCACCCCTACCGGCCGCCGCGCGAGGCCAAGGACCCGACCGAGCGGTACAAGCCCAAGCCCGGCCCCGCCTACCGGCTGCGCCAGGACGAGGCCGGCTTCGACGTGCTCGACGGCTCGGGCAACGTCGTGGCGCGCTTCGGGGCCCGGGAGAAGGGCAAGGCCGACAAGCACCTCCGCGCGCTGAACAAGGGCCAGGTCCCCGCGGTCACCGTCTCCGCCGACGTGGCCGACGCCTTCGGCTTGGGCGGGATGCCCGGCGTGAGCGTGGTGCCGTCGCTCGACGCGCTGCCCACCCCCGCCCCGCCCACGGGGGCGACCTCGACGGCGCGCATCGCGGCCGCCACCGAGAAGGAGGCCGAGGCCCTGGCCGAGCTGGCACAGTCCTCCTGGGGCGCCACCGACGCGCCCGAGCTGCTGCGCCGGGCCGGGAGGCTCATCAAGCACGCCCAGGCCCTCGCCGCTTCGCCGCTGTGTACCGGGAAGGAGCAGAAGGCCGCGCTGGAGGACATTCGGCGGGCGGCGGGCGCCTATCAGCAGGCCGCCGACGCCCTGGCCCGGGGCGAGAAGCCTGACGTGGTGACCACGCTTCGGCGGATCAGCGAGCGGGTGTCCATCGCGGCAGCGCGGGCGGCGAAGTCGTGTGCCGCCGGGCAGCAGAAGCTCGGGCTGGAGCGGCCGACGCCGGGGGGAGAGTCGTTCCCCCGGGGGAACAACGGGGCGACGGCTCCGGCGCGGACGCGGAAGACGAAGGCGCCCGAGGTGGACCCGGCCAAGGACAAAGCGCTGGTGGATGCGTTCGCGCAAGCGATCCAGGCCGCCGCTGCGCAGATGGGGGCGTCATGAAGCCCGTTCTGCTGCTTGGGCCGGCCCTGGTCATGGCCTCGTGTGTGGCGCTGGCGCTGGCCGGGGACGGTGAGATGGTGGCGATGCCGGCAGCCGCGACGCCCACGCTCGACTACCTGCTCACGCTGGGGCCCTACGGGGCGCTGGTGTGGGGCGCGTTCATGCTCGGCAAGGGCGTGAAGCTGAGGATCTGTGTCGAGCTGTCGGAGCGGGATCGGGAGCTGCTGGAGAAGGTCGGTGGGCGGGGTGGGGCGTGAGCGCGCTTTCCGCCAACACCGGAACTCCCCCTTCAGGTCGGTCTGGCCTTCGCGGGCAGCGAGATCGTGCCTTGCCAGTTCCCCTGACCATCAGACATCAGACCGAGTTCGGCAGCGATTCGCTCCATGGTCGGGTTGGTGACCGTCAATGTCACTTCGCGATCGGTGAGCTCGTACACGGAGAGCGTCTCGTACACCAGCCTTCGCCCGAGCCCCTTCCGTCTGTGTCCCCGGTCCACGGCCACATCGAGATCGACTGTGGGCTCAAGGACGCCCCAGATGCAGCCAACCACTTCGCCATCCACGGTGGCAACAAAGAGCGGCGCCTTTTCGGCGCCAAGGAAGGAGACCACCTGGATCTCGCTGGCAGATGCGATGCGCTCGACCGCAGCAGCGTCCCAGTCTGTGTAGGGTCGAATCTGGGCACCCACGTCTTCTCCCGCGCCGTGGGGCTCGCAAGGCCCCTGGGCACGGGTGGTGTAGCACGCTGATGACCCCCGCCGCCGCCCTCCTCGACCGCATCGTGCCCCTCGTGCGCACCCGCCTGCCGGCGGGCGTGGACGCCGCCTACCTCGACGACTTCCTCGACCGGAACCGCCCGGCCCTCGTCGCCGTCATCGAAGCCAACCTCGCCCCCCTCCTGCGGCGCATCGCGTCCGCGAACCCGGTTCCCACCGAGGACCTGCCCGAGCTGTGGAGCGCGGCGCAACGCACCGCCGCCAACGTCGCCGCCATGACCGTCGCCGCCGCCCTGGCCGCCCAGGGCCGCGCCGCGACCGCCGAGGAGCGCCGCGTGCTCACCGGCTACTCCGGCTGGGGCGGACTCTCGATCCGCTCGGCCACCGGCCGCTTCCCGCCGAGCTTCCCGGTCCCCGAGGAGCGCGGGCTCATCCACGAGTTCTACACCCCGACCCGTGTGGCCCGGGAGATCGCCCGCGTGATCGGCCCGCTCCTCCCCCCCGGCGAGGTCCACGCCTTGGAGCCCTCCGCCGGCATCGGCCGCATGATCCGCGCCTTCGAGGGCCTGCCCCGCGTGTCCTGGAACGCCGTCGAGTGGTCGGATCTCTCTTCGCGAATGCTCGCCGCTCTGCGACCCGACCTGGACCTGTTCGTCGGCCCCTTCGAGCGCTGGGTGCGCGAGCGCGGGCCCGCCTGGCAGGGCCGCCTCCAGCTCGTCGTGAGCAACCCGCCCTACGGCATCCGCGGCGCCTCCATCGCGGAGGACCCCGACCGGGCCTACCGCGAGAAGATGGCCTACCACTACTTCCTCCGCCGGGGCCTCGACCTGCTGGCCCCTGACGGCATCGGCGTCTTCCTGGTGCCCGGCGGCTTCCTCACCTCCCGTACGGCCGGCTTCACCGCCCTGCGCGAGAAGGTGCTGCGCCGCCACCACCTCGCCGCCGCCTTCCGCCTGCCCTCGATGCGCCCCAACGGCCGCGAGGCGATCTTCCCCGGCGCGATGCTGGTCACCGATCTCCTGTTCTTCCGCGCTCGTGGCGGCGAGCTGTCCGAGGTCGACGCCGCCGACCGGGGGATCCTGACCGGCCACTACTTCACGGAGTTCCCCGGCCACATCCTCGGCCGCGAGGTCGGCCGGGACGCGGGCGAGGACGACCAGTCCAAGGCCCCGCGCTGGGGCTACCAGGTCATGGGCGAGTTCACGCGCCTGCCCGACCTGGTGGAGCGCCCCGTCTGCTCCGACTGTCAGGTCATCTCCTTCCCAGCCGGGCGAGTGTCCCCGCGCGGGGACAGCCGGATCGGGGTCACCCGGCAGACCGACGCCGAGGTCACCCACCTCTCCCGCGAGCTGGCCGCCGCCGTCACCCTGGGCCTCCGCGTGGACCGCTACCTCGCCCTGGTCGCCGCCGAGACCCCCGACGAGCCGCCGATGCTCTGGCCCGAGCTGTTTGAGGCTCTGTCCGCCTGGCGCAAGACCCACGGCAACCCCCACGGGCACGTCGAGCTGGTCAAGCTCGCCCGGGGCGGCTCCACCGGCGCCGAGCGCTTCCTGTCGGCCTTCGACCGGGCGGGCGGGCTCATCGAGGGCCTGCGGCACGCGCCGGCCAGGCCCGAGCCCCGCTACGCCGGCCGGGTCGAGGACGTGCCTGCCCAGGCCGAGCTGCTCTACCGGACGAACCGCACGCTCTCCGTCGCCGAGCTGCTGGCCTTCCACCGCTCCATCGGCGGGCGCTTCGAGGTCGGCCGGCTCAAGGCCGAGCTGCTCGACGCCGGCTGGTTCTTGGACGGTGACCAGTGGGACCAGCTCGTTCCGGGCGAGGTCTACCTGACCGGCTCGCTCTGGCCCCGCTACGACCGGGCGAAGGCCCAGGGCGCCGACGAGCAGGCCAAGAAGCTCCTCGCCGCCATCGCTCCCGCCCTCTTCGACGACATCGAGGGCGTCTCGGCCCGCCAGGGCTGGGTGCCGCTCGACCTCGCGACGGAGTGGATCAACGAGACCTGGAGCCGCAAGTACGGCTTCGACGACGTGGAGCTGGTCCGCGCCCAGGGCCTCGTGCATCCCAAGGGCTGGGCCTACGACGAGCTGAACAAGAAGGACCGCGACCTGCACCCCGAGGTGCTGCTGCTGGTCGGCTGGATGAACCACGACAAGACGCTGTTCAGCCCGCCCAAGAAGTACGACGACGAGGGCGAGAAGGACATCGACAAAGCGCGGATGAAGAAGGCCACCGAGTGGGACGCCGCCTTCAAGGGCTGGGTCGGCGCCACCCCCGAGCGCCGCGCCCGGGTCGAGCACGCCTACAACCGGCAGTTCAAGGGCTTCATCGCCCCCTCCTACGCCGCCGAGGCCCTGCCCATCGCCCGCTGGAAGAAGGACGGCCCCCGCCTGCACCCTCACCAGGTCGCCGGCGCCCGGCGGGTGCTCGCCAACCGCGGCGGCCTGCTCGCCTTCGATGTGGGCGTGGGCAAGACCTACACCGGCATCGGCGTCATCGCGCGGGCCCGCCAGGAGGGCTGGTGCAAGCGGCCCGTCGTGCTTGTGCCCAACAGCATCGTCTGGAAGTGGGAGGCGGACTTCCGCCGGGTGCTGCCCGACTACCGGATCGCCGTCATCGGGTCCAAGCTCAAGACGATCAGCCGGGGCGACCGCAAGGGCCTGGCCACCAGCGACACCGACACGCCCCAGGAGCGGGCCGAGAAGTGGACCCGCTTCCAGGCCGGCGAGTACGACGTGGTGCTGCTCACCTACACGGCGCTGGGTCGCACGCGCATGAACGAGAAGGCCGTGCGCGCCTACGCCGAGCAGACCGAGGCGATCCAGCGCGAGGTGGCCCTGCGCCGCCGCAACGCCGCCAAGCGCAAGAAGCTCTCCGAGCGCGACGAGGCCATCCTCCGCGAGGGCATCGCCGCCTGGGTGGCCCAGCAGATGGAGCTCGCCCCTGGCTGGGACTACGACCCGGGCGTCGCCTGGGACGACATCGGCGTGGATCTGCTCATGGTGGACGAGGCCCAGAATTTCAAGAACTTGTACCTCCCGGAAGACCGGGAGGGCGGTGTTCCCCGCTTCATGGGCAACCCGGGCGACGGGTCCAAGCGCGCCTGGCAGCTCGACTTCCGCTGCGCGGCCGTGCGCCGCAAGACCGGCGGCGCGGGCGTCGTCCTGCTCTCGGCGACCCCCGCGAAGAACAGCCCCCTGGAGTTCTACAGCCTCATCCAGTACGTCGATCCCGGGGCCTGGTCGCGCATGGGTATCCGCGACCCGGAACAGTTCATCGACCGCTACCTGCGCATCGAGATCAGGCCCGTCGTCACCCCCTCGATGGAAGTCGAGGAGCGCGGCGCCGTCGTCGGCTTCCAGAACCTGCACGAGCTGCGCGACGTGATCCTCCGCTACGGCGAGTTCAAGACCGCCGAGGAGGTCGGCCTGAAGCTGCCCGAGCCCAAGGTCGAGATGGTCGAGGTCGACATGGACGCCGGGCAGGACGCCAAGTACGACGCCTACGTCCGGCAGATCGAGGCCGCGCTCAAGAGCGATGACCCCGCCGACAAGGCGAAGATCCTGGGCCTGCTCGCCCGCATGGCGCTGGTCGCCATCCACGCCGAGCTGGACGAAGGCTACGGCTGGAAGAACGCCGACCAGGTCAACGACGCCAGCTCGCCCAAGTTCGAGGCCCTGGCCGAGCGGGTGCTGGCGAATCGGACCTGCGGCCACATCGTCTTCGTGGACAACGTGGCCGCCCACCGCTGGGTGCGCGACGTGCTCGTGGGCGCCGGCATCCCCGAGGCCCGCATCGGCGTGCTCAACGCCGAGGTCGCCAAGGCCGCCGCCGACCGCCAGCGCATCGCCCGCGAGTTCAACGGCGACCCGGAGGCCGGCGAGGCGCCGAAGTTCGACGTCGTGATCGCCAACCAGATCGCCTACGAGGGCATCGATCTCCAGACGCGGACCTGTGCGATCCACCACCTGGACCTGCCCTGGGAGCCGGCCACCCTCCAGCAGCGCAACGGGCGCGGGGTGCGCCAGGGCAACACCCTGTCGGCCATCGCCATCTACTACTACTTCTCGCGCCGCTCCCAGGACGGCCTGCGCTTCAACCTCATCCAGGGCAAGCGCGGGTGGATGACGCAGCTACTCCGACCATGCCCGCAGTTACCCGTCGCGGTTGAAGCCCCACCGCCCACCAGCCCACCCGACCCCGCCACCAAGGCCGCGCTGTACTCGATGTGGACCTCCCCGGGGCTGATCGTCACCCG
>DDSR01000102.1 GCA_002343455.1 Deltaproteobacteria bacterium UBA2385 | reverse complement strand
GCCACCGCCAGCCCACACGTCCGCGACGCCGACCCCGCCTCCTCCAGCAACGGCGCCAGCGGCCCGGGGTGCACCAGCTTCTCGATCCGCGCGATGAAGCCCGAGTCCGGCTTCGGCGCGTCATGCGTACAGAACGTATACGTCGGCTTCAAGTGCTCCACCAGCCTCTTGCCGTGCTCGACCCCTAGGTTGGCGATCCCCCCCAGGTAGAACGGAAGATCCAGAAACGAGAAGCTGCACAGCAGGGCGTCGACCTTTCCGCCGGCCCGCTCCTGGACGCGCTCGACTGTCTTCGTGCCGACCAGCAGCCCATGCGGACAGTACACCACGCTGCGCCCGCTCTGTCTTCCCCGGAAGACCAGCCCGTTGTGGGTCGGGTCGAAGGGGTTGCTGGCCCGACAGTAGGAGATCTCGACCTCGCCCAGGACCTTGGGCGCCGCGCCGCGGGTGCCGTCGCTGAGAACCGTGATGCTGGGAAAGCGCCCCAGCCGCTTGGTCCGCAGCCAGGCCACCGCCGGGACGAAGACGGGCCGGTCCTTGGGCAGGGCCCCCAGCGTGTCGACCTGGCAGTGGTCGGCGAAGGGGTGGCTGATGACGAGGCCGTGCCACTCGGGCAGCTGGTCGACGGGCAGGCCGGGCTCGGCGAGGTCGGCCTGGTGGATGAAGGGCAGGCCGACGATGGCCGGCCCCATCAGCCAGGGGTCGAGCAGGATGCGGGTCCCGTCGAGCTCGATCAGCCAGGAGCTGTCGTGGTTGACGCGGGTCAGGGCCAGGGTCGCAGGCGAGTCCATGCGCGCATCTACCGCGCTCTTCGGCCCTGGTACAGCCACCCCCGCCGCACCAGCAGCTTCTCCAGCTCGCAGAGGAAGAAGAGCACGCTGGAGAGGCCCAGGCAGAGCAGCAGCTCGGAGAGGGGCAGCGGGGTGGTCTTGAAGATGGGGTTGAGGAAGGGCAGGTACAGGGTGGCGAGCTGCAGCAGGGCGGTGCCGACCACGGCGGCGATCAGGGGCTTGTTGGTGAAGACGCCGATGCGGAGCAGGGACTCGCGGTCGCTGCGGATGGCCATGACATGGCCGAGCTGCGAGAGGCAGAGGACGGTGAAGACCATGCTCTGGGCGTGATCGGAGCCGGAGCGGATGGCCCAGGCCTGGACGCCCAGACAGAGGACGGCGATGACGAGGCCGACCCAGACGATGTGCTGCCAGAGCCCCCCGGCGAAGATGCTCTCGTCGGGAGGACGCGGCGGGCGGCTCATGACGCCGGGCTCGGCCCGCTCGGCGGCCAGGGCGAGGCCGGGCAGGCCGTCGGTCAGCAGGTTGATCCACAGGATGTGGATGGGCAGCAGCGGGATGGGCAGGCCCAGGAAGGGGGCCACCGAGATGGTCAGGATCTCGCCGGCGTTGCTGCTCATGGTGTAGAGCACGAAGCGCCGGATGTTGTCGAAGATGCGGCGGCCCTCGCGCACGGCCAGGACGATGGTGGCGAAGTTGTCGTCGAGCAGGACCATATGCGAGGCCTCGCGGGCGACGTCGGTGCCGCCCTCGCCCATGGACACGCCGATGTCGGCCCGCTTCAGGGCGGGGGCGTCGTTGACGCCGTCCCCGGTCATGGCGACGAACTGTCCGGTGGCCTGCAAGGCCCGCACGATGCGGATCTTCTGCCCGGGGTCGACCCGGGCGAAGGCGCGGATCTCGCCGACCTGGGCGGCGAAGTCCTCGTCGTTCAGCGCGGCGAGCTCCGTCCCGTTGAGCACCCGGCCCCCCTCCTCCAGGATGCCCAGCCGCACGGCGATGGCGCGGGCGGTGGCGGGATGGTCACCGGTGATCATCACCGGGACGATGCCGGCGGCCTTGCACTCGGCGACGGCGCCCTGGGCCTCCTCCCGGGGCGGATCCATCAGGCCGACCAGGCCCAGCAGGCTCAGCTCCCGCTCGATCGTGGACAGATCCTCGGGCAGGGTCTCCAGCCGCCGCTCGGCGAAGGCCAGCACCCGCAGCCCCTGCGCGGCCAGCTCTTCGGCCTTGGCGAGGCTCTCGGCCGCGTCGCCGCACTCGGGCAGGACCGCCTCGGGGGCGCCCTTGACCAGCACGCGGAAGCCTCCGTCGACGGCGTGCACCGTGGCCATCCGCATCCGGGTGGAGTCGAAGGGCAGCTCGGCGACCCGCGGCAAGGCCTCGCGCAGCGCCGTCGGGTCCTGGCCATGGGCCTGCGCCGCCTCGACCAGGGCGGTCTCGGTCGGGTCGCCGCTCAGCGCGCCCGCGCTGTCCCACACGGCGTCGTTGACGAGGGCCATCGCCTCCAGGAGGCCCACCGTGGGCGACTGCTCCTCACCCGGCTCCCAGAAGGCCTCGGCCAGCATCTTGTTCTGCGTGAGGGTGCCGGTCTTGTCCGTACAGATGGTCGTGACCGAGCCCAGGGTCTCGACCGCGGGCAGGCGCCGCACCAGGGCGTTCTGCTTGGCCATGCGCGAGGCGCCCAGGGCCAGGGAGATGGCGACGACGGCGGGCAGGGCCTCGGGGATGGCGGCGACGGCGAGGCTGACCGCGGTCAGGAACATCAGGGCGGGCGGCTCCCCGCGGGCGAGGCCGGCGGCGAAGACCCCGGCGCAGACGACCAGCACCAGCACGGCGAGGCGACCGCCGAAGCGGGCGAGGCGCTTCTGGAGCGGGGTCTTGACCTCGTCGGCCGAGTCCAGCAGCTGCGCGATGCGGCCCAGCTCGGTCTGCGAGCCGATGGCCACGACCACGCCGCTGCCTCGACCGGCGGCGACCATCGTGCCCTTCCAGGCCATGTTCGCGCGATCCCCCAGCGAGAGCGCAGGGTCGTCCAGGACGTCCAGGGCCTTCTCGATCGGGTGCGACTCGCCGGTCAGGGCCGCCTCGGCGACCGAGAGCCGCGCGCTCTCCACCAGCCGCAGGTCCGCGGGCACGATGTTGCCAGCCTCCAGCAGCACCAGGTCGCCGGGCACCAGCTCGGCCGAGGGCACGTCCTGCTGCGCGCCGCCTCGCCGCACCCGGGCGAAGGGCGCGGCCATCTGGCGCAGGGCCTCCATGGCCTTCTCGGCCCGGTACTCCTGCACGAAGCCGATCACGGCGTTGAGCAGGACGATCAGGACGATGGCGAAGGTGTCCGAGGGCTCGCCGACGACGCCGGCGACGACGGCGGCGGCCAGCAGGACCAGCGGCCCGAAGACCGTCCCCATCATCACCCAGAGCTGTTGATCGAGCGCGAGCCCGAGCACGGCGGGCACGATGAAGCTGCACCCGAAGAACAGGACCGTCGCCCACACGAGCACGCTCGAGCCCTTCCCGAGCATCGCCTGCTCGCTCCGGCCGTAGCCGGCGACGACCGCGCAGATGAGCGCCGGGAACGCGATCACGTGCAGCGCCGACACCCCGTAGTACAGCTCGCGCGGGTGCTCGAAGAGCCACGCCTGGACCTCGTCCGTGCTCACCATCACCGCGACGGTGACGAGCACGACGTCGAAGGCGATCCCCTCGACCTGTTCGAGCCGGCTACGGTGCCACACGCGCCCTGAGCACCGGCACGTCGGCGCGCAGGTCGCCGACCGCCTGCTGCCACGCCGCCATCCCCGGTCCGAACATGTCCGTCGCCACCTCGGGCGCGAGCAGCGCCTCCATCGCGGCGATCTCCGCCTCGAGCGCCGCCGTCGTCGCCGGTCCGGCGAGCAGCTCCGTCGTGCGCGCCTGGTAGTCGCTCCACAGCACCTGCGCCATCAGCCCGATGAACTTGTCGCACGCGGGCGGCCGCCCGTAGAACCCGAGGAACACCTGGCGCAGCGCGCAGTCCGTCGGCGACGCGTTCCAGTCCGGCATCCCGTAGCCGTCGCGGATCGGGCTCGGCACCATCATCGTGTTGTCGAGGTCCCACGGCAGGAGCCACACCCGG